>JBAQYF010000016.1:0-33849 GCA_049299895.1 Candidatus Altarchaeia archaeon
ATCCATTTGAAAGACAACGAAAACGACAATACTTGGTCCACAACTGTAAATCTGGAAAAAATACAGGACAGCATACTAAAAAAAGTAGGATGTAATGAGGAAAAACAAGGGAAAACTTAGGTAATTATTGGGCTATATGCTTTATCATACTCCTTTAATTTAACTATTCCCTTCAGACGTGGAGATTTCCAATTTAATATTCTTTCAAATGTGGGCTTAGAAATAGATTTTTTTCCCTGCAATTCAGAGGATACTAGCGTTATAATCGATTCATACTCTCGCTCATCGCCATAAAACTTATCATACCCTTTCCCCAATCTATCAATAAATTCGGAGTTTATCTGTTCCCCTTTTATTTGAGTCATGTTGCGAGCATCTATTGGGTACCATAAGAATGATTCGATTAAATTGATTCTAGAAAATATTTACTATCTATCAAACCTATTTTTACCTTATCCCCAGCACATAATTCATGATTTTTTAACCATCCAGGAAGAATGCCGTCTCTTTTATTATCTGCCCATATAGCACATATAGCGCCTACAGTGCCTTTTCCAAATCGATTGGGGTGATCCTTAACCACTCTTGTAAGAAAAATTCCATCACAGTATTCCCTCCCTTTTTTATCGATAATTTTGCCTTCTGAAAAAATTAGATGGATCTTGAATATGCTGTGTAATTCTGGAAAGAAAGACAAATCCGCTTCATTAATGTTTATCTGAAGGCGAGGATAATTCCACCTTGAATTAATGCCATTCTTCAAATCGCCTATTATACAAGTTCTGGATTCCATGTATATCACCAATCCCCCATCCTCATCTGCTTCCCCTTTCCTTTCAGTTCGTCTTCCGTGTATCCCAGCGACTCCAGTATCCTCGCAACCGCCGGAATCACCTGGTTGTCGATGTAGTAGTCCTGGTCGTAATCCCCTTCCTTTACGTCCTCCATGATTCTCGCCTTATCAGATATCGAGGTCCCTTTCTTGGTGATCACGTACGTCATGATCGTTCCCTGTTTGTATTCGTAGCCGTGTTCTTTCATCGCTTTTTTAGCCGCTTGTACGTGTGGTCCTTCGTTTACGTATTCGCCCATGCCTCGCGTGATCTGTGTGTTGATGGACAGGTCAGACAAGGGAACGGTCCCTGTTTTGATCTTTTTTACTGCTTCTTTTACGATGTCTGCGGCTTTTTGCGGGTCTTTGTCGCGTAGTAGTGCGTTTAGGACGTCGGTTTGGGTTTTTTTGGCTATCTCCGACCAGTCCCGTCTTTTTGTTTCCAGGCCTTTTACCGTGAGGCCTCCTTTGTCGTCCATTACGGCGTAGCGTTTCTTTGTTATGAAGATCCCTCGCGGATAGAAGCCTTGGAATTCTAGTTCCATTGCTTCCGGCAGTTGGGAGTTGATGGTCTTTGCGAATGTCTTTGCGTCTTCCATCAGTTTCTTTTGGTCTGTTTCCGTAGGCTTCGTGATGTAGACTGAGTCGGTGTCTCCGTATACTACTTTGAATCCCTGGTGCTCTGCTTCCTTTATGGTCTTGTGAATGTATTCGCGGCCGTAGGCTGCGATCGCCTCCGCCCCTTCCCTTGAATACCATCGGGCTCTCGCGAAGCCGAAGTATCCGTACATGGAGTTAGCAAGGATCTTGAGCGCCTGCTGCTTTACGTCGAGTAGTTTCTTCTTCTCAGGGTCGTTCTCTGCTTTCGCCTCTTTCTTTACTTCCATCCTGCGCTTGACGAGGATCTCCAGCGTATCAGGCAGGAAGCCCCTTTGTTTCTTGCAGAAGTAGTGTCCTGTCGGCGACTGGTGGTGCTCCTCTTTCCCGGGGCAGCATTTGCAGTCTACGGTCGCCTGGTCTATGTTGTGGCTGATGATAATCGACGGGTACAGCGACCGGAAGTCGAAGAGCGCGATGTTATCGTGTATTCCTTTCTCGGGTTCGACGACGTACGCTCCTTCATAGGGGTTGCGCGTCCTTTCCTCAGCTATGCGATCACTTGGCCTGTTCGGCACAAGTATGTTCTTTTCGCGCGCAGTCTTTACAAGGAGGTCTTCCACTCTTTGCCCGGAGGTGGACCTTGAGCATTCGTATATCGGCTGGCCGGTGATACGCGAGAGTTCGTATTGCAGGGGCAGGAGGGCGATTGCTATCCTCAATGTCGCTTCAGCGTCGGAGAGCGAGTATTCATATAATTCATTTAGTTTTGGCTGACCTTCTTTTCCGTCCCAGACTGAGGCCATGTGTTCTACTTCGACGTCCAGTTTCTCGACTCCGAACAGTTCTTTGTAGATGTCTTCCAGTGTGTAACGCGAGATGTTGAATACCTGCCTGCAAGGCGGATACAGGTCGACGTGGGGCCTCCCTTTTACGCGGGCTCCGTTGTTCATGCCCCGGCGCTCCATCTTCACGGTGCTGCCGTCTATCCCCAGTTCCAGTTCGAACTTGTATTTCGCGGCCCGGTCCTTCAAATAAGGGAAATCGAAGTTGTCTCCGTTGTATGAGACGATGAGGTCTATCTCCTGCGCTTTGATGGTTTCGACGAATTTTTTTATCATCTCTTTTTCGTCTTTTAGGACTTCGACAAAATCTGGGACAGTTGTATGCCGGTAGCTCCAGACCCTTTTTAGGCCGAGGTTGTCGGCGTAGGAGATCATGATTATTGGTTCTTTGTCTGCTTCCGGCATGCCGTGGGGGTTGTATACTTCGGTATCGACTGCGGCTATCCGAAGATTCGCAAAGTCTGCGTCCTGCATGGGCGTCAGGCCTGAGTCGATGAGGTATCTTTCCGTGAACGGGATGGATGCTTCTTTTACGCCTGAGCAGTGCGGCAGTTCGCGGACTTGGCCCCTTATCTCCGGGACGTTCCCGGGTTCCTCGACTACTATTCTCAGGACGTCCACTTCTTTTCCGATGTATATCATCTTCTTCTTTTCTGTGCGGACGACATGGGGTACGTTCTTCACATCCTTGGCGAGTTCATCTATGCTTTCGTTTGAGACTGCGTAGAAATAGGGTTCGAAGTCCTTGACTTCCTCCATAGTGCGCTTTCCATCCTCCTTGTAGAATAAGCGGATGACTGCCTTGTTGTCCCTTGTTACATAATCTGCGTCGAGGAGGGTTTTCATTGTTGGGTTTAGAGTTATACTACTGAATAAATGGGATGGAAAGCATTTATTTGGTCGGTTGTTCGCAGGTCCTGGAAATAAGATTTATGATGTCTTTGAAAAGTTTTTTATAGGCATGCATCCAAGTAGCCTTATCTATCCCGCAAGTCTTGCTTCGAAATGATCAGGGTTATATCTTTACATATGTATTAATAACCTAATTGTAACAATACTTCATTATATAAAGTTTTCTTTTGTAGCATGCTAATTAATATATATCTTGGGGGGTGTCGATACATGAAAAAAGATTTCTTCTTTTTAGGATTATTTTTGCTCCTGCTTTCTGCATTTGCCAATGCCCAGGCAGATCTTGTAGATGTGGATTGCTATAGCAATTACAATTTCGGAGGGCTTGTATTCACTGAGTTGTATTCCGGGAAAACCGTTTATTCCCCGGGTGACAACGTGTCTGTTAACTACGCCTTTGCGAATGCCTTTCAAAGCCCGCTGCCCGAAGGAGCGGTCAAGGCGGTCGTGCTCTACAGGGGGCCTGAAGACGTAGACCGGATGGAAGACGACGACATAGTTGACGTGTTCTATCCGCTTACCGGTGCGGGCGTACAGACTGGCAGCAATTACTCCGGCGTATTCTCTTGGCGCGTGCCTGAAAACGCGATGCCCGGAATATACGTAATAAGCGTGTATTTCTCGGTAGACAAAAAATTCAATATAGCGGGGGTCTCATTCCTCACGTCCTTCCCGGCAAAGTCGACTACATTCAAAGTCTCAGCAGGCGCTTCAACGGTTCTTTTGCTCAATAAAACAGAAACCTATCTGGACGGAAAATCTTATATGTTCCGCGCCCCGATACCCCGGGTGCAGCCCGGTTCTGCGTTATTCCTTAAAACGAGGCTGGAGAATCCTTCCGGCGTGGAAACGTCGGTAAATTATAGCTTGTTCTCCTGGGACGACTCGGGAGAACCCCTTGCGGGCTACGGAAAGTCCGAGACGGTTTCTGGTTCGAAAGTCCTTGAGTATTCCGCGGAGGGTCTTTCCGCAGGCGTTTATATGCTGGTTGTATCGGCGTTCACAAAAGATCAAAAGTCTATTCTCCCTGTTAGATTCTATGTTGGCGGAGAAAAGCCTATAATCAATTGGGCGGGTCTGAGCTCTTTTCCGGTGTTGGAAGACGTACCTGTTAACGTTTCCTTTTGCGTGTCAAATTCAGCATCTTCACCCGTTGACTCTGCGCAGGGCCAGGGCATCAGGGGCCGGGTCGTTCTTTTGGACGGGTACGGAAAAGAGCTTGCAGGAGAACAGTTTTATTCCAATGTTTCTTCGCAGCTTGCAGGTAAACAGATGAAATTTACCTCCAAAGAGAACATTACAAAGCTCGTCCTGAAGACCGAGCTATACGACGACCTTGGAAAAGTGATAGATAGTTCGCAGGTACTATATGATTATACCAAGTTCCTGGATCATCAATACCTTTTAAAAATATCCGATACCAACGTGTCCAAAACAGGGCTCAAATATTCCCTCAAATACTCAGACGAGTACGGGGATCCTCTTAGCGGGCATGCGGTGATATATATTCTGTCTTCCGGAGGCGATGTAGCCTACATTGAAGAGAGGGATATAACAGGGTCGCTTGCAGGTTCTGTGGACCTGAGCCGGCTTGGCCGGGGTGTTTATGTTCTGAAGGTTCTTGAGACGGAAAAGAAGGCTGGGGATTCGAAGGAATTGGTATATGATTCTCTGCCGGCGGCCGATGAGCCGGAACCGTCAGGTGATGTTTCCTCTGACTTGGAGTCGGAATCGGGTGCCCCGGAGGAATCTGATACAAGCACGGGTGCATGGTCTCAGGTCGCATTATACGTCCTATTGGTCGCGGTCGCGGTGTGTGCCGTTTTGTTTGCGCTTAAGAAAAAAAAGCAATTCCAAAAATGAAAACTAATACCTATGGATTATTGTTCCTTGCGCTGCTGCTCCTGGCGGCAGGATCGGTCATAGACTCTTATGCTGCATTGGCCAACGGCAAACTCTGTTCTTCCGGTTCTGACTGCAATTCAGGAAAATGCATCAACGGCGTGTGCTGTGGCGCTAATCAGTGCGCTAAGGCGGTTAGTGGTCTTAAGGGCTCTTGTTTTGATGTGGGTGTTCAGAATTCTCTTGAGAGCGGTGTGATTTATACGTGTAGGAGTGAGGGTGTTTGGAAGCTTTCGAATAAAGAGATTTGTTCTGGTAATGTTGATTGTAATTCCGGTAAGTGTTTGAATGGCGTGTGTTGTGCTGCTAATCAGTGCGGTAAGGCGATTAGTGATCTTAGGGGCTCTTGTTTTGATGTGGGTGTTCAGAATTCTCTTGAGAGCGGTGTGACTTATACTTGTAGGAGTGAGGGTGTTTGGAAGCTTTCGAATAAGGAATTATGCTCTTCTGACTCTGAGTGCCTGTCCGGAGAATGCGCCAACGACGTGTGTTGTGCCCGGGGTCAGTGCGGTTACGCGGTAACCGACTTTTATGGAAGGTGTCTCAACGTGAACGAGTTCATCAGATCCGTCGATAGCACATTCTACTGCCTTGGAGACGCGAAACTTGAAGACATCTCGCAGTCTTACAAATTCTATGAGCTTAATACTATAGACGGATGGAATCGATGGTCCAAGGCAATGAACGACAACGCGAATTGCCCCCTTGAGATGGGGCCGGGCAAGGCCAATGTGCAGGCCTGCTGTAAGGACCAGGCCGACTGCCTGAAAGTCCGGGGATACTACCAGATGGACCTTTGGCTTTACATAAGCGATAAAGACCTGAAGTTAGTGGACGCAAAAGGCAGCATCCTGGGGAATACAATGTGCGTCGGTGACAGTTTCACCCTTTCGGAAGGTTTGGACAAGGGGGAATATCTGCATCCCGGAGGGTATTTCGATACGCCTCCGATATATTTTTCGGCGGATGTGGAAAAATTCGTGCAGGACCTCGTGGATTACCATAAATCAGGAGTGCATAAGGATGTGACTGTTCCGTTCTCCGCGGGCATTCTGCTGGACGGGATGAAAGACCCCCTTACAAAAGTCCCGCTTTATACGAACGCTACTGCGGCCTCGGCCAGCGATACGCTTGAGGCGGCAGAGATAACCGGAAACCTCGTATGCACGGTTAAGCAGGTTTCGGAAAACGTTTCGCAGTCTTCGGAGATACTGAAAAAGAGCAATACGGGTTATGTTGCAATGATGCCCGGCGACGTGTCTTTCAATGCGAAATACGCCGTAGAGTGCACGTTCTACCATTATGGTTCGAAATGCGAGGCGTCAGGCTCATGGGACTCTTTCTGCAGGTACAATGTGCCCTCGGTTCTCGACAGGGTAGATGCTAAATCAATTGAAGACTTGCTCCGTATAAAATATATCTCATATTCAAAGAGGATATCCGTCATAGGAGGAAACGTAACCCCATCCCTTGCAGGAAGCGTTTACGGCGCGGAAAAACTAAATTACAGTAAATCAGGAGTGCTTCGGGCAGTCATAGTAAACAGCGGGAATGTTAAACTTGAGTCCTTGAGCCTCTCTTCACCCTCAAAGTACCGTTTCATTTCCTGCAGCGCGACGAATCTTGAACCCGGACAGTCTGCAGAATGCCTGATAAACGTAACCGTAGAGAAGACAGACAAAACCGTTTTATACGCAAACTATGCCTACGCCTCCGCCTGCCTGGGCTACAAATCCGGGCAAGCAGAACTGCCATTCACTATAGGAAACGGATCTACCTCGACGACTACGACCCCCACGTCCAGTTCGTCATCAACGACAACATCCTCTTCGACCACGTCTACCCTTCCGCTGCCGCCCCACGCGGTGAGGCTCAGTTTCAGAGTGTCGGATCCGTATTCATCCAGCTTTAATTGCTCCGTCTGGACGAACATATCCGGAGGGGAATTATCTATTGAAGAGAATCTTCAGGGCATCTACGCAGGGACCCACTCAGTGGAGTACCTGGACATGGCTCCAGGAATGTATGCATGGACTGTCAACTGCAGCAATGGAAAGAAGGCAGTCTACCCAAAGAACGCAGAAAGAGTCGGATCAGGAGAAAAGCCCTACTGGATATTCTATGTCAGCGAATAAAAACTGCCGGCAAAGGTATTCTTTTACCTGTTCACAAGCCTTGCGACAGTAATAAACCCCGTATGCGCTATCATCCTAGAGAACGGCCTTACCACCTCCATGTCCCAGTCTCTTTGTATCGTCTCAAGCGTGTCGTGTGTGAAGCAGTCTCCGAGCGCGTCGCAGAATTTCTTGTTCTGTTCTATGCTCGGCGAATACGAAGATATGTATCCTCCTATCTTGAGCGCGCCTTTAGCAGGCTCTATCGCCCTCCACGGTTCAGGGAGATCCAATGAGACGAGGTCGAGGTCTTTTTCTTCTATTCCCTCGTAGATGTTCTTCATCTTTATCTCGACGTTCTTTATGTCGAACCTTTCGAAGTTGCCTAGAGCTATCTTCGCGAAGTCTTCGCGTATCTCGTAACTTGTGAGCGTCGCCGGGGATATCAGGTTGGCAAAATACATTGACAGGACGCCTGAGCCGACTCCCGCTTCCAGTACTCTGCTTCCCGGGCCTATGCCGCTGAATGTGGATATCATGGCGCAGTCTTTCGGCGTCATCGCCTGCGGGCCGCGCTTTGCCTTCTCCATGTAGTCGAGAATGTTGGGTTTTATGAGCTTGTACTTGTGGCACTGGTGGCTTTCTATGACTTTGCCTACGTTCTCCTCGCACAGTTTGGCCGCAACTATCACTCCATAGTTGGTATGCACGTCTTTGTCGCCTTTTACAAGGTATTTGCGGTCTTTTTCGTCTATCAGTAGGTACATTTTATCATAGTTTATAGGGGATTACGTCAAATAATAAGGGGTATTCCGAATATTACCTACCAATATGAACCCTCGAGACCTGGATAAGAAGGCGCTTATCGATGCGTCCACGAAGAGGATATTCTCTTTCGGGCCAAGGGACCTTGCTTCTGCGCTGGCTTATGAGAACATGCGCTACGGCCTGGGCAAGATAATGTACGCCCTGGACGATTATGACGTTTCATGCGTTTTTGGTCCCGACGCGACAGTCACCCGGAACGTGGAGCGCTGGGAGAGCGGCTTTGGATATGGCGCAGTCATCCGCTGGCCCAAGAAAGGCATCTATTTTCCCGAGATTAAACCGAATGCCTGCGGCATGCTTCTTGCAAGAATAGACGAGCTTCCCCCGAGAGAGGACATTATACGCAGGATGTCTGAAGTCATGGAATCTGAATTGGTCCTGGACGGTGTGCGTCTAAGGCCGGACTTCGGCCACGGGAATCATTTTTTCGAGTTCTACAGCGTCCTGGAAAGCTCTCCCGACGTGGAGAACGTTGTCCCGAAGGACAGTTTTTACGTGCTCCTGCACGGCTCTGCCCCGGAGAAAAAGAACGAGTTCTACGGTTCAACCGATTCCGAGGAGCGCGTTACGACCCCGATGGGTGAGGTCTCATACCTTGAGGGAACCGCTGGAACGGATTATTATCGCAGGTGGCAGGATCTTGAGGATTTTTCCAAGAGGCGCAGGGAATCTATTCTAAAAGAGGTTATAGGCGATTATATGGTCGTATCGAATACCACCCACCAGGGCCTGACGAACGAGAGCGAGATGCGCCTGGGCTGCTATAACTCCGTAGAAAAGAATCTCTTCCCCGTGGCTATGCGCTGGGACATACCCGTCTACGTTTTCAGGGGCAAGCCTAACATGTCAGAGGAAGTGATCGGCAGAGTCGGTTTCCGCGCCCGGGCCGAGGAAACTGGCATGCTGGAAAGGCTTGAGCAGACGAATATTCTGCCGCACGGTGGAGGATACAAGGTGGACCTCGAATATACGCGGATAAACGTGGTCAACGGAGGGAAGAGGAATCACTTCGTCCTAAGCGGCGCAAAACCCGCATCAAGCGTCAGCGAGATGATAGACAACTCGAAGAAGAGCGTTTCCTCGTTCGGGGAGATGGTGATAATGAATCCAAGAGAGCTCCCGTATGATTACAGGGGCCTTTCAGTGATCGAAAAGACCATGGAATACGAGCTTGGAACCCCGGTCGCAAAACTGCAGCCTCGCATGACCCTGAAAGTCTAACGGATCCTTTTGTCTACCGAGGGGAACCTTGTCACGTCCTTGTGCGGGAAATAGAGTGCGTCCATGTACTCCGCGGAAAACGTTTTATTGCCGGACAAATCGACGTACGTTGCTTTGGCGGCTATCTTTTCAGCGTCTTTTCTCTTTTCTTCGCTTGTCATGGCCATTAATGCCCCTTTAAGCGATCCGTTGCCTATGAACTGGTATTTTTCCTTCGGCAGGTCGGGAAGCAGGCCTATCGTTACTGCGTTTTCGTAATCGATGTGGTATCCGAAGTCTCCGGCGACATATATCTTGTCCAGTTCATGGAAGGGTATGCCGATCTTTGTCATGGTAACAGCGCCTGCGTATAGCGCCGCCTTGGACAGGATTATGTTCTCTATGTCGCTTTCTGTTATCCTGATGTCTTTCCCGGACCCGGAATCCTCTTTTGGCACGACGACGTATTCCTTTGATTCGCCCTTGATTCTTCCCTCATGGTCTATTATTCCTTCGGAGAATAATGCCGCGACGAGGTCTATCAGTCCCGAGCCGCATATGCCGATGGGTTTTTCATTGCCGACAGTCGAGTAACGGGCTACTCCGTCATCTATCTCCACCCGTTCTATTGCGCCGATCCCTGCTCTTATGCCGCAGGCTATGCTTCCCCCCTCAAAGGCGGGTCCGGCGGAGGTGGAACACGCGGCCAGCCAGTCTTTGTTTCCGATAGCTATCTCCCCGTTCGTGCCGATGTCTATGAGCATCGATATCCCAGTTCCCTTGTTGATGCCGCATGTGAGTATGTCTCCTACGATGTCTCCCCCGACGTATCCCGATATCCCGGGCATGGTCTGGATCCGTCCGTCTATCGTCAGCCCGAGGGCTCTTGCATCCGCCTTGTAGGACGCGCGGAATTCGTCAAGGTCGAGGTTCTTCCTTATGGCCTGCGGGTCTTTGTCCAGGAAGAGATAAGTCATGGTCGTGTTCCCCGCGGCAAATAACCCTCTGATCGCAAAAGAATCCCGGTACCTGGAAAGGTCTGCTATCAGGTCGTTTATGGTCTCAACTATTCCTGACTTCAATTTGGCAGTCCCGTTCTTCTTGGCGTATTCTATCCTGCTTACTACGTCCTCTCCGTATACTACCTGCCTGTTTATGGCGGAAGCTAGACCGACCGGCTTATTCGAGAGGGTGTCCACAAGATACGCGGCGACGCTCGTCGTCCCGATATCGACGGCTATGCATGCGTCCTTTCCGAGAAGGGGTTTGTTCTTCACTTCTTCTACGCGGTCCACGCTCTGGCGTTCCGGCAATATCCACGCTTCCGGTACAAGGATCTTTAAGTCGCTCAGAGGATAAGTCCTGCAGGCAACGTATACGCCGTTTTCATCGACCGCTTCCTTTGTGCGCACAATCCCTTTCGTGACCGTGACCTTGCATTTCCCGCAGCGGCCCAGGCCCCTGCATGATGCATTTATGTATACTCCGCAGGACATGGCGGCATCGAGGATGGTGTCTGATCCGCTGGCAACGGTCTTTTTTCCAACGGGCGAAAATTCGATGACGTATTTGTCCATTATTGCGTCCTCCACGACTCTTTCAGGAATGCCGGCAGGGCGGAGGAATCCTGCGGGCCTGTGAGGACGGTCCATCCGGATGCCGTTTCCAGGTCTGCTTTCAATTGCGCCGCAGCCCCGGGGATTATGACCTTTTTATGGCTCACTTTTTCTTTCACATCGATCAGGGCATCCTTGATGCCGTGCGAGGTCAGTTTCTCGGCGGCGAGAGCAACCGTTACGGCAAGGCCTCCCGTGTCCACGACCAGAAGGTGGGCTGAGACGCCTGCCCCTTCCAGGTCTTTTGCGACCGAATAATAAGTGAGCGCGAAGTTGGAGGTTACGATGAGCGGCGAATCTTTGTCCGGCGTTCCAACTGAGTAAAGCTTTGCCTCGACGCTCGGCTCGACTGCGGGGTCCGAGTATAGGCTCTGGCGCAGGGTCATCACCGGGAGAAGGGCCCAGGGCTCTATCGTCCGCATGATTATGAGGCTTGAATACCTGCATACGAGCAGGCCCGCGAGAAGTGATTCGTCGTACGCGCATTCTTCCGCGCTTTTATGGCTTTGCCCGTAAACGGATGACGTAGAACCCATCAAAGGATAACCGGATTCTCTTATTCCATCGGCGGCTGATTTGCGCAGCATCGTGAGTTTATCAACTGTAGATGGAAGGTCCTTTCCCCAGGATATGCCAGAATCGAGAACCAGGTCTGAAAAACCCTTTGACGCTATTTTTGCCGTTCTGCGCAGCGCCTCCGGATCCGTGGAATGCAGTGCCAGGGACGCGTTGTATTTTTTGGCGGTCTTTTTTGCCTCTTTCCAGTTGTCCGGGGTAGCAGAATAGAGGAGGGGCCTTCTGTCTTTGACAATTGATGCGGCGGCTGACATAAGCTCCGGGCTGTCCGCGGAAAGGATAAGGGGTCCATCGTATTTTCTTGCAATCCATTCAACCGTTTCCGCGTATCTTGCTTTGTCGCCTGACGTGCATTTTATGCACAGGCCGTCGAGACGCTGCTTTTTCCCAAGGCGTTCGGGCTGAAAATTTTTAACGAATTCGATCCTTTTCTCTATTTCCGAAGCGATCATGTTGTCCGGGATCTCTATGAATAGCGCCGTCGGATTGACGTATCTGTATTCGTGGCGGTACAAGACTTCTTCGCCGCCGATAGTTATGGCGTTGCCCGCACTGCCTATCGTAACCGCGCGAACCGCGGGAGCGATCAGTTCTTCTACGCTCTTTTTCTGTTTTTTTGTGAGGAGAGGGCAATCTGCGGGCGTTTTTTGTCCGGAGGATAATTTCATGGCGTATGCCATGCACGTCTTTTCTTTGCATCTGCCGCAGTCTTTCTTCGGCAGATGCTTGTATATCTGCAGGGCGGTTGCTCGGGTCATCTCTTTGTTTTTTTGTATAACGAATCGATCAATGCATTCATGGAGGCGATCGCCCGGGGGTGCAGCATCATGAAGAGGTCCGCGCCGGAGAGGAGTGCGGCTTGCGCAGTCATTGTCTCCCATAAAGGGCCCCGCAATTCGCGCGGCCCCCAGGCGTCGTTCTTCATCCATGCTTCGCGTGCAGACCAGGCGTTCGAGGTTGCGGAGGCGATCGGCAGCCCAAGTGCTTCGTCCCCGGAAAGACCTGCAAGGCGGCTGCGTTCCATGGCGGAGACGGAATATTCTATGCCGTAGCCTACGCCTCCCGTGAAGAGGTCCATCACCATCTGCTCTCTTTTCAGGCCCAGGCGCATAAGTGTTTTATTGAAGCGGCGCATCTCTTCGGGATTCATGGAGATAAGCGGGAGAACCGAATGGCCGTGCTTGACAGCGGCTTTGACCACGCGCCCGTAGTCCATGTTTGGATCAACCGACGAGAGCAGCACCTTTTCTCCGGAGCACACTTCCGCCGCCTTTTCCAGGAGTTCCGGGTCCTTTTTCGGGTTGCCGGAGCCCCCTATTATTATCGGGACCTTGACTGCCTGCAGTACGTCTTCGATGGTTCTGCATGCGTCTTTGATGGGGGTGTCTTTTACCCTCGGGTCTGTACTGACCATGTGCAGCGTGATCATCTCCGCCCCGTATTTCTCTACCCGGTATTTGGCCCATTTGACCGGCTCTTCCATGACTCCCGGGAAATGTTCCCGCACGTGGCCCGGGAGCGGGATCGGCATGTCGAATACGTCGTGGGATATGACCTGTTTACGGGATGTGTATCCCTCCGAGTAATGGAACGCGGGCGCAGTCTCTCCTCCTATGGTATGGCTGCGGTCCCGTGTGCCTCCGTCGGATTTGGTTGCCCCGAGGACTACTTCGCTTATCCTGCTGCAGTACTGCGTTATCTGTTTGCCCATTTCCTTGGTATATATTGGGATTTGCCTGTTTTTATGCAATTAGTGATGCCCGGTTATAACTGTAGGGTGTTCTTAGAAATAAAGGCGGACTATTGATCGATCCGCCCACTCCAGCTTCACTCGGCTATCTTCTCTGCGACCAGGTATATCTTTTCCAGATCCAGGACCTGCCCTTTTTCCTCGAAGAGCTTCTCGACTATCCTGTGGTGGACCTTGATCTTCAGGCTTCCTATGGACAGTGCTCCGATCCTTATCCTCCCGTCGGCTCCTTTTTTGCAGTCGTCTCTCGGGTCTACGTCTTCGATCCCGTGCGGGGCTACTGCGTTAACGTCTGCGAGGACCTTTATGCGCTTGTTCCTGGAGAGCGTCTTTTTCGGGAGCAGGGTTATCCCCTCGGGGCCCGTTGCGACTACGATGTCTGCTTCCGCCACCGATTTTTCAATCGTCTTTTGATCGCCTGCTTCGAATGGTTTTACGGTCGCTCCGTGTTTCTCTTTGATTATGTCGCAGATATTTTTTGCTTTTGAGAGCTCCCTGGATGTGATCGTAACGTTGCAGCCCTGTTCCGAGAGGAGCGTTGCTATGCTCTGCCCTACTGGTCCGGTTCCCGCGAGTATTGTTGCGTTTTTGCCTTTCAAGTCGCCCGCGGCTTTTTTGATCTTGACCACGCATGAGCTTGATGTTGTGTGCGCTCCGTGCGGGTCTGCGACGACCGATACCCGGAAGTCTTCCGGGAGTTCTTTGAATATCGAAAGGATCGCGTTCATGAATTCTTCTCCTTTGTTCACGTCGGGTCCGCCGATGAATATCGCGGTGTTCTTCCTCCCGTTCGATCCCCTTGTGTATACGCAGCTGTATACGACGTCTCTTATGTCTTCGTCGCCTGTGTCGGAGTACGGGACTACTATGTCTGCGCCTCCGTCGTAGCCGAGTATGAGGTCGAAGAGTGAGGAGTATTTCTCCGGGCTGATATATATCAATATCTTTTTCATTTGCCGCGTAGCCTTTTTCAGTGGTCTATTGTGTCGAAGTGCTTTGAGTTGACGCTTTTTCCTGAGAACAGGTTTATGTATTCTTTCAGGTATCGAAAGAATACTCTTGTGTATCCTTCCTGTATGAATCTTCTTGCCGAGTTGTATACCACCATGTCTTTGTCTATCACTACCTTTCCGTATTTTCTCATGCGCAGCGACAGTTCCGTGTCTTCGAGCATCGAGAGTTTTTCATCGAAGCCCCCCGATTCAACGTAGGCAGTGCGCCTGTATGCGCAATTCGGCGTTCCAAGCTGGTAGAAGCCGAAGAGGCCGCTTACGCGGTACCACCAGTCGGAGTTTATCTTGAACATTACCTTATCAAGGGTCCTTGCGTCAAGTGGCCGCAGCACGCCGCCTGCGCCGGCGACTTTTGGGTCCTGGAAGTTTTTTGCTATCCTTTCCAGCCAGTTTTCGGCAACTATCGTGTCCGCGTCGGTGAATGCGACGACTTCCGCTCCGGTGTTCTTTACCCCGAGGTTGCGGGCGGGTCCCGGTGATCCTGTTTTGGCGGTTATGACCTTGTTTGCGTATTTTGCGGATATCTCCGCGGTCTTGTCCGTTGATTCGGCGTTCACGACTATTATCTCGTAGTCCGTGTATGTCTGTTTTTTCAGGGATTCCAGGCATCTTCCGATCGACGCTTCTTCATTGTATGCGGGGATTATCACTGCTATTCTCATTTTATTTATGTATTTTTCTGTTCACATATAAGAATGGATGATAAGCTTAGCATCCTACTATCCTGGCAGAGTATGTGTCGCCTGCCGCGAGCTTGAAGTCTTTTCCTGTCTGGTATTTTTCGCCGGGCGCAAGATCGAAGCAGTCCAGGGGGTATTCTACCTCGTTTATGAGGAGTTCTATTGTTCCGCAGTGTATGTTGACCTCTCCTGCGTTCTTGAATGTCAGCCTGTACTCCTGGGACGTTTCACTCAGCCTGCCAGTCTCAAGCTTTGCCTTTTCGCAGTAAGTGTTGAGGACTCCGTATTTGTAATAATTATCCGATTCCGTCTGTCGGAATACCTCGCTTATGCCTGACGTTTGCAGGCTTTTTATTCCGTATTCTTCCCTTGCGAGGGCATTTACCATATCGGAGTAGCTTTTGTAGTGGCCCTCCCTGTACATGAACATGTATCGCATGCGTTCGCAGGGTCTTTCCACATCCCTTTCACGGGACTTGCCGTAGCCGTCCATCACTGCGTACATCATGTTATGGCAGGCTTCGTGTATGATGTTTCCTGCAAGGATTTTGTCGTTCTTCTCTACTTTCTCCCCGTCCTCGTTGTAGCCTAAAGACCTCTCTGAGACCATTATCCTGCTCCCGTGGGATACTGGCTTTGCGCCCCCTACGTAGTCTATGCCCGTACTGTATTTGCATAGCATCTCATAGTCTCCCGGGGATTCGTCTTTTATAATGTCCAGGAGAGCCAGGATGTCCGGAGCCTTAATGGTTATCGGCGCGCTTATGCAATGGGAATTCAGGTAGAAGTGCAGTGCTATACCTCCCAGGGCAAAAAAGATGATTGTATACTTTATGACTTTTAGGACGCTTATGTCTTCGTGATAGTGTTCGTATCCTCCTATTGTTGTATTTGTTGTATCCTCTTTTTCGCCCTTCTTTGGTTTGGTTTCTTCCTTTTTCTCCGGCTCGGCCTGTTTTATCAACACCGGTTTGGCTGTTACCTGGGACGTTACGGGCTCTGGCTTTTCTGCTTCGGCCTTTTCCTCCATTCCCTTTCCCACGTCCATGCGGGAGCGCAGGAGGCTTGCCTTGGCGTTGACTGCTTTCAATTGTCTTTCTATCTCCCCGGATTTCTGGTCGTAGCCTGCCTTGTCGAGTTTTCCTGACGCGTAGTCGGAGGTGATGCCGTAGAGCACCTGCACGAGGCTTTCTTTTTTCTCCTCCTGGTGCTTCATCATGAAGTATTCTACTCCTTCCTCCTTTCTCATGTTCCCAAGGTGTTCTCTGAGTAAGGCTAATTTGACGTCTATGTCCTTTATCTTGGTTTGTATGTCTGCTGTCTCTTTGTTGTATAGAAAAAGGTCCGTTTTTCCCGTGTTGAGATTTGTGATGTGCTCGTATAAGGAGTCTATCAGCCCCAGTCTTTTCCTTTCAAGGAAGCGCACCATCCAGTATTCTACTTCCTCCTTCTTTTTCGGATTGGCTTTTTCCTCGTCCAATAACCCTTTTTCCTTGTTGTCCAGGTATTTTGTTATCCAATACTCTAAGTCCTCTCTTTTCTTGGAGCCCGGATTCGCAGGGGGTTCAGTCATCGTTGAATATATTTATGTGATTCCGATATATTAGCTTTAAGCATAAAAAGGGGTATAACTATATCCTATATCTATAAAGAAAATGTATAAAGGTTTCGTTTTGTTTTTGCTGAGTCTTGCCTTAATCGGAGGAATACTCTACTATGTAGGCTTCAATGAAACCGTCGGCGCAATGCTCAGCATCCGGCTCGAATATTTTTTCCTCCTGATACTATTACAGCTTTTCACGATGTTCCTTTCAGCCGTCAAATGGCGGCTTATCCTAAGACATGTCAAGGTGTCATTTACGAACCTTCTCGCTGCAACATTCGTTGGCTACTTCATCAATAACATAACCCCCATCGGGATGGCCGGAGGGGAGCCCGTAAAGGCATATCTCCTGTCTAAAAAAGAGGGGATAGCTCCTGAAAAGGCATTTTCATCGGTAGTAGTCGACCTGTTCCTGGAGATAATCCCGATATTCCTCTTATCCTCCGTAGCAATATTCCTCATACTGACGAACGGCATATCCCCGGAGATAGCATTGGTCATCATCGCAGCGTCATTCGTACTGCTGCTCTTTTTCGTTCTAGCCCTGACACTGGCCATAAACAAAGAATACTCCATGAAAATAATCAATGTCCTGATTTGCTCCTTCTCCCGCATACCCTACATGAAAGGCAGAGCCGAGAAGATACATTCAGAGATCGAGGTCATCTACGGCAAATTCAACAAGGCCATGAAAGAGCAGATGCTGGACAACTATATCCTGCTGTTTGGGACTTGCATCTCCATAATCGTATGGTCTCTCAGGCTCCTACGGGTCTACGTCATATTCCTCGCTATCGGGATAAACATCCCCCTGGCAACGCTCGTGATAGTACAGGCCTTTGCGATAGTCGTTACTTTCATCCCCGTATCCCCGGGAGCGTTGGGCATCTGGGAAGGAACGAACATCGCGTTATTCTCCCTGCTGGGAGCGTCTGCAGGCGTTACAGCCATTAAGGCCGCGACCGTGACGATGATAGACCGCCTTATATTCTACGTCTTCCCGACAGTTTTGGGCGTGGTCTCCGCAATGCTCCTCGGAGTCGACGTCCTGGGGCTCGTAAAAAAGGAAGCAACCGGCAAAGTCGACATGGAGAACGTGGCAAAGGTCATAGAATCGGAAACTTGACATTATTGACCCCCGATCCTAAAGTGTCATACGACCTTTGGGTCGCCTGACTTTTATAGGTAAAATGTGATTATTTATATTCAATCTCGTTTTTGAACCCTAGAGAAAAAAATGAAATTTCCCGAGACCCTAAGAACCTATTGTCCTTTTTGCCGTGCGCATCAGGAACACGAAGTCCGCCTCAACCGAAAGGGGAAAGAGAGGACCATGAACCGCGGAAGAAGGAAATTCGAAGAAGTGAAGCGCGGATACGGTAGCATACCCAGAACCCCCAAGAAAGAAGTCTACAAGGTCGGAAAAAGGCCGGTATTCCTCCTGAAGTGCAAAGTATGCAAGAAAAGGCATCAGCGGCACCAGAGAGCAAGGACCAAGAAGACCGTAGAGATAAAGTCCCATTAAGGGATAATTTTTACTTTTCAACGAAAAAATGGCAAGCAAACAACAGAAGACAAGAAGCAGATTCCTGAAGGTTAAATGCAACGACTGCGGAAACGAGCAGGTAATATTCGGATGCGCTTCATCTCCCATAAAATGCATAGTCTGCGAAAAGATGCTGGCCGTCCCGACGGGCGGAAAGACGCAGGTAAAAACGGAGATACTGGAAGTACTGGACAAGAATATCTGAATGGTATGTCCTCCAAACCCTACGAGTATTTGGAGCATACCGCGGACCTCTTTTTTAGATCCAACGGAAAGACCCTGGGCGAATGCTACGCAAACGCTGCAAGGGCCATGTTCTCGGCCATGTTCGATCCGTCGTCTATCGATCCTGCCGTCAAAAAGACCCTTCTGCTGGAAGCAAACGACCTTCCTACTCTCATGCATGATTACCTGAGCGAGGTATTGTTCTTATTTGAAACAGAGAGCCTGGTTTTCAGGGATTTTGTCGTCTCCGTCGAACAAAAAGGGGCAGCATATAAGCTTTCTGCTATTCTCTGCGGAGAGAGATTCAACAAGAAAAAACACATTGTACTCACGGATATCAAGGCTGTGACGTACCACGACCTGAAAGTGGAGGAAAAAGGCGGTATATGGGTTGCCGAAGTGCTGTGCGATATCTGATCTCTGAGAAATTAAAAAAAGAAAATAAAATCCTGCCGCGCATCAGTTCTGCGCGTCATGGATAATCTGGCCCGAACTGTTTAGTTGTTCTTTGTTTGCGAGGCTTTCGGGAAGCTTACTTCGTTCGGCTTCACGTTGACCTTGGGCATGGCCAGGGGTACTGGGAGTTTCAGTTTTCTCGTGACGTCGACTGCTTCGAGGAGCGTGTCTCTTAGTATGGTCGAGGATATGTCTTTGAGGGCGTCGGCCTGTATCTCGATCCTTCCGTCCTTCTCTGTTGCTATCTTGTCCATGTTCTTGTCAGTGTACCATAGGAAGCCGTCCATTTCTACTTTGCCCAGGTCCGGTTTGTAGGTTACTGCAAAGTGGAAGTTCACAAGCAGGTAGTCTCCTATGTCTGCGTCGCGCTTCTTGTCTACCGAGAGTATGGTGAAGTTTGAGCTTACGTCTACGTTTGTTATTTCTTTTGCGTCTAAGTCGCTTCTTACCCCTGTCACTTTCTTAATCCTGTAGTTTGCTATTGGCATTTTTGTTCCTCCTAATTCTATAATTATTTAATTATCCGGATTGTCTTTACGGGTGGCCTGCGACCATGCCGAGGCCCGTCTTCTCTTCGAAGCCGAGCGCTATGTTCATGTTCTGGACCGCCTGGCCGCTTCCCCCTTTTATGAGGTTGTCGAGTGCGCTTATGGTTATTATCCTCTTCTTTTTGGGGTCGTACACGCTGTTTATGTCGCAGTAGTTGCTGTCCACGACGTTCGCTATTTCAGGCGTCTCGGGGATTATCCTGACGAACGGTTCGTCCTGGTAGCGCTTCTTATAATTTCCGGTAAGGTCTTTTGGTTCGCTGCCCGTGAAAACGGTTATGTTGCTGACGATCCCTCTCCTATAGTCCCCCACGATTGGGATGAATGACAGGGACAGGTCTTTGAATGATTCGTTGAGTATTGATTCTATCTCGGGCGTGTGCCTGTGGAATAATGTATTATACGGCCTGATGTTTCCCGATACTTCGGGGTGGTGCATCTTTTCCGTAAGGGTTGCGCCTGCTCCTGACGTGCCTGATATTGATGTTACGACGACTTTTTGCAGGTCCAGGTCTTTTTGGTATTCTTTCAGGGGCAGTATTCCCAGTATTATGGACGTGGCGTAGCACCCGGGGTTGGTTATGAACCTTGCCTTCTTTATCTCTTTTCTGTATACTTCCGGCAGGCCGTAGACCCTCTCTTTGAGGAGGCACTCATTCTCGTATCCTCCGTATACTTCTTTATCCGTCGCGGCGTTCTTTATCCTGAATTTTCCGCCCATGGTGATCGCTTTTACTCCCCTGTCCAATAGTGCGGGCAGTTCCGAGAACCAGTCTCCCGGGGGCGCCGCGATGAACGCAACGTCCGTATCGATGTCCTTTAGGTCTATGTCGACGAACGGCGTGTCCAATACGTTTAGCAGGTTCTTATGGAATGAAGAAACAGGTTTTCCTGCATGCGTCCGGGACGTTGGTACTATCTTATCTACTTTGGGGTGATTCACAAGAATCCTTAGGAGTTCGCTCCCCATGTAGCCTGTTGCCCCTACGACGGTGACGCTGACCATCTCAGTTACCGGATTATTTCTTGCTTACTGACTCGTACCATCCCTTTGGGAGATACTTCTCTATTGTGAGGTCTCTTTGCAGCTCCATTTCCGCGTATTCAGGGTATTTGCCTTTGACCTCGAAGCGGGTGGTATAGGTTACCAATCTTTCCACGCATGCGGGGCATAGCACTCCTGCATAGGGTCTGGAAGGGACTTTTTCGCTCTTTGCCATGTTCCTCATGACTGATGAGAGCTCGCTTGGCACTCCCGCGAGATTTATTCCGCAGCGGCCGCATGTTTTTTTGCTTGGCTTACCCTCTTTGATGTGTGTTACGTTCCTGCCGCCGGGGGTTTTTACTTGTACTTTCTTCCTGGCCCTTGTTCTAAGCATTGGTTTAACCATTTTTCTCTGATTCCTCTAAAATGAGTAGGTAGCTATTTTGATTCAAAAGATTTAAATAGCCATTCCTAGGATACCTGGACTATTTTGTTTATTATCATCGAAGAGAATACCGAGCATAGCAGGTACCACCAGAACCAGTTCATGTTCATCCCTAGCAGGCTGCCGACGTCTCCCGCGGACCCGTACTGGGTGGAGATCCAGTTGAATATGAGTATGACGGGGATCCATGTTATGAGCATCGGCTTGAAGTTCTGCTTAAAACCCACCATCATGTGCTTTGTCATCTCTTCCTGGGATCGGAGCATCTGGTCGGTGTCACCTTTTTTCTGGGCTTCCTGCATCTTCTTCTGATGCTCCTTCATCTTCTCCCTTGAGTCCTTGACCTTGTCCATGTCCACGGTCGCCTTTCTAACCATTGCCGAGACAAATGACAAGAGGATGGATATGAGGGCGATCGTCTGCCCGGCTTCGCTAAATGTAAGAATGCCGCTTATTCCGTAATCCATTGTAGTATTATTGATATGTTATTGAAAGATAAAAGAATGAGAAATAAAGAAACAGAAAGACGCTTTATCTTAAGGCGTTTGCCATGTTCTTTGCCGCTTCCTCCATCTTCCCCTGCGGGTTCTGGATTATCTTGACCGTCCCTCCGGTGAATACGGAATAGGACATTGCGATCGCGCGGTTGAGTTCCTGGTGGGTCCTTATCTCCTCTGTCATCTCGGCGTCCCTCTGCCTTGTCGCGTCTGTCTGCCTCCTGGATGCGATGTCTTCCGGTTTTGCTTCCACGAGTATGAATGCGTTCGGTTTCAGGTCCGTGAGAACCCACTGGGGCAGGCCTGGGAGGTATCCTCTGGGCGTTGCTATCGTGCAGTGAGTGTCCAATAAGACTTTCTTTGTTCCGGCCATAGCCGCTATCTTCTTTGCCGCTTCCTTCTGTATCTCCTTCTGCTTTGCGGGGTCGAGTTTTCTCATCTCGTCCCTGTCCTTTACCGCTCCGAGTGTTTTGGCTATGTCGAACATGACGTCGCCGTAGGTAATTAATTCATAGATTATGTTTTCGGTTTTCAGCATCTCCAAAGCTTTTCTTGCCGTGGTGGTTTTGCCTGTTCCGGGAATACCTGTCAGTACTGCCAGCATTTTTTGTTGCACCTATTTTTTTTAGAACTTTTTTTATGATAGGATGCATCTAATAAGGAATTACCTATTTATAAGGGGGCCTGTCTACCTGCAAGTATTTATCCCCCTAATATTAATAGCTATCGATAACGATGAAAATTTCCGCCGTGGGAGGATACGCAGCCGTTGGAAGGAACATGACAGGGATCACGGTGGGCGATGAGACCGTGGCGATAGACAACGGGATACGTCTCGACACTTTGCAGATGTACGACGGTGAGACGGACGTCCTGAAGGAGAAGAGCATTGAAGAATTGATATCGATGGAGATAATCCCGCACCAGGACCGGCTCAAGAATCTGTGCGGGCAGGTTATCTCACACGGGCACCTGGACCACATAGGCGCTCTTCCGATAAACCGGCCGAAGGTACCTATCATAGCGCATCACTATACGACTGAATTGTGCCGCAAGGAATACAAGGAGGGAGATTATTATTCCATGGGCTACAATGAGGAGCGGGATATAACAAGAGACCTTTCAGTGGAGTTCGTCGAAGTGACTCACAGCATACCCTACAGCTCCATTGTCGTCCTGCATACGCCCGAAGGAGACGTGGTCTATGCAAGCGACTTTAGATTCGACAATCATTCCCTGATAGGAAAAACCGATTACAAGAAACTTAGGGAGATTAGGAACGGCAATCCCAAAGCGCTCATAGTAGAGTCCACGAGAGCATGGGAAGAAGGCAAGACGCCTTCCGAGTCGATTGTGCGGGCGAAGCTCTCCGACGTCATGGAATTCATCGATTCCGGGCTTGTCATGGCAACAACGTTCTCGACCCACATAGAGCGGATACAGGCTATCGTCGACGTAGCCGAGAAATCCGGGAGGAAGATACTTATCATGGGACGCTCTTTTTCCAAGCAGATAAGTCTTGCGGAAAGGTTCGGCGTCCTCAACCTGCCTCCCGGGGCGCAGATATTTGCTACCGGGAAGGCCATAAAGAACGGCTTAAAGGATATACGCAAGAGAGACGATTATTTCCTGCTTGTTACCGGCCACCAGGGAGAGTCCGAGTCGGTCATATCGAGGATAGCTGACGGCCGCCTTGGTTTCAAATTGAAAAAGGGGGATTCCGCGATCTTGTGCGCGAACACCATCCCGACGCCGGTTAACGTTGCCAGCAGGTACATACTTGAGACGCGCCTGAAATATCACGGCGTGAGGATATTCGACAACGTCCACGTTTCAGGCCATGCGGCAAAAGAGGACCACAGGTATCTGATAGACCTGATAAAGCCGGACCACATAATACCCTGCCACGGGACATTGGAGATGCGCGCCAATTATGCAGCCGTCGCCTTGGAAGAAGGATACGAGATGAACAAGAACATGCATCTCCTTGTGAACGGCGGGGATATAGAAATATAAAAAAAAGATCACCCGCTTTCGTTTGTTTCCTTGCGGGAAACGCCGCGCAGGCTTATTCCTGCGCCCCTGTAAGTGTCTTTCGTGATCCTTTTCAGTTTATGCCTGTGCTTGTGGGCCGGATGGGGGACTGCCTGCTCTGCGTGCTCCTCTGCCGGTTTTTCGGGTTGTTTTCTTGCTTCCTTCATCGCTTCGTCTGCTTCCCTGATCCAGTGTTTCCCCTGTTCGCTCTTCTCATGATGGTGTGCGTGCGTCTTTTCGATAGCTTCTTTCCTGTGCTGGGGCTTTTGAATCTTCTCCTTATCCATCTTGTCCAGGACGCTTCCCTGGTCCTGCGGCATCGTCTTTTTTGTCTTTCTGTTCTTCAGGGTTAATCCCGCCAGCAGCGCGATGAGAATGATGACTGCGATCCCGATAAAGAACTGCATCAGAGTCGACGCGTCGACGGACGGGCCGGACGATGCTTCAGGCGTTGTTTCGTCTGTTATGCCCAGGGCCTGTTTTGATGCGTTTATGATAGCCTGGCTTTTTGCCAGTCCCGCGTCGTCTTTCATGAATGCGTATGCCTCGGCCGCATTTTTCGCGGATTCCAAGGCGTTTTCATAATCGTTTTTCCCGGAATACGACGAGGCGTTTTCCAGATAGTTCTCTGCCTGGAACCCTATGGTCTCCATGGAGTTGTTTATCAGGTTGTCCAGCCTTGTTATCTGCGGGTCTTTGGGGTTGATGTTATAATATTTGGACTTTGCTATCCTTGCGCTTTCGACCGCTTTTATATAATCCTGCGACTGGAAGGCGGAAAAGGCGTTTTCAAGGAGTGCCTGCGCTTCTCCCGTCTGGTTGGCGGAGGCTGCTTCATCGTTCATTATCCTCTTCAGGATGTCGTTTATCTCCTGCGCCTTCGTATTGTCCCCGAGGTCTTTGTAGGCTCTCATCGCGGCTCTCATGCTTGTCTGGGCCTCTGCGTAATTGCGTTCAGCGTATTGCTCTTTGCCTCTCCTGTAAAGGTTGTTTGCATCTATCTTCTTTGACTGCGCCGAGGAACCGAGGACGTATACTTTTCCGTCCGTCGATCCTATTATTATATCCGGATATGTGTCCTCGTTCAAGTCTGCTACGTATATGTCCCTTACCGAGAATCTGCTCGTAAGCGGGTTAAAGCTGTTGACCTGCGTTCCGTCCTTGTTGAATATGTACAGGATGTCTGACGCGACCAGCAGTTCCTTCAGCCCGTCGCCGTCTATGTCCTCGGACACAAGGTCAAAGACCCCGGTGCCTACGGGATTCTTCCAGCGCAGGTTCTTTAAGGACTTGTCATACATGTAGACGTTGTTGGTGCATCCGAATACTACCTCCTCCGAGCCGTCGTCGTCCATGTCCGTCACGAGTATCCTGTTGAACTGGAAACCCGGCCTTGTGATGTTCGATTTGATCTCTTTTTCCTTCCCGTCGGCGCCGAGTACGTAAAGGCTGTCCGTCGAACCTGCGAGTATCTCGGGGGATCCGTCGCCGTCGATGTCCAGCACCGCAATGCTCAGGATTCCCTTTTTGGTTTTATAGGCCGGCCAAAGATTCTCTCCCTTGGGCGTGTAAGCCTGGATATATGCGGGATATTCATCGTCCCTGCCAACGGTCCCAACGATTATCTCCTTTAAGCCGTCCCCGTTCAGGTCCGAGAGCGTCATTGCTGCCGGGCTTCCCAGAGTCGCCTGCGTATACGGGAGCTTTCCGTCCTTGTCGAATATGAATACCTTCCCCTTGTCCTGCGAGCCTCCGCTGACAACGAGTTCCTTTGAGCCGTCCATGTTTATGTCGTCTGCGATCATGACTGTGGCTTTGTAGGCAAGGTCCCCGAGAGAAACCTGTTTTGAGTTCCCTTCTCCGTCGAATATGTATATCCTGCTTGAGACTCCCGCGATTATCTGGGGTTTCCCCTCTCCCGACAGGTCTGCGGATATCATCGCAGAGATGGCGCCGGGCGTGTCGTGCTCCCACTTGACCGACCCGTCGTTGTTTAGGAGGTACACCCACCCGGCCGAGCCCTGGAGTGTGTCTTCTTTTGCGCCGACCGCAACGTCGTTGAATCCGTCCCCGTCATAGTCTGCGACGTGCGCTGCGAGGACAACGGCTCTTGCAGTGTTGTTCATCCTATAGCTCCATTTGACCGAGAGGTCTTCTGCCGCAGATATCCCTGCCAGCAGGATGAATAAGCAAAAAAATGCCGTGAAGGTATGTGTTTTCATTTTTTTTATCCCGTTTCGATGTAAGAATATTAGACTTGTTTTAGATTAATATATCCATATCTTTATACCTGCCGGTGCTTTTATAAATCTCTTGGTTAATAATTAATGGGGGAATAATTGAAAAAATCCATGTGTCTGAAAGCGCAGGCTGCGATAATGCAGCATCTCAGAGGAGACAGGGGGCAGGTCGCCATCGAATATCTGACGAACTACGGATGGATAATCCTCGTCGGATTGACCGGCTTGATCGTTCTCTCACAGATGGGTACCTTCCACCTCACATCGTGTGAAAAGATGCGGACCGGGTTCTCCCAGGTGGTCCCTGTCGACTGGCGCGTTTCACTTTCATCCAAATCCATGATCCTCCTCTCGAAGAGCTGGTCAGGAGATCCGATAGAGCTAAACGGGATAAACGTATCTTTTACCGGCGGAGGGACCTGCAATCTTTCAGGAGCAGGAATAATCCTGGAACCAGACCAGAGCGCATTGGTCGTCCTGGAATGCTCCGACCTTGAAAGATTCAGCGAGGGCGACTGTTACAGCGCCCGGGTTGAATACGCCTATACCAACACCCGCTCCACCAATTCGGAAGAGAGCAGGGGCAAGATAAGGGGCTCATTCGAGAGACTGCTGATAACAACAACTACTAGCACGACGACCACCACTACGACCCAGTGCGATTCTGATGACGAATGCCCTATCTGCCAGAAATGCTCCGGCGGCTATTGCATCTCCCAGGCATCGGGCGACGATCTGAAGAACGAATGCCCAGGCGCGTTCGGGACGTGCGCGGACGATTCCTGCAACGGCGCCGGAAGCTGCCGTTACAAGACCGGAAAGCAAACATGCGGTACATGCCTGCAATGCAGCGGCTCATTCTATGGCTGTGTTAGCGTTCCTGCCGGAACGGATCCAAACAACGACTGTTCGGCTGAATGGACCGGCTGTTCCGGAAGCTGCAGGAAGACCGGGATAGACGGCAACTGCAACGGAGCGGGCGCATGCAATTCGGGGGTCATATCGGCAAACGTGGCTTCGGCTACGGTTTGCAGCGGCGGAAGCGAAATACCCGGCTTATGCAACGCCGCATGGGCCTGCACTACTGCAGTGAATACCGACGATGCGTACGGCAATAATCCATCCGGTCAGTTTTATACGCAGGGCTACTGCGACGGAATGGGGAATTGCGATCTTTCAGGGGACGACGGCGGGCACTGTACCGATGGCGTGATGGACTGCGACGAGACTGATGTCGACGCTGGAGGGATATGCTCTACGTGTTCAGTGAACGGCACTGCCTGTTCTGCGGGTTTGGAATGTTGTTCCGGGAATTGCAAGGGAGATTATGACGGTATCGGCAGCTGGTGCGCCGATGCAGGTGATTGCGTTCATAATGGGACCATATATTTAAATGGTACGGGCGCTTTCGAATGTGATGGCGTGGATTCTAACAGGTCATGCAGCGCGGGCGCATGGACCAATTCGAGCTGCGGTACGGATGCTTGCCTCGGTGCCTGCGGGACCGGTGCGAACAGTTGTACATGGACTGATTATTACTGTTCTCTCGGTTCGTGCGGGTCTGCCGGTTACGACGTCGATACGGCCCAGTCCAGGTGCGAGGGCTGCATGGGCGCGGGTTATTGGAGCCTGGGCGGCGAGGTGGCCGATGTCACTTGCTGCGGAGACGACTCTGCGGAATACAAAAATACCGAGTCCCAGGGGACTGACGCACCGGCGGCTTTCAGTCACGGGACTGTTGCCTGCTGCAACTCTTCTGTTAAATGCGTGGATGCGGGCGTGTGCTACAACGATACCCGGGCCCTGGGGAGCATCCCCGACAGAGGCTACTGCAATGCGGGAACGTGGCAGGGGGCGGATGCAGGGTCCTCCCAGTGCAGTGCCGTCGTAGGTGCAGGCTTCTGGTTCATAGGAGGAGAGGTCGCTTCGCTCGCATGTTGCGGAGACGATTCCGGCGAGAACTACAGGACACGTCTGGCAGACTTCTCGATGGATTCGGGCTATGTTTCATTGCCCGGCGATAACGCCTGCTGCGATGCCGCCACCGACTGCGTGGACGACGATACGTGCTATTCGACGGGAACAGTTTCACATGACACCGACGGGGACGGCGACAACGATTATTGTAATGCCGGCACGTGGACCGACTGCAGCGGGGACTCCGAGTGCGCCGGTGCCACGCCTTCTTGCTTTGGCGGGAACTGCGTCCAGTGCACTATGGACTCCCAGTGCGGGCTCTGCCGGAAATGCAGCGGCGGAGTTTGCGTTAATCAGACTGCGGGGGAAGACGTGAAGAACGAATGCCCGGGCGCCTATGGAACGTGCGCTGATGCGAGCTGCAACGGCGCCGGAGCATGCGGATACCTCATGGGCAAGCAGACCTGCGGCGCGTGCCAGACATGCGGCGGCGCGAGTTATGCATGTTCCAACGTAGGCGCAGGAACCGATCCTGACGGGGATTGTCCCGGCGCTTTTGGTTCGTGTGCCGATGATACATGTGATGGTGCCGGTGCTTGCAGTTATCTGTCCGGCAAGCAGTCCTGCGGTACTTGCAAGTATTGTACAGGGTCTGGTTTCGCATGTTCTAATGTCGCGGCCGATTCCGATATTTATGGTGATTGTACGGGTAACTGCGACGAATGTAACGGCGCCGGCGCTTGCAGGGCCGACAGTACCAAGTGTTCCGGGACTGTTGCTTCTTGTAGTTGTTCCGGTTCCGGGACTGCATATAGCTGCCAGAGTTGTCCTGATACGTACGGTTCATGCGGCGAGGCTACTTGCAGCAGTTATACCTGCGATAATGCCGCTTATATCGCCGGTACTGATTGCGGGGGTGCTTGCCAGTCCTGCAATGGCGCGGGTAGTTGCATAAATACTGCGTCGGGTAGCGATTATCAGGGCGAGTGTCCCGGTTCTTATGGTACCTGTGCCGGCAGCTCGTGCAATGGTGCGGGTGCGTGCAGTTATCTTTCTTCCGGTAAGCAGGGCTGCGGAACATGCCAGTATTGTACAGGTTCCGGTTTTGCCTGCTCTTATGTCTCTTCGGGCAGTGATCCTTATGTTGATTGCGCTGCTTCGTGGACCGGATGTTCGGGCAGTTGCGTGAAGACCGGTCCGGACGGTAATTGCAATGGGGGCGGCGCATGCAATAGCGGCGGTGCTTCCGCGGGCGTTGCTGCCGGTTACGTGTGCAGCGCGGGGAGCGAGGTGTCCGGGACGTGTAATAGTGCGTGGGCTTGTTCTAGCGTGCAGAATACTGATAATGCTTATGATAACAGCGGGCTTGGTTACTGGACCCAGGGCTACTGTGATGGCAGTTCCAGTTGTGATCGGTCCGGTTCCCAGGGCGATGGGGATACGTCTACGGCTTCATGCAGTTGTGTGCGGTCCTCTTCCGGTTACTGGAGTCTCGGAGGAGAGGTTGCGTCGACGAGTTGCTGCGGGGACGATTCAGGCGAGTATAAGGGGACAGAGGTCCAGGGCACCGATGCCCCTACAGCTTTTGACGATGGAACCGATGCTTGCTGTAATGCGAATGCCAAGTGCGTTGAAGCCGATACCTGTTATTCTTCCGGTTCGACCGTCGGGTCGATACCCAATAAGGGTTATTGTAATTCAGGCAGCTGGCAGGGCGGGGATGCCGGGTCTGCGCAGTGCGGTGCCGTAGTCTCTTCCGGCAGGTGGGCCGTCGGGGGGGATGTTGCTTCTGCTGCTTGTTGCGGGGATGATTCCGGGGAGTATTATTTGTCTCGTCTTGCTGCGGCTTCTATGGATGGGGGTTATGTGTCTTCTTCTTCGGATGATGCTTGTTGCGATGCTTCGTCCGATTGCGTTGATGACAGCGGGTGTTATGCTTCCGGGTCCGTGTCAAGGGATGCCGACTCTGACAGCGATAACGATTATTGCAATTCCGGGTCTTGGTATGATTGCAGTACGAACTCCCAGTGCGGCGGGTCCACTCCTTATTGCTCTTCCGGTGACTGCGTGCAGTGTACGTTGGACAGTCAATGCGGCCTGTGCCAGAAGTGCAGCGGCGGAGTATGCGTTAATCAGGCGTCCGGGGAAGATACGAAAAGCGAGTGTCCCGGGTCGTATGGTACGTGCGCCGGCAGCTCGTGCAATGGTGCGGGTGCGTGCAGTTATCTTTCTTCCGGTAAGCAGGGCTGCGGAACGTGTCAGTATTGTACCGGTTCGTCTTTTGCATGTTCCAATGTCGCTGCCGATGCCGATACCTATGGAGATTGTACCGGGAGTTGCGATGAGTGTAATGGTGCCGGCGCATGCAGGGGGGATAATACCCGTTGTTCTGGTACTGTTGCTTCGTGCGGTTGTTCGGGTTCGGGGATTTCTTATAGTTGTCAATCGTGTGCTGACTCGTATGGAACTTGCGGGGATGCTACGTGCAGCAGTTATACTTGCGGTAATTCTGCGTATTCCACTGGGACTAATTGCGGGGGTGTCTGTCAGTCCTGTAACGGTGCGGGTGCTTGTATAAATACTGTCAGTGGCGGAGATTATCAGAATGAGTGTCCGGGGTCGTATGGTACTTGTGCCGCGGCTACTTGTAATGGCGCTGGGACGTGTGGTTATCTTGCCGCAGGCCAGCAGGGCTGTGGAACATGCAATTACTGCACGGGTTCCAGCTTTAGCTGTTCAGTTGCGGCCTCGGGGACTGATCCGTATAACGCTTGTACCGCTTCATGGAACGGATGCTCCGGTACCTGTGTAAAGACGGGACCCGACGGGAACTGTAACGGTGCAAGCGCATGCAATACGGGCGGCGCCTCGGCGAATTGCGGCTCTAATACCTACTGCGTGTCGGGCTCGTGCAATTCAGGGGCGTGCAACTCCGCATGGCATTGCAATGGGGCCACCAACTACCAGTATACATGCAACGGGGCCGGAAGCTGCAGTACGGAGTACAACGGCGATACCTGCTCCGGTGATTGTTCCTGTACCTGCGGGGGATATGGTACTGCCGAGGCCATAGCCAACGGGAACTGCGGGGACGGCATAGACAACGACTGCGACGGATACACGGATGCGAGCGATGCAGGATGCGAGGATTGTACATGCACGGGATCGGGATACGAGACCAAGACAGTTCAGGGTCAAACCCTGTACGTTCAATGCAGTGACTCCTATACTGATGTGTGCTGGGTTCCAGGCAGCACAGGCACTTATACCTGGGGTCCGACCGGCGTTACCAAAAGCTCGTGCCTAGGAGCGGGTAGCAGCTATCCTGCATGCAACTACTGCGAAAACCTAGTCTATGCCGGGTTCAGCGACTGGATTCTTCCAGCAACTGTTGATCTACAGCGTTTATTCGCTAATAGTAACATATGCGTTGCTTCAACTAAGTCTTGTTTCGGCGGCGCCACAAGAGGGTATTACCAGACTTGGACCTCGACAGGTATAGGTACAAATTATGCAAGAGGAAAAGCTGTGCAGCATCCAACTACCAATTACGACACTTGGCCCAGAACTGTCGACTTCTATATCAACTGCGTCAGGTATGGTAGTTAGTTGAGCCGTTGTATGCGCGCGTTTCATGAAATCAGATAGGAAGAAAAGCGGGCGTATGATGTGATGCATGGAATTGTTTGTCCCGTTTACTTTTGTCTCTGCGTCTTCCCTCTTTAGGATTTGGCCCGGGCGTGCGATTAATACGATAATCCTGTCTATGCGGGGCTCAGTGACTGGACTCTTCCAATATCCGGTGTCCTATATGGCTTGTTAGGCGATGCCAACATATGCTCCTATAAAGACAAGGCATGCTTCGGCTTTGACGGGGACGACGTTGTGTACTGGTCTGCAACGGATGCAGAGGCGAATGTTGCGACTGCACGTAGTATGCAGTCAAGCAGTGTAGTCGATCGTTTTAAAAATACCCTTATAAAAGTCCGCTGCGTCAGGGGTTGAGCATATTTTTTTGTTAATTTGCCGGTCGCTTGAATGGCATCGTCGCTTCGTCCCCGCCTACATTGTGCGCTGCACGCGGTCTGAGGTCGTTTCGGGTTTAATGGTATATTCGATTGTATGATATAATCCCCATTTTTCTCGGCATTGGAATTGTTTATCTTTTTAATATTGTTTTTAACCCATTTGATATATATCTATTCAGGGGAATAATTAAAAAATCCTCAAGATCGTAAAGCCCAGGCGGCTATAAAACTGATCAGTTCTTGCGGCCGGGTGATAATTGCTGGTATCGGGGCTGATGATTTGCCCTCGCATATTGGTGCCTACGTTACTTTAAAATGGTATTTTTTAAGATGCATCGTCTCAGGGGAGGGGGTAAGGGTCAGGTTGCCATTGAATATCTGACGAATTATGGATGGATAATCCTTGTCGGATTGACTGGCTTGATTGCTCTTTCCCAGATGGGTACTTTTCATCTTACCTCGTGTGAAAAGATGCGGACCGGTTTCTCTCAGGTAGTTCCTGTTGACTGGCGCGTCTCGATTACGTCCAATTCTATGATGCTTCTCTCTAAAAGCTGGTCTGGAGATTATATAGAGCTAAACGATGTAAATATGTCTTTTACTGGCGGGGGGATGTGTTCTTTTTCCGGGGCAAGCATGATCCTGGAACCCGACCAGAGCGTATTGGTCGTCTTGGAATGCTCCGATCTTGGAAGATTCAGTGAGGATGACTGTTATAGTGCCCTTGTTGAATATGCATATACTAATACTCGCTCTGGTAATTCTGAAGAGAGCCGGGGTAAGATTCGTGGTTCGTTTGAGAGGCTGTTGGTAACTACCACTACTAGTACGACCACCACTACCACGACTCAGTGTGATATTGATGATGAATGTTCTATCTGTCAGAAATGTTCTGGTGGCTATTGCAGTTCCCAGGCGTCGGGCGATGATCTGAAGAACGAATGTCCTGGTGTGCTTGGGACGTGTGCGGGTGATTCTTGTAATGGTGCTGGAAGCTGTCAGTACAAAACCGGAAAGCAAACGTGCGGCGTATGCTTGCAGTGTGGTGGTTCATCTTATGACTGTATTGGTGTTCCTGCTGGGTTGGATCCAAATGGTGACTGTACTGTTGAATGGACTGGTTGTTCTGGAAGCTGCAGGAAGACTGGGGCAGATGGCAATTGCGATGGATTGGGTGCATGTAATACCTTGGGGGCATTGGTGAATGTGGCTTCTGCCAATGTTTGTAGCGGCGGGAGTGAAATACCCGGCGTGTGTAACGGCACGTGGGCATGCACTACGGCAGTAAACGCCGACGATGCGTATGGTAACAATCCATCCGGTCAGTTTTATACGCAGGGCTACTGCGACGGAGCAGGGAGCTGTGATCTTTCAGGGGATGATGGCGGGCACTGTGCTAATGGTATTATGGACTGTGATGAGACTGGTGTCGACCTCGGGGAAAGTTGCTTAGTATGTTCGGCGAATGGCACGGCTTGTTCCGTAGGTTTGGAATGCTGTTCCGGGAATTGCAAGGGGGATTATGACGGCGTCGGCAGTTGGTGTGCCGATGCAGGTGATTGCGTGCATAATGGGACTGTTTATTTAAATGGCGTGGGTGCCTCTGAGTGTGATAGTGTGGATTCGAACAGGTCATGTAGCGCAGGCGCATGGATTAATTCCAGTTGTGGTACGGATGTTTGTAGCGGTATTTGCGGGACTGGTGTGAACAGTTGTACATGGACTGATTATTATTGTTCTCTTGGTTCCTGTGGGTCGGCTGGTTACGACGTTGATACTTCCCAGTCCGGGTGCGGGGGTTGTATGGGTGCAGGGTACTGGAGCCTGGGTGGCGAGGTGGCTGTTGCGGCGTGTTGCGGAGACGACTCCGGGGAATACAAGAGGATTGAGTCTCAGGGGACTGATGCGCCGGTTTCTTTCAGTCATGGGACTGTGGCCTGTTGTAACTCTTCGGTTAAATGCGTGGAGGCGGGCGTATGTTATAATGATTCTCAGACTTCGGGGGGCATTCCCAGCAAAGGCTACTGCAATGCGGGAACGTGGCAGGGGGCGGATGCAGGGTCTGCTCAGTGCAGTGCTGTTGTAGGTGCAGGTTTCTGGTCCATAGGGGGAGAAGTTGCATCGCTTGCATGTTGCGCAGACGATTCCGGAGAGAATCGTCTATCCCGTCTGGCAGACTCCTCGATGGACTCCGGATATGTTTCAATGCCGGGCGATAACGCTTGTTGCGACGCTGTCACCGACTGCGTGGATGATGATGTGTGTTATGCAACAGGAACCGTTTCCCATGATGCCGACGGGGATGCTGACAACGATTACTGTAACGCAGGCATCTGGACTGATTGTAGTGGGAATTCTGAGTGTGGGGGTGCTGTTCCTTATTGTTCGGCAGGAAACTGCGTTCAATGCACGGTAGACGCCAACTGCGGCCTGTGCCAGAAATGCAGCAGCGGAGTATGC
>JBAQYF010000017.1:0-3636 GCA_049299895.1 Candidatus Altarchaeia archaeon
AAACATATACAACGAGACACGACTACACTCAAAGATCGGCTACCTGCCGCCCAATGAGTACGAAAAACGCGCAAATTTAAGCGCAAAAGCAACTTAACTTAACGAACACACAAAGGGGTTCACTCCATCCTCTCGCCAGAAGCAGAGGAAGTCTACAAATACCTGAACAAAGAAGCAGCAGACTCAAAAACCGAGAAGACGATTCTGTCCGGCCTGCAAAAGAAGATCGGCCTGATAAAAACTAACCCACACTACGGAGACCCGATAGCAAAGAAACTGATACCAACCGAATATGTAATAAAATACGGAGTGACAAACCTATTCCGCATCGAATTGCCAAACTACTGGAGAATGCTATACACTCTAACAAGCGGGGAAAGCCAGATAGAAATAATAGCATTCGTGCTAGACATCATGAATCACAGAAACTACGATAAGAAATTCGGATATAAGAAGAAGTGATTCGCACCCACTCTATCGTCCCCGGCGGCTTGTGCGACCTTTTAACATAGTCCGTCTGGTTGATCTCTTACACTTGAGGTCAAAACAATGGTCTCGCTTTAAACGCATCTGAACTATAACCGTTTGATCTGCAACCCGTATTTCTTGGCGTAATCCAGCACGGCCTTTTTGTGAAAGTGCTCGTCCTCAGTCCAGAAAACAGTCGATCGACTCTCTATCGCAGACGCCAGGTGCACGGCGTCGGCCGAATGCAGATTTAATTCTATTTCGATCTCCTCGGCTGATCGAAGCACGTCAGATACGTTTATCCTCCAGATTATGCCGGAAGCAAACATGCGTTCCAGCATGGAACAGATTTCTTTTAGGTTTTCCTTCGATACCTGCGCCTTGGCAAGACCCCTGATGACTTCTAGGATCAGCCATTCATTTGCGGCATAAAGCGATCGTGTCTTCTTCGCACGCTCATACAACGCATAAGCCTCTTTTGCTTTCGGCTCGTCGGCTTTGAACCATTTGACTAAGACGCTCGAATCGAGGCATTCCATTCCTAATCCTCTTCCTCGCGCGATCCGATCACGGCATCGGTGGCGTTGTATTTGCCCTTGTTCTTCTCGGCAAGGACCTTCATACGCTTTTCAAGCAGATCCATCTCATAGCTGCGTGAAAGGATCAACAGTGCTTCCTTGACTGCATCCGAACGGCTGCTATACACGCCTTCCTTTACGGCGTCATCGATCTTCTTTGCAAGATCGTCGGAGATACGGACGTTTATGTGGACGCTCATAATAAGACCTCAAAAAAGGATTTGTATTACAAAGATAAGAATAATGTAATACTTAGAAACAGAAGGATTACTCCCACTCGATCGTCCCCGGCGGCTTGTGCGTAAGATCGTACACCACCCTGTTCACTTCAGGTATCTCGTTTGTGATGCGTGTCGATATCTTTTCCAGCACGTTCCAGGGCATCTCCGCGAAGTTTGCAGTCATCCCGTCCCTGCTCTGGACTATGCGCAGGGCGATCGTATTACAGTACGTCCTCGAATCTCCTTGAACGCCAACCGACTTCACAGGGAGCAAAACCGCAAAGTACTGCCATAGGTCCTTGTCCAGGCCTGCTTTCTCTATTTCTTCTCTCACGATGTAGTCTGCTTCGCGGACTGTTCGCGTGGATTCGGGATTGACTTCCCCGATTATGCGGATAGCCAGGCCCGGTCCCGGGAAAGGATGGCGTTCCGTAATCTCTTTTGGGAGGCCGAGCTTTTTTCCGATGACTCTTACTTCGTCTTTGTATAGGTCTGCGAGCGGCTCTATTATCTTTAGGCCGAACTTTTCCGGGAGGCCGCCTACGTTGTGGTGGCTTTTTATGGTCGCCGCGCTCTGTATACCTGATTCGATCCTGTCCGGGTAGATGGTGCCCTGCACCAGGTAGTCTGATTTTATTTTCTTTGCTTCTTCTTCGAATATCCTGATGAATAGTTCGCCTATTATCTTTCTTTTCTTTTCGGGGTCCGTTACTCCTTTTAGGGCTGTAAAGAACCTGTCTTTTGCATCTATGAGTTTGAAGTTTAGTTCGAATCCTTCTCCTGTGAAGGTCTTTTCGATGGATTCCGATTCGTTCTTTCTCATAAGTCCCGTGTCTACGTATACCGCGGTGAGGTTTCTTCCGACCGCCCGGGATACGAGGACTGCTGCGACGGACGAGTCCACGCCGCCGGACAGGGCGATCAATGCGCGTCCTGTGCCGACCTCTTTTTTGATCTTTTCCACGGATTCTTTTACAAAGTCCCCCATCTCCCAGTTTCCTCTGGCCTTGCAGACTTCGTAGACGTAATTGTGCAGAATCTCTTTTCCGTGGACTGTGTGTACGACTTCCGGGTGGAACTGTATCCCGTAGATGTTCCCTTTGCGGTAGGCTGCGATCGGCGCGTTGTCCGAATGCGCGAGCGCTTCGAAGCCCTCGGGAAGGCGTGTTACGTTGTCCCCGTGGCTCATCCATACCTTTTCCTTGTCCGAGAGTCCTTTGAATATGCCGATCTTTTTGTCGACTGACATCCCTGTTATCCCGTATTCCTTGCGTCCCCCAGGGACCACTTTTCCGCCGGAGAGGTGCGCTATCAGCTGGTGGCCGTAGCATATGCCAAGGAGGGGTATGTTGTTCTTTTCCACGTAGGCGAGGAATTCTTTGCTGACTGAGGGGCTGTCTTTTTCATAGACGCTGCATGGGCCGCCCGAGAAGATGATGCCTTTCACGTCGTATTTCCCGCGGAATTTCTCTATCTCTGCAGTCTCCACAAAGTACGGAAGTATCTCGGAAAATACTTTGTTTTCACGTATTCTTCTTGCTATCAGATGGCAGTATTGCCCTCCAAAATCTATTATGATGATCAGTTCTGTTTTCTGGCTCATTTTGTCTCTGTTAATTATTCTATTTTGCAGTTAAATTACGCCGGAAAAAAGAAAAGGGGCAGGATCAATTGTATACTATCACAAGATATGTATCTGTGTCCCGGGCGCTGAAATCCACGTCCTTTTTCACCCACAGATCGTCGCTTTCACAACTGTTTTTGCCTTCTCCGGACCACAGGTCTTCATTTCCTCTGGCCTGGATGAATACGGTAGACATTCCTTTGGCCAGCTCGCAGTTACAAGGTCTGTTACGCCTATCCTGTACAGGGCCCTTTGTCCTTATGTCAACGCTCGTTGTCGCAGCCGGAACAGAAGACCTGAACGAAACCCCCGCATTGTTGAATTTCTTTTTTACCGGGAAGTAGACGCTGACGACGTACACCCCGGGCTTTGTGTTTTCCGGGATTGCCCATGCAAAGCGGTCAGAATACTTTTCTCCTGCCTGCAGATTGACGGCATCTGCAAAGAAGCCATCGACGAGGTCATCGTCTTCGGACCAGTCGACGTTTTCCGGCCCCCTGTACAATACCAGCGCCTTTACGCTTCCCTCGACAAGAGGACTTCCGAATTGATTATCCAGGGAGTAACAGATGGTGACATATCTCCCTGCAGGTCTTCTTCAAATACACATTTACCCCCTCGGAATCCACGTCATGCCCCACCCTCCAAACAACCGGATAAATCGCATGCCTCACCACGTCATGCAGATCAGCCTGCGTATCATATATCGCCGCATTAAACCTCCTCTGAGCAACCAAGTCAGCCT
>JBAQYF010000018.1:0-31120 GCA_049299895.1 Candidatus Altarchaeia archaeon
ACAAAAGGAACAGACCACACAAAACAAGAAAAAAACAAAAAAACAAAACAAGACAAAACAAAAAACAAAAACCCCCTTTTCATTGACAAAAAACACCCAAGAGTAAATTCAATTTGAAAGCTTAAAAAACAATCTCAAGATACCCGGGGAATAATTCTATTATTCGAATTGGTCCTTCCTCCGCCTCGCGGCCAGATAGACGGATTATAATAAAAGCAACAAAGACTAATTTTCTACCATGGAAAACATCGGGATACTGGTCGTCAGCTACGGCTCGAGGGCAGCATCGATAGTGGATGCATTCAGCCGCAGCAACTACAACGTCAAATTATACATCGCGGACAAGCAGAAGAATCCGTTCAACCTGGAAAAGGCGGAGGAACACGTAGTCATACCCGACCTTTCGGTGGATAAGATATGCGAATGGGCCAAATCGCGCGCCGAAAAGATAAACTTCGGCGTCGTCTGTCCCGAGGGACCGATCATCGCGGGGATACGCGACGTCCTGGAAAAGGAGACAGGCATACCCATGGTCTGTCCTACAAAGGAATTCGCGCTCGAGGAAAGCAAAGTCGCGCAGAGGGAGATAATGGCAAAGTGCGTGCCCGAGGCTAATCCCAGGTATAAGGTCTTCCGAAAAGCGGAGTACAAGAGCGAGGAGGACATGAAGAAAGACTTGAAGAAATGGCTCTCGGAACTGGACAACCAGGCGGTCGTGAAACCGGACCGCCCGGGGTACGGCAAAGGCGTGGGCGTATGGGGCGACCACTTTAATACATTCGAGGAATTGTACAGGCACTTTATGACGATCTACGAAAACGACTCCGTTATCATAGAGGAAAAAGTCGACGGCGAAGAGTCCAGCTACCAGTGCTTCTGCGATGGAACAAACCTTGTCGGCCTCCCGGACGTGAGGGACTATAAGAGGGCATTCGACGACGACGCGGGCCCGAACACCGGCGGGATGGGCAGTTACAAGGATGCAGCCGACCATCTGCCCTTTATGTCCGCGGCGGACAGGGAGAAGGAGGGGGATATCGCGAACAGATTATTCAAATACCTCAAATCAGGAAAGAAGGAGGTAGACGGCCTGCGCGGCCCGGCCCTGTATCTTGCTTACATGCATACGAAGGAGGGCCCGAAGATCCTTGAGATAAACAGCCGCGGCGGGGACCCGGAGTTCATAAACATCATGACAACCCTCAAAGACGATTACGTCGACGTGTGCTTTGACATGATAGACGGGAGCCTGAAGAGGGTTAGGATGGAAAAGAAGGCAAGCGTCCTTACTTATAAGGTTCCTTCGACTTATGGGGGCTTTGCTTCGCAGTTCCCCGGCAAGGTAAAAGAGGGGGAGGCAGGAGGGGCAATAGATCTGACCAGGGCATATAAGCTTTCCAGGGAATACAATGGCAACCTCAGGGTATATCCTGGCTCAATGAAACTGGGAGACGACGGGAAGAGCTATGCTCTCGGTTCCAGGACCGTTGCCTGCGTTGGGATGGCAGACAACCTGGAGGAAGCAAGAGAACTATCCCTCAAAGGAGTGAACGCAGTATCCGGAGGCGGCCTCTGGCACAGGACCGACGTAGCTTCTGCTGCGCATATAGGAAAGAGCGTTGCGCACATGAAGAATATCAGGTCTTAGATTTGCCGGCGGGCTTGCAGAAGCCGCATGGAACAAATCCATGGGATTCGGCATATTCCGCGCTAGTCAGGCATACCCTTTTGCGTTGGCTTATCCTCGCAGCTTGGGTGCAGTCGCAGTCGTGGAATTTCTTCGTCTCGCTGTTGCCGACGAACAACGCATCGGCCGGGCAGCCCATTGATTCGCAGGGACCGGAAACGGTTTCTTTAGGCGGCTGGGCAGCACTCTGATTCGCGGGAGAAGTATCTTCTGTAGCCGGCGCAGATGTGTTCCCTTTCACGGGAATAACTGTTTTTTCTGCAGGAGCAGCACAGGTCTGATTACATATACATGGTTTTTCTGCGGGGATAGGACATATCTGATTACATGTGCGTGCTTTTTCCTCGATGCGGCACTCCCTGCTCTCCGATACTATCGATCCATCGCTGCATACGTATTTTATGCTTGACGTCGCACTAGCCTTTTCCCCCAGGCATCCGCCGGAGAGGATAATACAGGATATGAGGACACATAATATGATAAATGGCTGTTTATCCATTGATAAATACTAGAATCAGATATATAAATATTATTCATCGAAATTATAGAAAAATTAAATATAATGCCACACCACATGTTCCTCCGGAAAGAGTCCCGATGAAGTTAGTCATATGATTGTCCAAAAACTTTGATCTCCCCTCAAGGGTGGCACCGACCCAGCTGTCGACGTAACACCCGAAGACCCCGGAAGCAGTCGCCAGGACAAAAAAGCTTTCCTTGTTGATGCCGGAGGCAAATAAGTAAGGCATGGCAGAGACCATTGCCGCACCCAGGAGAGCCGCGAGGCACCCTGCACAGGAGATCGCACCGTTCGTCCCGATGACTGCTTTTTTCAGAGTAGTTACCATGCGGGGACATCTCCCATGGACTTCGCCTATCTCCGTTGCGAACGTATCGGCGGCCGCTGAAGCCATTGCTCCGGCATATCCTAGAAGGAAGACTGGATTATCTCCCGAAAGCTTGTAGAGGACTGCAAAAACCATTGCTGCGCCGCCGTTACCGAATACGTTCTGGTAGCTGCGCACTTTTTCCGCGACGCCGTATCCTTCTTTTATTTTATAATTGTATCGGGTTACGAGATTTCCCAGGACGAAAAATGCCAGTATCAGGTATATCCATTCTACGCCGACCGTAAGCAATGCTACGATGCCTACAAAGCCGGAAGCAAAAACTGCTGAAAGGTCTATCTTGCCTCTAAGATACGCATAGAGAATGATTAACACAGATAGAACGATAGTCGATGCGAAAAAAATATCCATTTTTGACTTGGAAGTATACACTATTAACCCGAACTATAATAAATAGCCGATAAATTCAGAATATGTCATCATCCTGGACGTACTCTTTGCCCAGGCGCAGCGCGATCTCCGCTTTGGAGAGTTCCTTTCCGAGGTATGCTGCATGGAGGGTGTCCTTTGTCAGGCCGCGCGCCAGTATCTCTTTATAGACGTCTTCAGCCGATCCGCCAGTTATTCTTAGGAGGGGTTTTCCGCCTTTAAAATAAACAGCGCTGATGCATTCTCCAGCGTGTATCCGGAATGATGAATCCTCCATTGCAGGTTCTTTTGTCTTACGGGCGCATACCCCAGGGACTACATGGGCGGGCATATCATCCGCCGACCGCTTCTTTTTGTCCTTCAAGACCAGTAGATCGATGCCCAGGTCCTTTGGCGTAATCCCGCGTTTTTTTGCAAGGTACATCATCTCTGAGGCCGTGGATAGTTCTCTTACTGATCCGCGCGTCTTGGGGCTTGCTTCCACGGTGAACAGCAGATCGATTCCCTGTTCCGATGCGAAGCCTGCGAGGAGGGCGTTTGCGCCGACGGAATCCGCGTCCAAGAGCTCGGTTACGTTCCCCGCTCCTATCATCATAGGCGTTCCAGGATTCCTTTCCCGGAACAGCATATACGCTTTTAGAGACTCCGAATACCCGGAATTGATGGGGTTTAACACCATATCTGCTATGAGGTTTTCGCAGGGGGCTTTTTTCAGTATCTTTTCTGCCAGCATAACACGTTCCATTGACCCATCAGGCACCCTGCCCAACGCATCGCGCGGGATGACCACCGAGGGAACGTCGATAGAATCCAGGACATGGCAATTGCCTGAATCAATGCTCAGGACAAGGTCTATTCCCGCATCCGCAGCCGCGAGGATTTCTTTCGAGTTAAGGGAATCAATGGACAAAGGGATATCGACTGCGGACCTTGCGGCATCGACGATCATCTCTATTTTCTTTGAGCTGTCTGTGCCTGAAAGCATGCCGAGGTCTATTATGGATGCCCCGGACGCATAGAAATATGCTGCCCTCTTTGCCAGTTCTCCCGGGGAAAGGAGGGGAGCATCGTTTATTTCCGCAACGACCCGGCCTATTCCCGCACCCAGGTATACCGGTTTCTTTTTCCCTATCTTGAGGGCGCATTCAGCAGGCCTGCCGTAAGCCTTTTTTAGTTCGCGACCGACCTTCAAGGAAGAATCCTCCAGGAGCATTTCATCCGCGGCTTCGACTGATGATAGTTTTATCTTTCCCGCCAGGTATTTTTTCACTATAAGAGGAAGGTCATAGACGCTCCTTGGACCCTTGACGCATAAGACGCCGGTTTTCTCAGACACTACGGATACGTCGCCTTTCACCGTTCCCGGAACGAGGATCAGGGAAAAGGCTTCTTTGTCTATGCCTTTCAGGGATGAGAGTATTATCCCGGGGGTAAGGAAGGATGCAACGTCTACCGCGCATACGCGTACCTGCGCAGGCGGAGTAAGGCTTTTAGCGATTCTTTTGACTGCTTCGGCCGCGTTTCTCCCGGTGACAAGAAGGATTGCCATTTTAGGTTATCTATTATTTTCTTTTATTTGCTTTATACCTAATTGTAACAGAATCTCAGGACAAAAAAAATGGATTATACGGCAGAAGTCAGGATCGAACTAAAAGCAGGAGTACTGGATGCGGAAGGCGAAACCGTGGGGAAGTCTTTGAAGCTCCTCGGATTTCCGGTGAAGGGCGTAAAGAGCGTGAAGGCCTATGACATCATATTAGATGCCGTTTCTGAGGAAGACGCTGAAAGGAAGGCAGAAAATGCTGCAAAGAAGCTGCTGGCTAACCCCGTCATCCAGAATTATTTTATATGCGTGAAAAAAACTGGATAATAACTTCTTCTAGTATATTATTTGACGTATTTATAGCAACGCGTTCCTAATTCTTTAATCAATAAATCTATTATGTCAAGCATAAACTGGATTTTTGATTAACAAACCGGGTGACTGGATGTATAAAACGGGGGGCGGACCAGTGACGGCAGAAGCCACGACGGGGAAAAGGGTAACATATGGGGATATAATTCTGCTGGATCTTTCAAACATGAATGGGAAGGAAAAAACCAGGGGGGAAATACCTGTAAACCAGGAGATAACGAAAAATCTTCTTCTGAACATACCTGGCGCCATCTACCGCTGTTCGCATGACCGCAACAGGTCCATGCATGTTCTAAGCTATGGAATAAAAGAGATAACAGGTTACCCCCCGGAGGATTACATCGGCAACCGCCTCAGGACGTTTGACGGCATAATATATCCGAAAGACAGGGACATGGTCCGGGAGGTTATCAGCAAAGCAATCAAGGGAAAAAAACCTTATTCCGTCGAGTACCGGATAGTCCACATGAACGGAACTACCCGCTGGGTGCACGACAAGGGAATGGGTATCTACGGCCCGGACGGGTCAGTTCTCCTACTCGAGGGCTTAATTTTTGACGTAGACGAAAAAAAGAAGACAGAAGAGAAGCTCCGGAGGAGCGAGGAAAATTACAGGATGCTTGTCGAAGAGGCAAACCACAGCATATTCAAAGTAGATGAAAAAGGGGTATTCAGATTCTTAAACTCGCATGCTGCAAAAGAGATAGGAGGCAAGCCGCAGGATTATACCGGGAAAACCATGTGGGACCTCTTCCCGAAAGAATGCGCAGACAACCAAATGAGCAAAGTACGGGAATCAATCAGAACCGGAAATACGCTCATCAGCCAATCAACAACAGCCGTCAAAGGGGATGAAAAATGGTACGAAACCACTCTGCATCCCTGCAAAGCCGTCCCCGGGGAACCGGGAATAATAATCGGAGTCGCAACAGACATAACGAGCGCAAAAAAAGCGGACGAAAGGCTCACAAATATCATAAACAGCCTGGGGATCCCGGTACTTGTCATAAACAAAAAACACATTATCACCCACTGGAACAGCGCCCTGGAAAACCAGACCGGGGTGAAAAAAGAATCGATGATAGGAACTGACCGGCAGTGGTCCATTTTCTATCCTGACAAAAGAAGGATCCTTGCCGACATGATAGTCGACGGATCAGGCAGGGAGATCGAAGAAGCATACGGCACAAAGTTCAAAAAATCAACACTGATACCGGGTGCATACGAGGGGATCGAGTTTTTCCCTCCGGCAGGGGAATGCGGCAAATGGGTTCATTACACCGCAGCACCCCTCAGGGACTCCGACGGGGAGATCATAGGAGCAATAGAAACCGCCCAGGATATAACCGATAGAAAAAGTATCGAAGAAGAACTCGCCAAAAGCGAGCAGAAGTTCAGAGGATTCATCGAACAGTCGTCGGAGGGTATCATGCTCACCGATGAACAGGGCACCTTGATAGAGTGGAACAAAAGCCTTGAGCACATGACAGGCATCAGCGGCAGGGAGGCTATCGGCAGGCCGCTCTGGGAAGTGCAGTATCTTCTGCTGGCGGAAGAATACAGGACAAAAGAGGCCCGCATGAATATCAAGTCCAGCATCCTGGAAGCGCTTAAAACAGGGAATTCCGGGTTCATGAAAAAAACCCTCGAGACTAAATACGTACACTCCGACGGCCGCGTCCGCATGGTACAGCAGATAGGATTCCCGATAAAAACCGAAAAAGGGTACCGCATGGGAGGCACCTCCCTGGACATAACAGAGCGCAATATGATAGGAGAAGCCCTCAAGAATTCAGAGAAAAAGCTTTCAGAGATCATCAATTTCCTGCCGGACGCAACATTGGTAGTAGACACGGGAGGCAAGGTCATCGCCTGGAACAGGGCCATGGAAAAGATGACCGGGATCAATGCAGAGGAGATGCTCGGGAGAAGCAATTACGAATATTCCATCCCCTTCTACGGAGAAAGGGTCGCGATCCTTCTAGACCTAATCCTGCATCCCCAAAAAGAACGGGAAGCGGAGTATAATTACATCAAAAGAGAAAAAGACACCCTGGTAGGAGAAGCATACACGCTGGGCTTGAACGGGGGGGTAACATATCTATGGGGAACGGCATCGGCGCTCTACGACTCGCACGGCAATATAGTCGGAGCAATCGAATCCATACGGGACACAACAGACAGGAGGAAATCCGAGGAAGCTCTTTTAGAGAGCGAAGAACGTTACAGGAACATTTTCGAGAACAGCGTGGAAGGCATTTTCCAGAGCACCCCCGAAGGCAGATACACCAAGGTCAATCCGTCATTCGCCCACATATTCGGCTACGATTCGCCGGAAGAACTGCTCTCCGACGTCAGGGATATCGGGGAACAACTATACGTAAACCCCAAAGACAGGACCATGGCTACCTGGCTAGTTAAAAAGGAAGGTTTAGTGAAGAACTTCGAAGTGGAGTGTAGAAAGCGGAACGGCGAGATCATCTGGGCATCCCTTAACGCAAAAGCGGTGCACGACAAAAACACGGGAAATATGATCTTTTTCGAGGGCACTATAGAAGACATCACGGAACGCAAAAAGACCCATGAAGAGCTCCAGAGGATCCGCTTAGAACTGGAAGAAAGGGTGTCCGAGAGAACAAAAGAACTAGCCAGAGCCAATGAATCGCTCCGGGCCGAGAACGCGGAACGAAAGAAAGCGGAAGACGATGTAAGAACGCTAACAAAAGCGGTGGAAACAACCCCTACGGCAATACTATTGACCGACCTCACAGGAATTATCGTGTATGTGAACCCGTCGATACAAAAGATCAAAGATGCCTTGACCGACGGAGACATACTGGGAAGCCAGATACTCAATTACACGGATGATGCCGGACGCACGCTGATCAAAAACACGATAATCCCCGCGCTCATGACGGAAAAACAATGGAGAGGAGAGATAAAGATCAGGACAACAGACGGGATTTTGTATCCGACGGAAATGATAGCTTCTTTGGTCCCCGACGACTCCGGAAACCCAAAGTATTTTCTCGCCAACATCTATGACATAAGCCAAAGAAAGAAGATGGAGGAAGAACTGCAAAAAGCACATGCAAAACTGGAAGAAAGAGTGCTTGAAAGGACGACGCAGCTGGAAAAAGCAAACCAGACCCTCCAATCATCCCTCAAAGAAAAAGAAGTCCTCATAAAAGAGATCCATCACCGGGTGAAAAACAACCTGCAAATAATATCCAGCCTGCTGAACATGCAAACAGGACTCGTAAAAGACAAAGAATCCTACGATCTGTTCCAGGAAAGCCAGGACCGGATAAAATCCATAGCATTCGTCCATGAAAAACTTTACCTGTCGGAAGACCTGGCAAACATAGATTACACAGAATACATAAAAAAACTCACAGACCACCTGCTGCGCTCATACGGCACAAAACCCGGAAGGATCAAGGTAGAGATTATATCCAAAGAGATATTCCTGGACGTTAACACAGCAGTGCCCTGCAGCCTCATCATAAACGAACTGATATCAAACGCCCTAAAACACGCTTTTTCCCGGGGAGGGGAAGGAATGATCCGCATAGAGATGAAAAAGGATGCGGAAAACAGGTATCACCTGACTGTCCATGACAACGGCTCGGGCTTCCCGGAGGAGGTCGACTACAGGAGAGTATCCTCGCTGGGACTCCAGCTGGTAAATACCCTGGTAGAGCAGCTTAGAGGGAAAATATCATTGGAAAAGAAAGCAGGAACTACATTCAGTATCGTATTTCCATACGGGGGATAGATCGTTATCTCGCATAACCTAAAATGGCAGAAAAAACACATAAAATATGCATATTGCTGGCCGAGGACGAGGGGATCGTCGCAAGAGATATAGCAAACACTCTGAAAAACAGGGGCTATGAGGTGGTAGCGATAGTCTCGTCGGGCGATGAAGCGGTGAAAAAATCTCTCGATTTTATACCGGACCTCGTCTTGATGGACATAGGCCTGAAAGGGGACATAGACGGGATACATGCGGCAATGGAGATAAAGAACCGCCTGCACATCCCGGTGATATACCTGACAGCATATTCCGACGACGCCACACTGCAGCGCGCGAAGGTAACGGAACCCTTCGGATACATACTCAAGCCATTCGATGAAAGAGAATTATACACGTCAATAGAGATGGCATTATACAAGCACCAGATGGAAAAGAAACTGCGCGACAGCGAGGAATGGCTCTCTATCATCCTCAAGAACATAGGGGACGCAGTGATAGCCACCGACAAAGACGGCAGGGTCAGGTTCATGAACCCGCTGGCCAGGGAGATAACGGGCTGCGCTGAGCAGGATACGATTAACGCCGTTCCAAAGGGGATATTCAACGAGGGCATAGGACAGATGATAAAGCCCCTGATGGAAGAATCCCTCTCCACGGGGAAACCGACCTATTCTTCCAGCATGGAATACCGCGGAAGAACAGGCAGAAAATACGTAATAGACGTATTCACCAGCGCCCTGAGAGACAACGAAAAGATAAAAGGATCCGTGATAACGATAAGGGATATAACAGAGAAAAAAATACTCAAAGACAAACTACGTACACTAGAGAAAAAAGACATACCTTTAACGGAAAAAGACAAACAGGTCTTATACGGCCTAATAAGATACCCTGAAGGAAACGACATATTACTCTCTAAAAAACTCTCAGTCAAGAGATCCACATTCACCGGGATCAGGAACAAACTGGAAAAGGAAGGATTCATAAAGACAATACGCGTGCCCAATATGTCCGATCTGGGATATGAATTATTGACCGTATCCTACTGCAACCTCTCAGGATGCCCGCAAGACGCTGCCTCGACAAAATTATTCGAACAGGAATCAAACTGCCCGGAATTTTTCCACACTATAACAACCGCCACCGAACACTGCTCGTTTACAGCCTCCAGGAACATCACGGAATACATGAAAAAAACAAACAGGATACAAGAGCAATACGACTCCCAGGACATAATGAAAGAAGGCCATACTATCTATTTCCCGTACCGGCTGACAAATGTCCTGAGCTCTTTTAATTACAGCCGGCCGGTAAAAAAGTGGTTCAAGCTAACGGAAAAGGATTACCCGGAAAAAGAAAACCATAAAGAAAAAAGAGAAAAAAGCCTCACGGAGAATGAAGGAAAGGTATTATACGCCATTACAAAATACCCTGATCTGCCGGACAAGGCATTAGCCAAAAAAACCTCGCTGAACAAAATAACCGTAAGCCAGATCAAAAAGAGGCTCATCGAGGAAAAATACGTAGAGACAGTCAGAATACCCAACTTAAAAAAACTAGGCTGCGAACTGGTACTCTTCATGCACGGAAAATTGAATCCGGAGATCGACAAGGAAACAAGGCAAAAATTCCTATGCGAGGAACTCTGCCCGGCAACGTACATAGAAGGGCCCAGAGACGCAGTATTAATGACGCCTTTCAGGGATTACACGGAATACAAAACAGTATATGACGCATATTCCCAAAAACAGAAAGATAACATATTATTCCTTGAAGACCCAAAAACGCTCCTCATACCCGCAAACAAAATCACGGGAGAAAAGCTAAACTACGCCCCCCTGGCCAAAGTCGCCCTGTCCATAGAGGAGGACATATAATACTGTGATTTAAACAAAGAAACACAATAAAAAAGGGTATAATAGATTAAAATAAAAAAATGGATCCAATAATCTTGATTATCCTGCTTGGAATAGCAGGAATATTAGTGGTGCTGATAGGACTGTTTTTTTACTACTACAACAGGATAGTAGAACTAGGCAACCGCATAGACAACGCATGGGCCCAGATAGACGTACAACTGACAAAGAGGGCGGACCTCGTGCCGAACCTCGTTGAGACAGTCCAGGCATACATGAAACACGAACAGAAGGTATTTATCGCAGTCACCGAAGCAAGAGCAGGCCTGATGAACGCAAAAAGCGTCGAAGACAGGGCAAAAGCCGGGAACGCACTCCAAGACACCCTAAAGACGCTTTTCGCAGTCGCAGAGAACTACCCCGAACTCAAGGCGAACCAGAACTTCATGAAGATGCAGGAAGACTTAACGGACATAGAAAATAAAATAGCATACACAAGACAATTCTACAACGACACAGTCCTATTCTACAACAACATGGTAACAATGATCCCAGGCATGTGGATAGCAGGGATGATGAACCGGAAATTCAGGCCGTACCTTGAAGCGCCCGCAGAGAAAAGAGAGCCGGTAAAGGTCAAATTCGACGTATAAGCAAGTGGAGAAAATATCTTTCTTTGACCAGATAGAGAACAACAAGAGGAACTCATACTTCCTCATATTTTTTGTTTTCCTAGTCCTGGCAGGAATGGGATACGTATTCGCGCAGATATACGATCCCGGACTCACGTTTATCATACTGATATTCTCGATAATATTCTCGATAGGATATACGGTAACGACTTACTACTATTCCGACCGGATAGCGCTCGCATCCGTAGGCGCAGTGCCCGCGGAAGGAGAGCAATACAGCCGCCTGCGCAACCGCGTCGAAGGCCTGTCCCTCGCGGCAGGCCTGCCCAAACCGGGAGTCTACGTCATGCATTCTCCAGAAATAAACGCCTTTGCAACAGGAAGAGACCCGCAGCACTCAGTCATCTGCGTGACCGACGGCGCATTGCAGAGACTCACGGAAGCGGAACTCGAAGGAGTCCTCGCCCACGAGATGAGCCACATAGCAAACTACGACATAAGGTTCGTAACCCTGGTCGCGGTCATGGTGGGGATAATATCGATAGCAAGCGAGATATTCCTCCGCAGCATGTGGTACGGGGGAGGGGGACACAAGGATAATGACCACGGAGGAAAAGGAGGAGCAATATTCCTGGTACTAGGAATAATCCTCGCAATAATCGCGCCCATAATAGTGAAACTGGTGCAGCTTGCCATATCCCGCAGAAGGGAATACATGGCGGACGCAGGAAGCGTGCAACTGACAAGGTATCCCGGGAATCTCATATCCGCGCTCAAGAAGATAAAAGCATACTATGAAGGGGACGGACAACACGCAAAGATCAGCGAGGCAGTCGCCCCGATGTTCTTCGCAGACCCCCTGCATGCGAGGCTCGTCAATCTATTCAACACCCACCCCCCGGTAGAAGACAGAATAAAGGCGCTGGAAGCCATGTGATTTTCGGATTTTAATTCCCTTAATCCAATAAAATTAGACTACAGGTGCACCCATGGATCCTTATAAAGAATTGCTCGGACTCATAGACGAACAGGAGAACTGGCGGAAAAATTGCATTAACATGATTGCCAGCGAGAACGTTACTTCCAAGGCAGTCCAGCGGGCGGTCGCCTCCGATTTCGGCCACAGGTACGCAGAAGGCATCCTCGGAGGAGAAGTAAACGGCGTCCATATCTTCGAGCGGTTCTACCAGGGAACGCGCGTATTCGACAAAGTAGAGCACATCGCAATGAAGCTCTCAAAGGACATATTCCACGCGGAGCACGCAAACGTCGTTCCCATATCCGGCGCGGTCTCAAACCTCGTCACGTACAAGGCGCTCGCCAAATACGGCGACAAGATAACCGGCCTTTCCATCCCCGCGGGAGGACACATATCCCATACAAAGGTCTCGGCTGCCGGATTCCTCAACCTCCAGGAAGTAGCCTATCCCTTCGACAACGAGGAGATGAACATCGACGTAGACGCCGCAAAGAAGATGGTCCTCGAAGAGAAGCCCAAGATAATGATATTCGGAGGAAGCCTCTTTTTATTCCCACATCCAATAAGGGAATTCAGGGAGATAGCAGACCAGATAAATGCATCCATCATGTACGACGCAGCGCACGTCCTCGGCCTAATCGCGGGGGGATGCTTCCAGGACCCAATGAAAGAAGGCGCGGACGCGATGACCGCATCCACCCACAAGACATTCCCGGGACCCCAGGGCGGAGTGATACTCTGCAAGAACAAGCACAAAAAGAGGATAGACAATGCCGCATTCCCGGGCCTCATGAGCAACCACCACCTCCACCACGTCGCAGGATTTGCAATAGCCCTCGCTGAGATGAAGGAATACGGGAGCAGCTATGCGGGACAGACGATAAGGAATGCAAAAACGCTCGCATCCTCGCTGCATGAACTCGGATTCAACGTGCTGTGCGAAAGCAAAGGATTCACGGAAAGCCACCAGGTCGTAGCCGACGTATCAAAGATAGGCGGCGGAACAAAGATAGCGGAAGCATTCGAGAAGGCAAACATCATAATAAACAAAAACCTCCTGCCCTGGGACAACCTGCAGAATACCGCAGACCCATCCGGCATAAGGATAGGGACCCAGGAGATGACGAAGATGGGCATGAAAACAGGAGAGATGAAAGAGATAGCATCCTGCATGAAAAAGATAGCCATCGACGGCGTAAACCCTGAAAAGGTCAAAAACGAGATAATCGAATTACGTGCAGGCTTCCAGAAGGTTCAGTACTGCTTCGACCAGTGATATTCAGAGGAATACCAGCTCTTTTAACTTATCCCCCGAATCGTCCATGAAGCGGCGAAACTCATAGAATCCGCGGTAGCGTCCGGGATTCGTGAATACCACTTTCCACTTCCCGAGGCGCGTCTCATTTTCGGAGAGCTTCTTTGTTATCTCGCAGATATGCTTTTCTATGTCGTCGGCTTCGAATAACAGCACCCGGTATATGCCCTTATCCCGCGAAAGGACGTCCGAAAGCTCCTTGATGGATACCACTTCTCCAGGGAACACGTGGAAGAAATCCAGTATGAGCATGGGTCCTGCATATTTGAGAGACTGCCTTATCTTCCGGTGCCCGGGTTCTGCGCATGAAACGCTGGAAAAAAGTTCCGCGTAGTCCGCATATTCTGCATGATCCGGGTGTTCCATACGTATTACTAATCAAACGGCAGGCTATAAATATCCGCAGGATCAAATGCCCTCTATCATGAAAAGGAACCAGATCATTATAAAAAGGATAAGGAATGAATACATGAAAAAGGGATGCGCGTAAGACTTGAGCATAAAATAGCTGAAATAGAAGGGCAGGACGGTCTTCAGGCTGTACAATACATAGGTCGCCTTATACAGCGGATGCCTGTTCCCGTAGATGGTAGTCTTCCCCGGCCCCATCACTTTTCCGTAGAAACCGATGAAGGACAGTAAGCCAAGAAAAAATCCCGCGATGATATAGACCTTGAGAAAAATAGGGACGTTACGCCACTCGGACTCCGTTATAACGAATAAGAGCAAAAGATTCGGGAGGACGCCGAACCACACGACATACCGGGACTCCAGGACAAAAGCCGCAAAAAACATCCCGATCAAAACCAGGCCCGGAACGAACAAATCTATCTCGGCAACAGGCGTGGAACGCACATAGAACAATGAAAAAAAGAACAATAAGACGACACAAGGCACATACGCCCTCCGATCGAATGTCTTCGGGAGTTTTTCGTCGTCATCCATGGCCTTAATGAATTAGTATAATGGGAATATATTTAAATCATATTTATCAACGCACCATCCAATAAAGTAAATGTACTACCGATGAAAATATTCCAAAAAGACCTCCGGCACGGAAAGGTAAAGATAGGAATAGAGAACCTTGACGACCTGTGGTACCTCTCGAACGTGATCTGCCCGGGAGACCTCGTATCCTCGAAGACCGAAAGAAGGATCAAGGGAAAAGACGACATGGAGAGAGCAGGAAAAAGCGAGCGCGTCACGATAACGATAACCCTGAACGTCGAGAAAGCGGATTTCAAGCTTGAGAACGACACTTACAGGATAACGGGGACCATCGTCGAAGGCCCGGAAGACCTGGTCTCTATAGGCACGCACCACACGATAAACGTCGAAAAGGAGTCAATGCTCACAATCGTCAAAGACCGCTGGGGAAATTACGAACTGGACCGCTTAAAGGACGCGGAAAAGTCGGCTCTCAGACCCAAGATACTCATCGCGGTAATCGACGTCGGAGACGCGGAGATAGCGCTCGTCAGGGAATCAAAGATAGAACGCTACGACTTGTCAAAAGAGATCGGCGGAAAATACGACACCAAGGGACGAACGGAGAGAAAGCAGGAGTTCTACAAGGACACAGCAGACGCACTGGCCGCTATCCTCGCAAAAGAGAACATATCAGGCGTCATAATAGCAGGCGCAGGATTCGAAAAGGAATACTTTTATAAGTATCTGGCCGAAAAAAAGCCTGAAATAGCGAAGATAGCAACCCTGGAAAACATCGGCTCGCACGGGGAAGCAGGCGTAAACGAAGTCATGAAGAGGTCTAAAGCAAAGAAGATAGACGAGGAGATAAACGCCGCAAAAGACATACGGATGCTCTCGCGCGTCCTGGAAGAGCTCGGAAAAGAAAGCGGCCTCGCAGTATACGGACTCCCGGACGCAGAGAATGCGGCTTCCTCCGGGGCGATAGAGACCCTGCTGATATGCGACGACCTGTTCATAAAGAACCGGGCCCGCCTGGAACCCCTGATGCAGAACGTGAAAAACGCAAGGGGGGAAGTGCACATATTAAACCACGTAGGAGACGCAGGAAAACAATTGTCCTCCCTCGGCGGAATAGGGGGGATCCTGAGGTATAAGATAAATTAAGAAAAAAAAAGATCACTCGACTATCGCATGCCTTCTCTTAAAATCTCTCGCGAGGCCTTATCCCCGCCAGGCTAACCACGAGTGAAGCGGTGCCTCCGGCACCACTTCACGCATAAAAACAACTCACTCGACTATCGCATGCCTTCTCTTAAGATCTTCTTCCCCTGCTTTCAGCTCTATCATGAGTTTTGCTATTATCCCGTCGAAAAAGATCATCACGGTATCCTCAAACAGCGTGCCCAAAGGCGTAAGAGACGAATGAGAACCCTCTATCTGGCTCCGGATGGGGTCTTTTTCTATGTCTATCTTCGTACGGCCCTTTACCGTAACCGTGTAGTCGGAAAGCTTACCCACGCTGGAATTCGGATAAGAAGTGACCGTAAGAACTTTTGCGCCAACCTTTTTGGATATCTCCGCAGCCCTGACAACGGAGTTCGTCTCCCCCGAACCGGAAACCGCTATGAGCAGGTCTTTATAGGTCATCGCGGGAGTAACGCTCTCTCCGACGACATACGCCGTAAGCCCGAGCTGCACGAGCCTCGTCGCGAAGGCTTTCGCAACAAGCCCGGAACGCCCAGTACCCATAAGGAATATCCCATCGGCTTTCTCTATTACTTTGATCATGTCCTCGATCTCTTTTTCGTTGAGGCCCTCAACGATTGATTCAACATGTCTCACGATCGTGATCATGGTGTTCTTGACAGGCATGGTATATATATGGCATCGCCCAAAGAAAAATAGGGACGGATCGCAAGTCAATGTATTTATAGAACCTAAGCCAAAATGGTATTAATCGGAAACTATCAAAAGGGCAAATGGCTGACACGACAGGTATTGAGAATGCTATTCTAATGCAGGGCCTGGAGCAAGTGACAATAGTAATAGGTATCCTGATATGCACCTATGTTACGGCAAAAGTATTTCGCGGCATCCTGGAAAGAGCGTTGAAAAAGCCGTCCAGGCTGATAAACGTCGACACGACGCATCTATCTTTCATGAAGCACTTCCTCTCCGCCCTTGTATATACCATCGGCATCGGCGTTGCGGTCTATACGGTGCCGGACCTAAAAGACCTGTCGATATCGATATTCGCCGGAGCAGGGGTCCTTGCAGTCATCCTGGGTTTTGCCTCGCAGCAGGCTTTTTCCAACATCGTTTCAGGAATATTCATATCCATATTCGAGCCCCTGCGGGTCGGCGACACCGTCAGAATACATAGCGCAGAGGTATTCGGGATAGTGGAAGACATTACCTTGAGGCATACGGTGATAAGGACCTTTGAGAACAACAGGATAGTCATCCCTAATTCGGTGATAGGAAACGAGATCATAGAGAACGCAAGCCTGGTGGACGAGAAGGTGTGCAAATTCGTGGACTATTCCGTGAGCTTTGATTCCGACATAGACAGGGCCATGCAGATAATACAGGAGGAGGCGATAAAGAACCCGTACTTCATCGACAACCGGAGAGACGAAGAAAAGGCGATGAATTACCCCAAGGTGCACGTGAGGCTCCTCTCGTTCACGGATTCGGCCATGGTCCTGCGGGCTGGGGTGTGGGCTGAGAACGCACTTTCTGCCTACAAGATGGGATGCGACTTAAACAAGGCCGTAAAGCAGAGGTTCGATGCCGAGGGGATAGAGATGCCCCACAGTTACAGGACCATATTATACAAAAAAGACATGGGACCTCAAAAGAACGCATAAACCCAAAAAAAAATGGACCCGGCAGAGATACTATTCAGATTCTTTATCACATTCGCCTGTCCCTGGCATTCAGAATAGAGAGGCAGAAATCCCACAAACCCATAGGATTCGGAACGTTCATATTCGTATCCATCGGCTCATGCGGCCTTGCGCTGACGGCAATATCCCTGAGCCGGGAAAACCCCGCCGAGAATCCCATACCCCTCCTCGGAGCGATAGTGACAGGGATAGGTTTTCTGGGGGCAGGCGCGCTCATAAAAACGACGGACAAGATTTTCGGCTTCACGACCGCGGCAAGCATCTGGCTCTTTGCGATATTCGGCCTGATAATAGGCGTCGGGAACTACTACATAGGGTTCGTCATGTATCTCCTCGCCTGGGCGGTCGTGTTCTACGACAAGCACCTGGAGAAAAAAGGGATGGACAGTTACCAGCGCAGGGTGATGGTCTCCACGAACAGGATAATAGAGGAAAAAGAGGTAAGAAAACTGGTAGGCATCAGCAAATGCAAGCTGATACACATGCACTTAGAGAAAAAAAAGACGCCCGGATGCACCTCTCGTATCTCGTCGAAGGCAACATAGAAGAAATAGAGCAGATACCGGGAAAACTATTGAGAGAAGATTGGTTCGATTCCTGCAAACAGGAATAGGCTATGACAGGGCCCTATACCGTCCTCTTGAATGACGCAACTTTCGGTTCAACGTGCACCGTAACCTCCTTTATGTCCGCCTTCTTTTTCAGGAGCCCGGCCTTGACCTCATGCGCAATGTAATGGCCCTCCTCGACCGACATCTTCGGCGACACCTGTATGTGCACGTCCACGATAAGCTTGCTCCCCGCCTGCCTTACGCGCAGCTTGTGATACGATTCAACGCCGGATATAGAGGACAAAATCTCTTCTATCGCCTTAATGACTTCCACGGGCGGGCTCGTATCCATGAAGACCTTGAAGGATTTCATACCCAGGCGATACGACACCCACAGCATGAGCAGAGCCACGAACAACGCTGCGAACGAATCAAAGACAGGATAACCCAGCATGACAAAAAACAAGCCGACGATAACTGCCACCGCCCCCCACAGGTCGGTCGTAAAGTGATACGCATCGGCTTCAAGAGCCGCGCTCCCGTACTCGCTGCTGGCGCCGTGCAGGAACCTGGACAGATAGTAGTCGATAATTATCGTCAGCACCATCACCCCGATACCCAGTTCCGTGGACTCTATGACCGCATGCTCCCGGGAGAATATCCTGCTCCCTGCTTCGTAGATAACGAACAAACTTGTAAGGGCTATGAGAATGGTCTGGGCAAGAGACGAGAGGTTCTCGAATTTCTCGTGGCCGTAGGGATGCGTATGATCGGCCGGCTGCTCCGCCTTCTTTATGCCGATATATGCGAAGATGGACGCAAGCAGGTCGAAACCGGAGTGAAGAAGCTCCGCGAGGATGGCAAGGCTTCCCGTGACGTATACGACGGAAACCTTGAGCATTATCAAAAATACGTTCACATAAAGGGAATATGATGCTGCCTTGAGTTTTTTGCCCCCGTGCAATGATGCGTCTGCCTCGGTCATTTTATTTTTTTATATCCATCTTTTTGCCTTGAAAAAAGCCCATGATACTACCATCATCACAATCATCATCCCGAGCGCCACAAAATACGCGTTCTTGCCGAACAGCTGCGCCTCGGGGAGATCGAAATTCATGCCGTAGATAGCGCCTATGACAGAAGGCCACATGAGGATTATAGCGAATACTGCGAACATCTTGGCCACCTCGTTTATGGTGTTCTGGGTCTTGCTCATGTGTATGTCGAGTGCTCCGGATATCAGTTCCCGGCTGGTCTCCAGGAGGTCTATTACTTCCACTATGTGATCGTAGACATCGTTGAAGAATATCGCGGTCTTTTTACTGATGTTGGGCAGGTCCCCCCTCTGCAGGCAGGTCACCATCTCGATGGTCGGGAAGATTGCCTTGCGCAGCACGAGTATCTCTTTTTTGAGACTGAATATCTTCTGCATGTGATTGCCTGAATCGCTTTTTTCGCCCAGTATGCCTGATTCCAAGTCCTCTATCTTGTCGTCGATGGTGTCGAAAATGGGCAGGTAGTCGTCCACTACTTTGTCGATAAGAAGGTAGAACAGGTAGTCCGTCCCGTTCTTGACCGTGCCCGGCGTTTTCAGGCGGATATTCTCGAAAATAGCGTTTAGGACGCTAGGATCGTCTTTTTCACGGACCGTGACTATGTAATTTTTTCCCACGAATGCGGATATCTGATAGGCAGAGGCTGTTTTGTCATACGTTGCCGCCTTCAGGATAGCAAAGAAGTGGTCGCCGTAGTTGTCGACTTTTGCTCTTTGAGTCGTGTGAAAGCAGTCCTCGAGAGCGAGTCTGTGGAAGCCGAATATGGCGCCGAGGTCTTCTATGTCTTTTGGCGTGGGGGCCGTTATGTCCAGCCATACGACGGCATATTTCGCAATATATTCTGACACCTCAAACAGGCTGCTTATGTTTTTTACTTCGGAGGAGGCGTGATTATATGCGGCTATTTGATACATCCTTATGGATTAGAGACGCAAGCTTAAAAGAGAAGGATCAGGTCAGCGCCGTCGCGTTCTTCTTTGTCTGGTTGGAAGGCTTCGCGGAAGCGCCCTTTGGAATAGTCATCCCGCATCCGGAATAGCAGGAGGTATATTTTTTGAAGCACAGGTCGGCGCATGCTATCTTTTCTTTGGTCGCCTCTTTTGCGTCGCACAGCGAGCTGCAGACGCTTGAGGAATTCTCGCACGATTCAATGCAGTCGTCCGCGTATCTCCTCTTTTCTTTCTCGAAGAGGCACGCGGTCTTATTGTATCCGGTCAGGCCCAGGCACGCATCCAGGGTCGTTGTCGTTTCGCTGAGCGTGGTCACGAACGCTTCAGGCTGGTCCTTGTCGCAGAATCCATCCAGGTTTGAGTCGATGCAGCATTCGTTCCCGTGGAGTATGTAAGGCGGATTGCACACTGCCTGCTTCTGACTTATGCCCAGGTATATTAGGAGCACTATCAGCATTATCACGAATAACGCTTTTGGGTTCATGTTATCTACTCTTGACACTATTTAAGCATTGAATGCTTAAAAGCGAGTGTTTATTGAACAAATATGTTAAAAATCGTTGTTTAATGAATAACTATTAAGATTATATATTTAAATATTAAACAATATTTATACATCTAATTCCTATATAGTTTAGGTGGGATCATAATGACAAAGAACATGATAAGCACAGATCTTTCCAGGCTGGTATCCGTCTTGAAGGAAAAAAATGAGATAAAGCTTACGGAAGCAGCCTTAATGCTGGAATTATCCGAACACGAAACAGAGACCCTGACAAAAAAGCTGGCCGAGTACGGAATACTGGAGATGCGCTACAGCTTAAAGGGTCACAAGACACTCAGGATAGGCTCAAAGATGACGGAAAACGAAGAACCGGAAAAAGGATCGCATAAAAAGCACCCAGTATCCGCGGAAACAGAGAAAGCATTCAACATAATGAGGCACAAGATAGCTGAAAAGAAAGGATTCACTATCCAGAAGACCCATAATATACAGGAGACGGAAAATAATAGAACAGACACCGACCACGAGAGACATAAAAGACTAAACGAGATAAGAGAGGGATTGATCGCCGTGAGAGAAAACCTGGAAAAGATCAGGATCAATATCGAAACCGACCTTACCAACAGGCACGAATCATACAACGCACAAACAGGCGCCGAATTAATCCGCGCAAAGTAGGGGAATGGACCTTTTTATACTGCTATCAACGATTGCCACATTCATCGAAGGGATCATAGGAATGACCGCATACTCCCTAGCCCGCATGTTCGGCGCACTACTTGGAACCGCGGGAGCGGAATGATCAACGGTTAACGGCGACCGATCGACGAATCAAACGAGTGCGCTTGTTTTTCAGGCTCGGGCAACACAGCATGCCGCCAGCCCGGAAAGTCACCTTTGTATCACTCGTCCCAATCATCACAGACCGGATTATCGTTCTTATCCAAGCGGCAACTGTTATCTGCCAGCATATTTGTCATAGTCTGTTTATGGCATGCACTGGTTTGTCCTGCACTATAACCGGATCAGAACCGGTTGTAAACAGAAGAAAAAAACAGCCCAAATATATTTATCTAATTCTAAATTCAGCTAATAAAATATAAAAAATGAAATTTGAAGGAACACCAAAAAAAACAACTGAATTCAAGAACAAGGTATTGATAATAGGATACGGATCGGTTTCAAGATGCACTCTGCCGATACTTCTGAAGCATGTGAAAGTGCCTTATGAAAACGTGACCATAATAGACTTTGAAGACAAATCAAAAGAACTCAAACCCTGGACAAGCAAGGGCATAAAGTTCTTCCAGAAAAAGATAACCCCCGAAGAACTGGACCACATACTTTCGGATTACCTTGCACCCGGAGGACTCCTGATAGACCTCGCATGGAACATAGACTGCTGCGAGATAGTCTCCTGGTGCCACGAGCACGACGTACTGTACATGAACACGTCTGTCGAGGTCTGGGACTCGTACAGCGAAAGGTTCACCGCAGACCCGGTAGAAAAATCCCTCTACAAAAGGCAGATGAAGCTGCGCGAACTATCGAAGAACTGGAAGAATGCGACAACGTTCGTAGTGGACCATGGCGCAAATCCGGGGCTGATATCCCATCTCGCAAGAAAGGGCCTGGTCGACATCGCCAAAAAGCTGATCGAAGACAATAACGCGAAGAACCCGGACAAGATCAAGAAGCTTATATCGGAGAAGAAATACAATGAGCTCGCAATGGAAGTGGGAATAAAGGTCGTACACTGCTCGGAACGCGACACGCAGATATCCCACAAGCCAAAGGAAGTCGACGAATTCGTCGGCACCTGGAGCATAGAGGGCCTCCGCGAAGAAGGAACGGCCCCCGCGGAAATGGGATGGGGCACGCATGAAAAGGAATTGCCGAAACTCGCATACGTTCCCAAGAGCGGACCCAAGAACCAGATAATGCTCGCACAGATGGGAATGAATACCCACGTTCGCTCATGGGTCCCGCACCACGAGATCGTCGGAATGGTGATTCGCCACGGTGAGGCATTCGGAATATCAGACCGCTGGACCGTATGGAAAGACGGGAAAGCAATATACAGGCCGACCGTGCACTACGCATACATGCCCTGCGACGAAACCATAGTCTCACTACACGAATTAAAGTGCAGGAACTACGAGATGCAGTCCAGGCTTCGGATAATGAACGACAAGGAGATCGTCTCAGGAGACGACATCCTCGGAGCGCTTCTGATGGGCCACCCGTATAAGTCATGGTGGACGGGAAGCATACTCTCGATAGAGGAAGCAAGGAAACTCGCACCCGGGTGCAACGCAACAAGCATACAGGTTGCTATGGGCGTAGTCTCCGCAGTCATGTGGATGATAGAGAACCCGAAGAAAGGATTCTGCCTGCCGGACGACATTCCATACGAGTATGTTTTGGATATAGCAAAGCCATACATCGGAGAGCTCTATTCCGGGCCGTCGGACTGGACTCCCCTGAAAAACAGGCTCGTATATTTCAAAGAGAACCCGGCGAACAACTACGACAAAAACGACGTGTGGCAGTTCAAGAACTTTTTGTTCGTGCAGTGATGAAAGTCCTCGTTGTCCTGGGCCATCCGCGCAAAGGGAGTTTCAACCATGCTATCGCGGACAGATGCGTATCCGCCCTGAAAGAGTCCGGACACATAGTTTTCTTTCATGATCTGTATGAAGAGAGATTCGATCCACTGATTACCTGGGATGAGATAGGATCGATAGATAAAGCCAATGCTCTTACCAGGAAACACTGCAAAGAATTAGAGGAAGCCGAGGGAATAATCATCATCCATCCCAACTGGTGGGGCCAGCCACCCGCCATCCTTAAGGGATGGATTGACAAGGTATTTAGAGCGAAGGTTGCGTATCAATTCGATGCAGGCGACAAAGGAGAAGGAATACCCAGGGGCCTGCTGAAAGCTAGGAAAGCTATCGTCTACAACACCTCCGATACCCCTCCGGCAAGAGAGAAAAAGCAGTTCGGCGACCCGCTGGAGACTACGTGGAAAAACTGCATATTCGATTTTTGCGGCGTAAAACAATTCCGAAGAAGAACCTTTTCGGTTATCGTAACAAGCACACTGGAGCAACGGAAAGCATGGCTGGATGAGGTATCAAAGGACATCGGAAAAGAATTCCCAGAGGGCGCGATATAATCAACTGATCCCAATAAGATACAGGTGATAAAATGACCAAACTAAAGGGGAGCGAAACGGAAAAAAATCTGTTGAAGGCGTTTGCAGGTGAAAGCCAGGCAAGGAACAGGTACACATATTTCTCGGGCGTCGCGAAGAAAGAAGGATTCGAGCAGATCGCGGCGATATTCATAGAGACCGCGGACAATGAAAAAGAGCACGCGAAGGTATTCTTCAAGTTCCTCGAGGGAGGAGATGTTGAGATAACAGCCTCATATCCCGCGGGAAAGATAGGAACGACCGCAGAGAACCTGCTTGCCGCGGCCGAAGGGGAAAAGATGGAATATTCTGTCTTGTACCCCGAATTCGAGAAGGTCGCAAGAAAAGAAGGATTCCCTGAGATAGCATCTGAATTCAAACAGATAGGCGAAGTGGAAGAACAGCACGAAAAGAGATACCGAAAGCTCCTGGAGAACGTCAAGAAGGGCGAAGTATTCAAGAAGGACGCATCGGTCAAGTGGAAATGCAGAAACTGCGGCTACGTGCACGTAGGAAAGGAAGCGCCGAAGAAGTGCCCTGCGTGCCAGCACCCCCAGGCGTACTACGAACTCAAAGAGGAAAACTACTGATTCCTCGGTTTTTTCTTTTTATTTAAACTGCGCAGCATAACATTTTCTTCCGGTCTTTCAGCCGTTAATAAACACCTTTTTCCTAGTCATTTAACACAACAATGGAAGAAATAAAAAAGCAAAAACCCAACGGCGTCCCGCACATAGACGAAGCGCAGAAAAAGCAATTGCAGGACCTCGCAAAGGAGCACGGAACGCCTATATTCGTAATAGACCACGAAAAGATCAGGCAGAACTACAAAGAATTCCGCGAGAACCTGCCCGCGGTTCAGGCATACTATGCCGTAAAAGCCAATACGGATCCTCAGATAATCAAGACCATGTACGACATGGGCGCAAGCTTCGACGTTGCGTCCCTGCCCGAATTCATGATAGTCCACAAGAACATAGAGGACATGCCGGACAAGGAGCGCCAGGACTGGATATGGGACAAGATAATATACGCAAACACGATAAAACCCATAGACACGCTACAAGAACTCAACAAGTATAAACCTTTGGTCACATACGACAACATAGAAGAACTCAAAAAAATAAAGGAATACGCACCGGACGCAGGACTCGTCCTCAGGATAAGAGTCCCGAATACAGGTTCCATGGTCGAACTATCAAGCAAATTCGGAGCAGACCCGGGAGAAGCGGCTGATCTGATCGTCGAAGCATTCAACATGGAACTAAACGTCGAAGGCCTAAGCTTCCACGTAGGCAGCCAATGCACGAACTTCGAAAACTACGTGCAGGCGCTCCAACTATCCGCAAACATCATACATGAAGCGGAGACCAGGAGCGGCCACAAGATAACGATCCTTGACATCGGCGGGGGGTTTCCCGTCAAATACAACAACCAGGTAAAGTCCTTCAAGACCCTTGCAAAAAGGCTCAACACGGAATTCAAAAGACTGTTCCCAGAGGGCATACAGATAATCGCCGAACCCGGAAGATTCATGGTGGCAAACGCATGCACCCTTGTCTCAAAGGTCGTGGGAAAAGCGTTCCGCGACGGAAAACCCTGCTACTACATAAACGACGGAGTATACCACACCTACTCGGGACAGGTCTTCGATCACTGCATATATCCGGTACGCGCATTCAAGGAAGGAGAGCAACAGATATCGGCGGTATTCGGGCCCACGTGCGACGCGTTCGATACGATCACGCTCTCTGCGGAGCTGCCGGAGCTGGGGATAAACGACCTGGTATATTCGGAGAACATCGGGGCGTATTCGATAGCTTCGTCGACTTACTTCAACGGATTCCCGCCTGCAAAGGTCGTGCATATCAATAAGTGATTTCCTAATACCTGTCTTTCCCTGCCTTCTTCTTTCTTTGTTCTATTTCTCCTTTGGTTAGATCGGTCACGGGAACGCCTTCCCCGGCGAGTATGTCCTGCGCTCCGTAGTAATCCGTTCCAAGGAGTTCGGCTGCTTCACGCAGGGTTATCTTTTTGTTTTTGTACGAGCATACAGCATCCATATTATACCTTCAAGTAAACAGATATTTATAATTATAGAGATCTAAGAGAAAAAAAAGTGTTCCGGGGATTATAAAAGGACTAGCCTTGTGTTTTATCCCCAGATGTTTAATATGAAATAATCGGGGGTGTAGAACATAAATGAAAAACGTAGAAACTGTAGAGACAAATGAACGCGAAAAGACAATAAAAGAAGCAAAGAAGAAGCGTTCTAAAGACGAGAAACTTAGAAGAGGCTGGCTTAATAGCAGCAAAACTCTTCAGAAGCCGGAAAAAGGAGGACGCTTTGAAGGTTGATGCAAAAAAACAGTCTTTTTTCGGCCAAAGCCCTGCCGGGGATAGTCCCAGGCATATAAGCGTATCTTTTAAACATGAAAATTTTTATACACAACGTAGAACCTTAAACTATAAACGAGGTAGAAAAATGTGTTGCCCCAAATGCATAGAATATATCAATTGCCCTGAAGTAAAAGAGTACGGCGAAAGCAATACCGATTGCTGCGAAGACTGCGAATGCTATCAGTGCAAGAGCCATCCAAAACACGTCGGAGAAGATAACATCCAAAAAGTGATGCAGCAGACGAAGCATGACGGCAGGAAAATAAGGCCTAATCCGATATTCCGAAGAGGAGGGTAAAAACTATAGGGGATACAATGAGAAGTTATCAGGCCAAGCTATCGAATAGAATCTTGAAATATACGTAGAAAGCCTCTGACGAGATTTGAACTCGTGACCTCTGCCTTACCAAGGCAGCGCTCCACCGGCTGAGCTACAGAGGCATATGTTTGTTTTATTGTTGAAGTTATTATTTCTGTCTATGGCTTTTTAAATCAGGGCCGATAATAGTTCTCCCGAGAAGAACGCAACTATCGACATTCCCATCCCCGCTATCATCGCTCTCTGGCTCAGGGAGGGATGCATCCGCAGCGAGGATATGAACATTGCGTCCGCGATCAGTATGAATACCCCGTAGAAGAAGAGGTTGAATCTTTCCGGGGCAAAGCCCGGGTAGAAAGGAGCGAGTGATAGGATCATCGCGATGAATATGAAGGTCTTTGATACTTCGAGCGCTTTTTCTACTCCGAGGCGTATCGGGAGCGTGATTGCGTATTTCTTTCTGTCTCCTTCTATGTCTTCTATGTCTTTCATGATCTCACGGGAGAGGGTTGCGAAGAACGCGCATGCCGACAGCAGCGCAACCATCTGGAATTTGCCCATCTCTAGGAAATCCGTTCCGGTCTGGTTCGCGAATGCGCCGTATACGAATATGGATGCGACAAGGTAGCTTACGATCATGTTCGAGAGGAGGTACATCTTCTTGGAGTATTTGCCGTATGTGAGGAGCACTGCGACGTTGGAAAGAGCTATCAGAAAGCAGTATATGTTGACGTACTTGGACATTCCCAGGCCGATGGCGAAAAGAGCCATAGATAGCATCATTGCGTCGCTCTTGCTTATCTTGTTGCTGGGAAGCGCGCGGTGGGGCCTGTTTATCCGGTCTATCTCGTAGTCGAAGTAGTCGTTTATTATGTTGCCAGCGCCGGTTATTATGAATGCGGCAAGGCCTGCCATTATGACTTTTATCGTGAATACCTGGCCGAAGTCTATGAAGGATGCGCCGAGAAGCACCGCGATAAAGGTCATGCTGCAGTTCCTGACCCGGATAAGGTCCAGGAAGAGCTGGATCTTTGCTGTAATCCTGTCTAGGACTTTTTCTTTTTTCACTTTATATAGGAGTATATTAGGTCATCCATAGATTAATAATCCTTCGAATAGTCCTGCCATACCCGGCCCATTTCCAGCAAGGCGGTCGAGAAGAGGCATGATATTTTCAGCTCATGCCGTTTACGGGTTTTATTGTAAGCTTTTTCTATCATCCCTGCTTTGCGCAGCCTTTTTAACATGTTCGAATACTGGCTCTGGGACAGGCCGGTTCGCTTGCAGTAATTGTCCCATCCGTCGGAGGTATAAGGCGAATCAGTCCTCTGCCATTCTTTTATGTGAGAAAGGAAGTTTACGGCATGTTCCGCAAGCTCGGGCTCCTTCCAGAAAAGCGCCTCCAGGAGATTATTTAAGTTCTTCGGAGGATCTTCCGGGACAATGCTTATTTTAGCCGGGCTTTTGACTGAAGCAGGCATAATATAAATATATTATTGCAAATGACTTAAAATAACAGTAAGATATTAAAAGAGCACTATTTTACATCACTTGCAATAACTTCAGAAACCACAGCTAGCGGGGCATCGATCCTCAGGCCGGTTCCGCAGAAATGCGTCCGCACAGCCCGGTAGCCCATGCACTCGTATGATCCGATCAATTCTTCCATCGAGAGAGGCTGCACGCCCACGCTCCGTGCGACCTTATGGACGTCGTAATAAGGAAGGCTCACCGCCTGCTCCATTTCAATTGTCTTTGCGAGGGCCAATGCTTCTTTTCCCATCCCGTAATTTCCCTCCGAGAACTCATTTTGGAGCTTCCGGCAGAAATCAGGCTCGGCAAATCTCCCGGTCCAGATGGGGCCGCTGTTGTGCAGTTTAGAACCGCAGACGCATGTTGCGGAAAGGTTTGCGAGTTTCTCATATCCCCGGTAGCGGCAGGAAAAACAGTGCTGCAGGTACCCGACGTTCTTCAGGGTCTCGGTAGCGGCACCTGGACCGCGTTTCGTCTTCATGTAGGTCTTGAAATAATGATGAGTGCAATGGGAAAACTGCGGGGTTACGCCCTTCTCATGCCGGACGGCGATCGACGCGACAAAGCCGATCAATATGCGCAGGCCCAGTTCATTGTAGTAATCCGTGCGCAGGGGATTGGATGCGTATTTCTTCACGCAGGCACGGGGGGACGAACCGCACAAAGCCGCAGTATCCGTGGCTGTGACGCCCAGTATGCCTCCCGTATCCACCGCACGGACAGCGGAATCCATACAGCGCACGGGCGTCCCGAAGGGATCGATGTCGATAAAGTCAAAACGCCTGTCCGCAAGCACCCTGTTCGCGTCAAGGCATGTGACCTCGACTGTGAGGTTGTTTAGTTCCGCGTTCTTTTTTATGAGTTCGACCGCGTCGGGATTTATGTCATTCATAAGCACCGGGACGCCGACCTCGTTTGCCACCCTGATGCCCCTTGCCCCGGTGCCAGCGAGTAGGTCGCAGAATGCGCCCGGCTTTGCAATGGATGCGACGGCGACCGATATGTCCCGGTTAAGCTCCATCACCGGGTTGAAGAAGACAGGGTCCTTTTTCGTCAGATCGCCCTCTATGGGCACGAGGAGACGCGTGCGGCCTTCGATGACTTCTTTGAGGGGAATGTCCATTTTTCAGTTTTTTGCTTCCGGAGTAGAATATATAATGGGTTCCAATAAATTTAACAGGTGCCATAAATGAAAATCGTCGTCGCCATCTCCGGCGCATCAGGGGTCGTTCTGGGAAAAAGATTGGTCGAAGTCCTAAAGTCCAGGGAGAATAAGGGCAAATACGAGGTGCATCTCATCATCTCGGAAGCTGCAAAAGAGATAGCAGGCTTCGAGGAAACGGACCTGTCGACGGCCCGCAAGGCCGCAGACTACTCGTATGACGAGGACGACCTTGAGGCGGGGATAGCAAGTTCCTCCTACGGGGTGGACGCGATGGTCGTCCTGCCCTGCTCGATGAAGACACTCTCTGCCATAGCGAACGGCTTTTGCGACAATCTCATAAACCGGGCGGCTGAGAACATGCTCAAAATGGGCCGGCTTCTTGTCGTCTCCCCGAGGGACACGCCGCTCTCGCTCGCGGCATTAAACAACATGGCAAAATTAAGAGACGAAGGCGCGCTTATCGTCCCGCCGGTGATGGCTTACTATTATAAGCCAAAAACAGTAGACGACGTAACGGACTTTTTCGTCGGGAAAGTCCTCGACTGCCTCAGAATAGAGCACGATTTGTACAACAAATGGAGCGGAGAAAAATGAGCAGCCTGCGCGATTTCCTGGATCTACTAAAGAAGGATGGATCACTCGAAACAGTAAAGAGACCCGTCGACACGTACCTGGAAGCGGCCCGCATCCTGAATGCGAACGACGGAAAGACTATGCTATTCAAGAAAGTCAAAGGCTCGGACTACAGGATCGTGGGCGGAGTATGCGGCTCCCGAGGGAATTTTGCAAAAGCCTTCGGGATAGAGGAGGGCGCAAACCTGCTCGAATACATCGCCGGGGCAATAGACGACCCGAAAGAGCCCGCCAAAGCTGCGAAAGGCGCATGCCAGGAGGTCGTAGAAAAAACAGTAGACCTCGAAAAGATCCCCATACTCACGCATTCAAGCAAAGAACGGCCTTACATAACGTCCGGAGTATACGTGTCCGGCGACAGGGATTACGGCCTGAACATGAGTTACCACCGCACAGCGCGCCTGGGCAAGACCTCCATGGTAGCGAGGATATGCCAGCGCGACCTCTACAAATACCTGGAAAGAGCAGGAGGGGAAATGCCTGTTGCAATATGCATCGGCCTGCATCCCGCGATCCTCCTTGCGGCGGCGGTATCCGTTCCGACGGGCACAAGCGAACTAGCTATCGCAAACAGGATGGATGCCTTCAAAGTCGTGAAATGCAAGACAAACGACCTCGTCGTGCCGGCAGAAGCTGAGATAGTCCTCGAAGGAAGGATCACACGAGAGCGCACCGAAGAGGGCCCGTTCATCGACATAACCGGGACGTTCGACGTCGTGAGAAAAGAGCCCGTGATAGAGATCGACTGCATAACGCACAGGAAGGATCCGATATACCACGGCCTTGTTTCTTCGGGAAGCGAGCACAAGTACCTGATGGGGATGCCCAGGGAACCGGTTATCTACCGCGAAGTGAACAAAGTCTGCAGATGCACGGACGTCGTACTGACGGAAGGCGGATGCAGGTGGTTCGACGGCGTCGTGAAGATCGACAAGAAGAACCCGGAAGATGGGAAAAAGGCGATAGACGCCGCATTCAAGGGACATGCGAGCATGAAGAACGTCGTTGTCGTGGATGAAGATATTAACATACAGGATATTAACGAAGTGGAATGGGCTATTGCGACCAGGAGCCAGGCGGCAAAGGACTATATCGTCAAAAGAGAGAAGGGAAGCAGTTTGGACGCATCCGCTGAGGACGATCGTACCACAAGCAAGGTTGGGATAGATGCTACTATTCCGTGGGGTAAGCCTAAGGACAAGTTTTTGAAGGGGAAGATAGGGGAATGAAAGTTGAGTGAGGTTCTATGAAACATCTTATTAGTAGAGTAAAAAAAAGAGTATATAACGGAGGAGTACCTCTCTTCACTTTCGTTATACTTACATTTATCTGGATTGCAAAAACCTACTATAATATACAGTTACCCGACATAGCCAATTTAGTTATAATACCTTTTTTTGCTGTTTTAATAAATATTTTTATTTCTGCTTTGTTGCATAAATAGTTAGTGTTTCGTGAGTCCCTCGAGGTTTTTCCTTGTTCTGGGTTCTTTTAAGTTTTTGGTAGGCCCATATTTTGCAGGCGGCTTCTTTTTCCATCCCTTTTTCGCT
>JBAQYF010000019.1:0-137230 GCA_049299895.1 Candidatus Altarchaeia archaeon
TGGCGAATGTAGAGAAGATCCAGGAGATTATGGATACTGTGACGATCCCAGTCATGGCCAAGGTTCGTATCGGGCATTTTGTGGAGGCCCAGATATTGCAGGAGATTGGCGTTGACATGATAGACGAGTCCGAGGTTTTGACTCCTGCGGATGAGGCTAATCACGTTAACAAGAAGAATTTCCAGATACCATTCGTATGCGGGGCAAGGAATCTTGGCGAAGCATTGCGCAGGATAAGCGAAGGAGCAGCCATGATACGCACAAAAGGAGAAGCAGGCACAGGGAACGTCGTCGAAGCAGTAAGGCACATGAGACTCATCCAATCGGAGATGAAGAAGATACAGAACATGGACTCGAACGAATTATACCAGGAAGCAAAGAACCTGCAGGCGCCCCTGTATCTCGTAGAAGAAGTAAAAAAACTAGGCCGCCTTCCGGTCGTCAACTTCGCAGCAGGAGGAATAGCAACGCCCGCCGACGCAGCATTGATGATGCAATTAGGCGCGGACGGAAACTTCGTAGGCTCAGGCATATTCAAATCAGAGGATCCGATCAACACGGCAAAAGCAATTGTCGAAGCTACGGCTCATTACAACGACCCGAAAGTCCTGCTTAAATCGTCCAGGGGATTAGGCATAGCAATGAAAGGAATAGACATCAGGGACCTTGCGGAGAACCAGAAACTGCAGGTCAGAGGGGTATGATCCGCCGTTCATATTCTTATCCCGCGTAGTCCTATAATTATCTCCAGGGGATAAGGACATGAAAACAAGAGGATTGGAAAAGCAAAAAATACAGTTCCCGCAGATTACGGCCTTGTACATAGGCACGGTCCTCGGCTCAGGCATCCTTCTTATCCCGGGTCTTGCGGCGGATATCTCCGGGCCTGCGTCTCTTCTCGCGTGGGGCATCATGTCCCTTCTCGTTATCCCGATGGCTTTGACAATGGGCCTGTTATCCGCCAGTTACCCCGATGCCGGAGGGGTTTCTTATTTTGTTTCCAAAGCATTCAATCCGCGCGCAGGCTCGCTTGTCGGCTGGTTCTTTCTCATGTCCGTTGCCACAGGGGCTCCGGTGATCACGCTCACCGGGGCAGGCTATCTATGCGCCGCCCTGGGCTGGGGTGAATCCGCGAGGATCATACTTGCAGGCATCATGCTCCTTGCGGGGATAACCATAAATTATTCCGGGATAAAGATCACTGGATCACTGCAGTTGATAGTAGTCCTCGCCATAATCGGCATATTCGCAGTCACGTTGGCAGGAAGCATCTGGAAGATATCCCCCGCGAATTACGAACCGTTCATGCCCCGCGGCTGGATGAGCGTCGGGCAGTCCATAGTCATCATATTCTGGTGCTTCCTCGGATGGGAAGCAATCTCAAACATGTCCGCTGAATTCGAGAACCCGAAAAAGAACGCCGTGAAGGGGACAATGATCGCCGCAGTCATTATAAGCGCCATCTACCTCCTGACTGCATATGTCGTAGTCGGAACCAAAAGCTACGGAAACGGCATGTCCGACGCATCGCTGATATACATCATCGAAGGATCCTACGGACAGAACGGAGCGCTTATCGCAGGCTGCTCTGCCTTCTTCATCTGTCTTGCGCCGATTATAGCATATGTGGGGGCCGCTTCCCGCCTGGCTTATTCCCTTTCGGTGAACGGCTATGCGCCAAAGGAACTCTCAACGATGTCAAAGCACCGGACGCCTACTGGGGGCCTGTTATTCCTTGCGGCCTGCTTCATCGTCATCCTGGCGGCATTCAGTGCAATGACCATATCTATTTCAACGCTAATAGAACTCCCGAACACGACATTCATACTCACGTACATATGCGGATGCGCGGCAGGCATCAGGCTGCTAAAAGGAGATCGATTCGGAGTCGCAGTCAGTGCCGTATCTCTGGTCCTGACTGGAACGATGTTCTTTTTCGTGGACTGGAAGACTGTGTTTTATTATCCGCTCGGGATATTTTTAATATGGTTGTATTTCGACTGGAAGAAAGGAATGAATGAACAGCGTTCATAGCTTCAGCGTGCGTTTAAGGTTCTCCATCGACGTACGTGTGCATTCCTTCTTAGGCAGTTCATCGGGGCACGTCTGCATCGCGAATACTGCTAATTCATAGATCACTTTGTTCAGTTTCATCCCTTTTTCCGCGAGGTTGTATTCTATTTTCAGGGGAGATTTGCTTGCTATGTCTTTGGTGATTATGCCGTCTTTTTCCAGTTCCTTCAGTCTCTGGGAGAGGACTTTACCGCTCAAATCCGGATTGGCTTCAAGGAAACCTGAAAAAGACCTGACGCCGTAGAATATATCTTTTACTATCTCTATGCTCCACTTTTTGCCGATGTACCTTAACGCCGTACTAATCGGACACCTTCGATTGCATTCCATATAGTCACCTGGTTACCTATTAGTTACTTAAAGTATTTAAATAACTTAAAGTTACTATCATTATCGATAATCATAAAATGGAACTGGATATTTGTATCAAGGAACGCAGGAGCGTCAGAGCTTACACTGATGAAGCCGTATCAAAGGAGCAGATAGAAGCAGTGCTTGAAGCAGGCACTTGGGCGCCTACAGGGATGAACAAGCAGCCGTGGAGATTTATCGTAATAGAAAACAAGGAGTTGATCCACTACGTTTCCGAAGAGACCAAAGTCCTTGTGCAGCAGATGATGCCCGGAATAGCAAAGCAGTTCCAGACGAAGGCAGACGTCATCTGTTACAATGCACCAGTGCTGATTCTTATCTGCGTTGAAAAAGACAAGCAATGGGAACACGTGAACTTATTGGACAGCGTCCTTGCGGCGCAGAACATGTTCCTGAAGGCGTACGAACTGGGCCTCGGGACCTGCTACATGGGATTCGTGCAGTTCCTGAACGGCAAACCGGAAGCACTCAAAAGGATAAGGATCCCGGAAGGATACGAGATGACGGTCCCCTTCATCCTGGGCCACCCGAAGGCCAAACAGGGAGCCGGGAAAAGGAACAAGCCTGTTATTCTGAAGTGGATCAAGTAAGGAGAAGAAACGGGCGGCCTAGGACTGCATTATATCCCGCTTCGATCCGTTTTTTCCGGGCGGCTATATATCCTAATCCCCAAAACAAAGAACACCGGGACCAATAACAGAAACACCATCTGCAGGCCCACGACGCTGCCGATGAAGCCGCCCGCTATCGGCCCTATTATCATTCCGGCGACTGTGAAGAATGAAAAAACGCCCGCAACTTTTCCCTTCTTGCCGTTGATGCTGCTAGTCCGGGTCACGTTTATCAGATTCATAGTACCCAGGCCGGTTCCAAGGAACACCGAACCTGGAAACAGCATTATGGGGTCGGTCGCTATACCTACGAGCAGAAGGCCCGTAACGATAGATGTAATTGCCAGGAGATACAGATTCCGCGGACCGATCCTTTTGTATAACGCACCGAGCGAGAAGAGCGCCAGCGTGAAGAATGCGCCGTTTATCGAGATGAATAATGCGGAGGTTTCCGGGGGGAGATTGAATACTCGCAGCGCGATGACTACGATGAATGCCGTAAAACAGGAGTATGCCATGACAGCCGTCGATTCTATCAGGGAGGCTTCAACGAGGTCCTTGTTTTTCAGGAGCGTCTTTACGTGGCCGAATGTGCCGTTGAACGAGAACACAGTTATGCCTGCGTCTTTTTTTGAGCTGCCGGTCAGCACGTATTTTGCCGCTATGACTGCAACTACGAATAAAACGCTCACCGCGACAAAAGACCATCTGTATCCGATCACATTTACCAGGTATCCTCCCAGCATGGGTCCTAGCAGGGACAGACCGACCGAGTGTGAAGCCCGGTACCACCCGGCCCTGTCTGTCCCGTTTGTTTCCAGGTAATCGAGAAATACGCTGTTCATGGAGACGAATCTGAAAGACATGAATAAGCCGAACACGGATGCGACCAGCAAAAGGATAGATGGTGTGGCTGCCAGGGTCATGAACAGATAGATGAATGCGCCTATCAAGCCGCCCCATATGAATATCCTCTTTGCCCCGTAGTGGTCCACTAAAAAACCCATCGGCAGAACCGTCAGGAACACGCCTATGTTCGGCAAGCCCTGTATGAGCCCGATCTCCGAGGAACTCGCTCCCAGGCTGACCGCATAGAGGGTTATCACTATCTGGGACATACCGGCGCCGAGCCCTCCGCAGAGCGCCAGGAACATGAACTTTAAAAGAAATATATCTTTGGAATGCATGTTCGCGCATTATTTCTTTGTCTCGTTTCCATGATGCAAAGGTTTTATTTCCAGGTCCGTGTTCAGGGGTTTTGCAATTATCTCCAGAACCCGCAGGTCGAAGAAATTGTTTGTATGCGCAGGCAAAACAACGACCGCCGTATCCGCGCCCCCGCCCTTCGCCCCGGTTCCCCCGACCGCTATCGTCTTTCCCAGGGGGATGTAACCGCCGTCAAAGGCCATGATCGCGATTTCCACCGCAACTTTCGTCCCCGGAGAGAAGAGGGATTTAAGCGATTCCGCCAAAACTTCGCTGTGGGAAATCCCTGAAAATCTTTGGCTGAAACTGCGCTCTAAACCAGAGAAGACAATCGTCTGCATGGTCACCGTTACTCCCAGCTTCTCCAGTTCCGCCAGGTTAGACGGATCGAATTCCCAGACCCCAGGATGCTTGTGACCCGGCTTCAGGGATACTATTACCAGATTTGTCTTCTTCGCAAGGCGCCTTGCAAATTTCAAGCCGGTCCTCCCGCTGGAGCTTGCAACGACTACGCTCTTTATGTCTCCTACATTTAGCCTTTCTTCAACCAGATCGATTAATTCCTCAGTATTCTCTACGCCGCTTTTCTCAAAATATGTTATTGTTTTCTTTACCATCTTTTATTCCTCCTTATTTCTTTATACTGAACAGAACAGATGTTATTATCAGCATCGTTCCCGCAAAAGCAAGCAGAACTGACAGGTCATAGTAGAACGGGAATATTCCCTCGTTCAGGATCACTTTTCTCATCGCATCCACGCCGTAGGTCAGAGGATCCATCAGGCTTATCGTTTTCAGCCATCCGGGGTAGCTTTCGAGAGGGAACAATGCGCCGCTTAAAAAGAATACGGGCATGTTGACGAAGCTCATGACGGTCTGGAATCCGTCAAAATTCTTTATGAGCGACGCCATTGCCAGGCCAAATGCATTAAAGCCGATGGATATCAAAAACATCAGGGGCAGGAGGATGACAAGCTGCCCGGGCGCTAAATATATCCCGGAAATAAAAGACAGAAAAAGCAGTATCACTCCCTGTATCAATGCGGTCGTTGCTCCCCCCAACGCCTTGCCGAGCACAACCGACACCCTGGAGATAGGGGCGACCAGTATCTCTTTCAGGAATCCGAATTCACGGTCCCATATGATAGAAAAACCGGAGCGTATCGAGCTGAATAGAAGCGTCATCCCCACGATTCCGGGGAAGATAAAGGACTTGTATTCCGAGGTTATCAGGCCGGATCTCAGGGACACGCCCATCCCCCCGCCGAATATCACAAGCCAGAGCATAGGAGTGACCAATGCGCTCACAAACAGTATGCGCTCCCGCGAGAATTTCGTTACCTCCCGGAGCCATATAGTATATATCCCCTTTAATTCGCGGCTCATCTTCCCATCCTCCTATGCTTGTATTTGCTCGCATAATCATCCCCCTGGTCCCCGCGTATCTCTTTTCCGGTGTAGTGGAGGAAAACGTCGTTTAGCGTCGGCTCATTTATCCTGATCGAATCTACCGGCACGGAAAGGTCCCGCTCGATATCGATTATGTGGGGCGCGTTCTTCGAGCCGTCCCTTACCTTCAAAAGCAGAGTGTCGGGCTTGACGTTTACCTCAATGATAAAATCGCTCCCCACAAGGCCTGACGCAAGTATGTCAGGTAGTTTGGTCCGGATGTCGACATTGTCTCCTGATAAAAAGTCCTTCAAGTTCTCGGGCGTATCCCGGATCTTGATTACCCCGCGGTCTATTATCGCTATCTCGTCGCAGAGCTGATCCGCTTCGTCCATGTAATGCGTAGTCAGGATTATGGTCAATTTCTCCTCCTTCGCAAGGTCCCTGATATAATCCCAGATGTGTTCCCTTGTCTGCGGATCGAGGCCTATCGTCGGTTCGTCCAAGAACAAGACCGCAGGGTGATGCAGGAGGCCGCGCGCTATCTCCAGGCGGCGGATCATCCCTCCGGAATACGTTTTCAGTATCGAATCGGCCCGGTCGTCGAGTTCCACAAGCCTCAGAACGTCGTCTATCCTGGACTCTATTACGCTTGCTGGAACGTTGTAGAGCATCGCGTGGAACCTCAGGTTCTCCCGGCCGGTCAGTTTATCGTCTACACTCATTCCCTGGAAGACGATCCCTATGCTCTGCCTGACCTTGGAAGACTCTTTTGTTATGTCAAAGCCGTTGACCCTCGCCGAACCCGCCGTCGGATTGATGATCGTGCACAGCATCGATAGGAGCGTGCTTTTCCCTGCGCCGTTCGGACCAAGGAGTCCGAATATCTTCCCTTTTTCTACCTTCAGATTCAGGTTGTCTACTGCAACCAGGTTATCATATTTTTTTGTCAGATTCGCAGTTACAATTGCATTCATCATTCACCTCTATGCTATTTACGTATGTTCTTTTTCAGCCATTCGATAAGCGCTTCTCCCGCCTTTGCGGTATCCGATGCATCCCACCCGGCTACGTACAGAGCCTTTCCGTCTTTTCTGACGACGAAGCCGTCAGACGCGGACGATAACTCGCCTGATGCGACCGCGGAAAGACCGTTGACCTGCGGGCCTCCGACGACGATCAGGTTCTTGTTCTTGTCTGCGCGATCCTGCGATACGACGAGGCTTCTCGCATCCGGGCCATAGACAAGCGATGAGCCTGCGGCCTTGCGCCAGTCACTGGAACCGGAAATAAACTCGTCCACGTTAAAAGAGCAGCATCCTACTGACACTGTGTCTCCCACGTCTGCGGCCGTTATGTTCGTGCGCGAAACTATGTCCCGTATCGGGGAACCCACGAAGAAACTTGCGCGCACGCTTTCTATAGGATGCTTTAATTCAACTGAATTCAGCCTGCTATGCGAATCCCAGTCCAGGAGGTATTCGTCGTCGCCCTTCGGCGTGATAAGCAATGTGTCCTCGTCGCTTGCAAGCGCCTTGCCTGCGTTCACGTAAAAGACGCCGTTCTGGTATTCATCCTCCTCGTTCGAGTCATAGTCCCTGTCGGAATAGTCGATGTACACCGTATCGCCGTCCCCGTTTCTGAATTTCACAAGGACGTCGTCGTCATCCCCGTCGCCATTCTGGTCCAATGAATAATTATAATCGTGCACGGACAATGCATCTCCTGCCTCTTTTACTATGGACAACTCCAGGGTGTTACTGTCTGTTTCAAAGTCTGAATACGTTCCCACCATGGCCGGATTGATCGACAGATATTTGTCGCTGCTGAGGATTATCTCCTGCTCGCCGGTGTTATAGTATAAGTCTGCTCCAAGCGTGTTTCCAGAGTTCGTGCCGCTGATGAACCGCACGTCTTTCTCATCCCAGGTTATCTCTTTATCGTTCTTGTATTCGCCAGGATCATCATCGTCATACGCATCCGTCAGCGCAAGCTCCCTGAAGGTTACGTCGCCGCCCGTCCATTTGCTCGTGATAGTCCTTTTCCTTGCGCCGTTCGGCTGCGGCTCCAGGACTATGTTCTTTTGCCCGTTAGCCAGGTTGACGATGCCCTGGAATTTGTAGATTATTCCATTCAGGAGGAACAGGTCGTTCTTCTTGAACGGTCCCTCATCCAGGCGCACGTTTTCGTACCTTGCCCCGGTGCTGTCGGTAAAGCTTGCCTTCAGCTGGTACGGCTCGTCTCCTTGCTCTATTTTGATGTTGCCGTTCTCCCCGCCCGAAGTTTCGCTCACGGCGTATTTGCTTGTGAGATACCCGGAAAAGGTAAATTTAAATGTCCTGGGAAAATCGAACGAGTCTCCGGCAAAAAGCGCATCCGCATCATCCAGCGCCTTTGTATACGAGATGTCTACCTGGTTTAGCAGCGCCTCTTTTGTGTCCGGATCCATGTCCTGATACTCGTCCGTCGTGCATGCCCCGGTGCACGTGTCTAACACGCTGAATGAGACCTCCCAGTCGTCGTATGTGACGCCGTTTATCACCAGATCTTCCCCATCTTCAAGGACCGCGCTCGCATTATCGTCATAGACGATTATCGAAGCAGTTGATAATGATGAAACGTCTTCTGCGTATACGCCTGCAAATTCCAGATTGTCTACCGCGCCGTTCGCGCTCTTTGATACCTGCACCTGGACTATCGTTCCGTCGGGTTTCTGCACGTCCAGGAGTATCCCTGCAACCGTGTATTCGGCCGAGTATATCAGGTGGTCTATCTTGTACTTGTATCCGCCGTATTCAGCAGTGAAGCCCTCGCTTGTCACCCCTTCAAGGACCCTGCCCTTGGAAAGGTATATAGTATCGGCTCCCTTGATGTCTCTCACGTAATACTCTTCGCCGAACAGGACTATCTTGCCCCGGTATTCATAGTCTATCTCATCCTCTTTTGTCCCGTCAAGGTCTCTTGTTATCGTTTTGAGCGGTATGAACGCCGCTTTTATCGTGTATTTCAGGGCGCCCTTATCCAATGCCAGGCGCAGGCTTTCAGGATTGTCGCTGCCGATGCCCGCTTCATAGTAGCGGGCCTTTGTCGAGTCGACGGAGATTATCTCTTTCATGCCGTGGTCCGGGTTCTCCCCCGACGCCAGGCACAGGTTATTACAGAAAAGGCAGTGAACGTTCTTGTAAGTCGGCTTTAGGAGGAGCCCGTCATTTCTGACCCGGGTATCGCATCCGCCGCCGTATTGAGTAAGATCCCCTTTCTCATATGATTTTTTTCCAGAGAAAAACAGGCCATTAGCCTTCCCAAAGAAATTAACGGCATCCGCATCGCTTTTCGACCGCGCATCCTGCACGTAGTCGCCGATAGCGGCCCTGCTCTGAGTGCTCACAACGACCCTGCCGCCGGAAGAATTACTCGGCGAATAAACAAGATCCGCAAGCGCGTACGCTATGTCGTCGGCTGCGAATTTGTCGCTTGCAAACCCTTTTTCACCTACGACGATCTGTACGATCGGCTCATCGTTCGCATCGTAGAAATAGCTTTTGTCGAGTCCGGCATCATTCAGATCCGCATTGACGGTTCCCGTTAGAGCAATTCCCAGTAATATCACGCATATTATGACGGCTATTATATATCCTGCTTCTTCTTTTTTCATCTTTTTTCCTCCCCTTGGAATATTGATTGTTCCCCCCGGTTCGCCTCATCAAGCCCGCTGACAAGTCATGGGCTTGCGCTAAGGCAAAAAAAATAACAACACTTGATCTGTTCACCTTTAAATAAAAAAATTGGAGAGCATGCGCTCTCCACGAGGTGAAAAAAATGGCTGATCCTTATTTTTTATAAAGCGGGTTATAGTCGTTCGTGTAAACGTCCTCCGCTTTTATCTGTCCCTCCTTAAGCTGACCGAATTCGACCAGAAGGTCTATCCATTTCTGGATGCTTTCTTTGTCCACGACCGCGTTTTCAGACCACAGACCCGGCTTGGTATATTTCCAGTTCTGCTCCGGGACTTCGTCCCTGCGGTTGATTATCGCCAGCGCCTCGTCCGGGTGCTCGCTTGCCCATTTGTCCGCCTTGTTTAATGCGGAAACAAATCTTCTCACGACGTCCGGGTTCTTTTCAACGTAGTCCTTCCGCATGACATAGGTTGCGGGCTGCGATAATTCCAGGACGTTCCAGAACGATACGTCCGGGAAAAGCTTGTAGCCTCCCTGTTCCAGCAGTTTTGATCCCGGCGGGCTCGTAATTATCGTTGCGAGCGCGTCCACCTGGCCGCTCGTTATCGCCTGCTCCTGGGCTATCTGCGACGCAAGCTGCACGTACCCGACCTTGTTATAGTCCACCCCGTTCCTCTTGAGATAGATCACCAAAGGATACCATGTTATCTGCAAGGGGTTAGCCACCACTTTTTTTCCGATAAAATCCTGGGGGGTCTTTATCGTGCTGTTCTCGGGCACAAGATAATACACCCACTGAGCATCCTTTGAGACCTTGTTACCCATCGCTGCGACTATCTGCAAATTCGATCCCTCTGCTATGGATTTGATCATCGCGGTGCTGATGGAGCCTGCGGCATCGTTCTGCCCTGCGACGACCGACACCACTCCGCCCGGGCCCATGCCGGCCTGCCTCCCGGTCCACTGTATCTTTATCCCTTCCTCTTCGAAGAATCCCTTTTCCTCGGCGATATACGCTTCGGATATTACCGTATTCGGAAGCCTTATTGTGTCATACTTCTTTTCAGCTGCTGCAGGAGGCTTGCCTGAAAAAAATCCTCCACCGAAAGAGATCCCGAGGGCGATCAGTGCCAATACTATTATTGCAGCAGCACCCAAAAATTTTGTATTCTTATTTGCCATTTTTTGTAAACCAACCCCTCTTATATTTTTACCTCAACATTTCTATGAATGCTTCGACCCTGTTCTCTGACTGCTCAAGCGCCTCCATCCGTCCCAGCTCGGCGATCTCTATGTTCACAGTCGGTATCCCCAGTTCGTCCTTGACGACGTCGTTTATCATCCTTGCCACGGCCGTCTGGTAGTTGCATCCCCACTGGTACATGAATATAACGCCGTCAGCCCTCGATTTCTTTGCCTGCTCCGCAATCCAATGCCCACGGTCTTCGGTCGGAAGCTCATAGGGGAATGAAAGAACAGCCCTCGCAAGATTCTCATACGGGTCGCCCGTTTCCTTAACATGCGTATATATCTCGCTCCACTGATCGTCCTTCCCGACTACTACGCCGCCTACCTTGTCGACAAAGGTCGTATTCGGGGAAACACATGAACCGCATATGAACAACCGCGCAGGATCATCCTTTAGCCCCGCGCCTTTGACGGATTTTTTTATCCGTTCTTTTGTTTCCTTAAGCGATTCTTCCGCGACTTGCTTTGTCGCGACGGGGTCTCCGTACATCTCGTTCCCAAGGGATATTATGTTGCTGTGGTCGACGCTGTTTGTAGGCGGCGTTTTTGCAGACCACCACGAGTGCACGTAATCCCTCGTGACTTCGCGGACCTTGTTGTGTAATTTTATCTCGTTTCTCAGGTCTTCTTCGGTCGTCTCCTTTCCTGACAGCGCGCTAACCTTTTCTACGAGGCGTATGAGCGTTTTCCTGAAAAAATCCACCGACCATTCCTTATCCTTCTGGTGGTCGACCGGATAATCCACAAGGAAGAGAGGCGTTTTAACCTCCCCGTGCCTGTGCGCTTCCACGCCGTATGCGACGTCGGAGCAACGCAGGCAGAGATACGGAGCTATGAGATCGACTTCTATCTCGCCTCTCTGGATGGCACCGTATGCTGCATCGTTGCATATCTCGACGCTCAGCCTTTTCCTGGCTTCTTCGCGTATGGTATCCTGCCGCGAACTTGCCTCCCTGAAACTTAGTCCTTCCTTCTTGTTCAGCGCCCACTGCCCAAGATATACGGGATGCGTTCCGATCCCGCCTGCGGCAAAATACGGCTCCCACGTCTGCCCGCCCTGGTTGTACACGATGGGCACTCCCTTTTTCTTCGCCTCCGTGAGGCGGTCATAAAAGGAGATGGACAGGTATCCTCTCTTTATGCCGCTGAGGAAATGCACGTCTTCCGACAGCCGGCCTACGTAGTTGCCGCTGGCGTTGAACGCATAGGGGTATCTCTTTGGCGCTTCTTTCGTCATGTAGTTCCATATTTCCTCTGTTGTGACACGTGTGTCGTCCCGGAAAAGCAGGTCGGGAGTCTCTATGAACCCCGGCCTGAGTTCCTCGGGATACCTGAATGGTTCCTGTATGGTTGTTTTAGTCATTTTTCAATCCTCCGCCTTATTTTTTGTTCGGGTTATAATCGTTCGTGTAAACGTCCTCTGCTTTTACTTGTCCCTCTTTCAGCTGCCCGAATTCGACCATGATGTCTATCCATTTCTGGATGCTGTTTCCTTCGACCAGCGCATCGGCGGGAACAGGCCGGTATTTTTGGTATTGCTGATATTCTTTAGGCACCTCGTTTCTCCGGTTTAGTATCTCCAATGCTTCGTCCGGATGAGTATTTCCCCATTCGTATGCCTTTGAAACCGCCGCGATGAACCGTCTCACAAGATCGGGATTCTTCTCTAAAAAGTCTTCCCTCATAGCCCATCCGCCTATCTGGGAGATATTCAAAACCTCGTAGTCCGTTATTCCCGGCAGGAACCTGGCCCCGCCCACGGATGATAATTTCGATCCTGGCGGACTGATCTCCGATGCGGCTATCGCATCCACTTGCCCTTCTAAAAACGCCTGCTCGGTTGCAAGCGGCGAAGGCAGTGTTATGTATTCCACCTTGTTATAATCTACGCCGTTCCTCTTCAGATACACTACCAAAGGATACCAGGTGATGGTACTAGGGGACGCTACAACCTTTTTACCGATGAATTCGGTCGCCTTCCCTGTCAGGGGGCTTTTGTCCAGCACAAGATATCTGAAAAGAGGCAAGTCCTTTGTCGAAGACGTCGTCGTTGCGACGATCTTGAGTTTCGAGCCCTGCGCGATCGCGGAGATCATCGCCGTGCTTATGGAACCTGCGGCGTCATTCTGCCCGGCTACGACGGACACTATTGCTGCGGGCCCGTGGGCCTGTTTCCCGGTCCATTCTATCTTGATGTTCTGCTCTTCGAAAAATCCTTTTTCTTCGGCTATGAACGCTCCGTCCACAAGCGTGTTGGGAAGCCGGACAATGTCATATTTCTTTTCCGCCGCCACGCTATTCCCTATTGCATCTTTGTTTTGCCCATTTCCGCCTTTTCCGGAGAATACTCCCGTTCCTAATGCTATTCCAGTTATCACAACGGCCAATAACACAGCCGCGCCCAAAATTTTTGTTTTTTTGTCAACCATTTTTTAACCTCTCAAAATGTTACCACGTCCTGTTTCCATCCCGTAAACTTTCTTTCGATCCACACAAGGATGTAATTTACCGCGACCCCCAGGACCGCGAGGGTTATTATCGCCGAGTACATCCTCAGTATGTCGAAGTTGTACTGCGAGTTTAAGAGGATGTATCCCAGCCCGCTGCTTGCGCCCATCATCTCCGCCGCAACGATGATCAATACCGCAAACGCCGCACCGAGCCTTATCCCGGTAAATATCGTGGGCAATGCCGCGGGGAGAACCACTTTTCTGAAAAGCTCCAGTCTCGATACGCCCATCGACCTTGCGGATTTTATCAGCAGGGGATCCACGTTCTTTACCGCGCTGATTGTGTTCAGGAGTATGGGCCACTGGGTGCCGTAAAGTATTATCGCGATCTTTGAGACCTCGCCTATGCCCAGGAACAATATGAACAGCGGGAACAATGCAAAACTTGAAGTCTGCCGGAATGTCTGGAGCAAAGGATCAAGGTATCGCTCTAATTCCTTGAACCAGCCCAGGGCGAATCCGAGAGGGATTGCAATTAACAACGCAAGAGCGAATCCCAGGGATGAGCGGAAAAGGCTTATTTCAAGATGCCTCTGGAGTTCCCCGGAAGCAATCATCCCTGCAAGGAATACCAGGATCTCCGAGATAGGGGGTAAAAAGGTCCTGTTGACTAGCCCAGTCCTCGGGATTATCTCCCAGCCGATAAGGAACAATATTATCGCAATGGTGCTTTCGAATATTTTACGTAAATCGAATCTTTTGTCGTTTTTCTTTGTCATTTTACCTCGCTTTGTTTGCTCCGGTTTTTTTTGATCATATCGAATATTCCTGGGTCTGCGCTTTGGCTACTTCCCCTTTAAGGGAATACCATATCTGGTTCCTGGTCTCGAGGAAATCCTCGGATGATTTCACTGCCGAGTCTACGTCGAATCTCGTATCCGAGATCTTTACTTCGATGATGCTTTTTATCTTCCCGGGCCTCGCGGTCATTATTGCGACACGGTCTGCGAGCAGCACGGCTTCGTCGATGCTGTGCGTTACGAATAGAACGGTTTTGTTCGTTTCCCGGGTTATCCTCAAAAGCTCGAACTGCAGCATCTCCCTTGTCTGGGCATCAAGAGCCCCAAACGGCTCGTCCATCAGGAGAACCTCCGGATTATATGCAAGAGCCCTTGCTATCGCCACCCGCTGCTTCATCCCGCCCGACAACTCATGGGGATACCGGTCTTCGAATCCTGTCAGCCCGACGAGGGTGATATACTTCTTTGCTATCTTCTTGCGTTCTTGCTTTGGTACTTTCTGTATCTCCAGGCCGAATTCAATGTTGGATTGCACGGTCCTCCAGGGAAACAATGCATACCCCTGGAATACCACTCCCCGGTCCAGCGCAGGCCCTTTGATCGGTTTGCCGTCGATATACACCGCCCCTTCCGCGGGGGGTGTCAGGCCTGCAACGATATCCATGAACGTCGATTTGCCGCATCCGCTGGGTCCGACCAATGCAAGGAACTCGCCTTTTTTTATCTCCAGGTTCACGCCGCTTAAAGCCAGCAAACCGGATCCCCCGTTCGCCTTGCCCTTGCCGTTATTTTTGACCTCAAACGTTTTTGAGATGTTTTCCGCCAGAATCTTTGTCATGAATTATTTACCTCCGGTTATCGCTCATTTTCACCGAAGCATCTCTATGAATGCTTCGACCCTGTTATCGGATTGCTCCAATGTTTCAAGCCGTCCAAGTTCCCCGACTTCGATGGATGTCGTAGGAATGCCCGTGCGCTCTTTAACGACGTCCGCTATCAGTCTCGCAACGGACGTCTGGTAGTTGCAGCCCCACTGGTACATGAATATCAGCCCGTCGGCCCTGGACTTTTTCACCTGCTCGGCCGTCCACTCCGCGCGTTCTACGCTCGGCTGCTCGTACGGGAAAGACAGAGCCGCCCGTGCAAGATTTTCATACGGGTCGCCTGTCTCCTTTACGTCCGTAACTACGATGCTCCAGTTATCGTCCTTGCCTATGAGTACTCCGCCCGCCTTTTCTACCGAACGGGGGTTTGGCCCTACGCATGAGCCGCATATGAAAAGCCGTGCAGGATCGTCCGCGACCCCTTTCCCTTTGACCGAGTTTTTCACACGCTTCCTGACCTCTTCAACAGATTCCGAAAGCACCTGCTTTGTCGCATCAGGATCCCCTGCAGGCTCGTTGCCGTACAGGATAATGTTTCCATGGTCTATGCTGTTCGTCGGAGGGACCGGCGCAGACCACCATAGATCGACGTATTCTCTTGTCAGCCTTCGGATAGTGTTATGCAGTCTTATCTCTTCCCGGAGTTCCTCGTCGGAAACCTCTTTTTTGGCTAATGCGGCAACCTTCTCTGTCAGAGTACGGATCTCCGCCGCCAGATAATCAACGTTCCATCCCTTGTCCGCGTTCCCGATCGGGTGATCTACGACATACCTCGGTATGCTGTTCTTGCCCCTGTGCGATTCCACAAGATAAGCCATGTCCGAGCAGCGCAAACACAGGTACGGAGCTATGAGGTCGATGGGTACTATCCCGCTGTCTATAGCTGCGTGCGCCGATATCTGATGGCATGCTTCTACGGTTATCGCCCGTCTACCGGACTCCAGTATTTCCGAGCCGCGGTTATCCGCCTGCCTCAGGCTTAGTCCCTCCTCCATGTTCTCGGCCCACTGCATCACGAATCCGGGCCGAAGCGATATTCCCCCTGCGGCAAAATACGGTTCCATAGGCTGGCCTCCCTGTATCAAAACGATGGGAACGCCTTTCTTATCGTGTGCATTCAGAAGACGATCCTTCATAGTAAGCGTCAGATAGCTCCTGCTGATACCTGATAAAAAATTCTCGTCTACGTCTTCCGAGAGCCTGCCTATGTATGAGGTGCTCGTATTAAAAGCGTACGGGAACCTTTTAGGCGCAACGCCGGTCATGAATTTCCATATCTCGGATGACGTAACATGCGTTCCGTCCCTGTAGGCTATCCCCTCTTTTTCTATGTATTTGGATTCCAGTTCTTCAGGATAACTGAATATATTTGTACTGCTCATTTTTTTCCTCTTGTCTCTTTAGTTGCTTATCATCTCGATGAACGATTCGACCCTGTTGTGCGACTGCTCAAGGCCCTCGGCGGACGTGAGTTCGACTTCGATATAGATCGAGGGAACGTGCGCCTCTTCCTTGATTATGTCCGCCATCATCCTCGCAATCGCGGTCTGATAGTTGCATCCCCAGTTGTACATGAATATAACGCCGTCCGCTCTCGACTTTTTCACCTGCTCTGCGGTCCATTTCGCCCTTTCCTCAGTTGTCAGCTCGTAGGGAAAAGACAGGATCGCATCGGCCAGGTTCTCATACGGGTCCCCCGTTTCTTTTACATGCACGGATGCCTCGCTCCAGAAATCGTCCTTTCCGACTATGACGCCCCCCGCGTCGTCTACGCGGCCGGGATTCGGGCCGACGCACGAGCCGCAGATGTAGAGCCTTGCAGGATCGTCCACGAGCCCCGCGCCTAACACGCCGTCCTTCACCCGCCGCCTTAATTCTGTGCGGGTGGACTTGAGTACCTGGGTTGCCGCAGTAAAATCGCCGCACCCGTCCACGCCGAAAGGCACTATGCCGGAATGATCGATGCTGTTGGTCGGCGGGACTTTCGCAGACCACCATATCCGGTAGCAGTCTCGCACCAGTTCCCTTGCCGCATTCTCGCGCTTTATTTCCTCGCGGAGGATGTCGTCGGACACGGTTCTATGCGATAGCCCGCTTATCCTGCCGGTCAATGTCTCCAGTTCGCCCGCAAGACAGTCCGCCCTCGCTTCCAGACCGCTGCTCCCGCCGGGTATCGGGTGATCCACAAGATACGTTGGAACGTTTCGTTTCCCGTGCCTGTGGGATTCCACGAGATATGCCATGTCGGAGCACCTCAGGCAGAGGTACGGGGCGACGAAATCGACAGGCGCGATGTTCTCCTGCACTGCCGCATGAGCCGATATCTGTCCGCATGCTTCGATCGTGAGATTACGCCTCCCGTCTTCGAGGAAGTACATCCCGCGCAGATTGGACTGCCTTGTGCTCAGGCCTTCAACCATGTTCCGCGCCCACTGCAATACGAATCCGGGCCGCAGGGGTATCCCGCCTGCCGCATAGTATGGTTCGACCGTCTGGCCCCCCTGCACGAGGACTATGGGAACGCCTTTTTCCCGGGCGGATAGGAGCCGATCCCTTAAAGACAGGTTTAGATAGTTTCGCTTGATCCCGGAAAAAAAATCGGCATCCTTTGATATGGTCCTAAAATAGACGTTCGTATCAAAGGAATGAGGAAACCTCCTCGGGGCTTCAACGGTCATGTATTCCCAGATATCATCAGAGGATACGTGTCTCCCGTCGGAAAAATCCAGGCCATCCGTTGCGGTAAAGGCCAGCTCAACCGATTCCGGATAACGAAACAACGTGTCTGCGCTCATGCTGAAGCCTCCAAAAGGTTTTTGTTCTTTATCAGTTCCACGAACGCTTCCACCCTCGTCCTGATCGCTTCGACGTCGGAACCGGCGTACTCCGTGTGTATTTCAAGCAGGGGTATGCCTTCTTTTTTCAGCACGTCCTTTGTCTCGTTCGCCTTGAAGGTGTAAGGATCGCAGTACCTGAGCGTGTGGTAGATAACGCCCTGTGCCTTGAATTCCTTTATCAGCTTCTTTAGGTTCTTGAGCCTCTTGTCGGTCTCCAGGTCCAAATACGGAAGCGCAGCATGCGGAACGCGGTTCAGATACGCCTGCGCTATTCCCTTGACGGTCGGTGTCTTCACTTCCAGGTCGAGGAATGGATTCAGACCGGACCACAGATCGTCTCCGACGATCCTGCCGCCGACCTGCTCGATGATGTCGATAAGCTTCGTATCCCCCGGCGGGATGATGCTCCCGGATACAAGGATGCGAGCTTCGTCGTCTGATGTGCTTATGGTTATAGCCTTACGAGTCTCTTTTAGCTCGTTCAGCAGCTCCTGCAACAGCGCAAGATACTGCTTTCTGTCAAGAAAATTACCCGCGTGCACGACCTCGAAAACCTCGCGCCATTTTATAGGGGGATTATCTGCAGCCGGGTACTTGTATAGTTCCTTGATCGCATACCTTATGCCGTTGTATAATTTAACAGACGCCTCAAGCTTCTTTGCTTCGATCTTTTTTCCTGCGAATTCCTCCAGTTTCTGCGCAAAGGACTCAAGCTCTTTCTCGAAATATTCCCGGCCCTCCGGCAAATAGAAATTCCTGGGAACGCCAAGAACGAGAGTATTCACCTTGAAATAGTATGTGATGAGTTCAGACACCCGGTAGAACTGGATGCATGACGAGTCTATGGCCACAAGATCGGAATTCTTGATGTATGGATCCTGGTTCTCCGCAAAGAGACCCACGCTCTCCCTTACAAAGACGCAATTCTTCGTCGAGACATACCTTGCGCCTATCTCGACCAGCCGGTCGTCCCCTCCAAGGCCCAGCCGGATAGGAATGAGCCCAAGAGAGTGAATCAATTCTTCAGGGATATTGTAATTAAACCAGCCTACGACCTTTGATCCGTTCTTGCGGGCCGCTTCTATTTCTTTGGGCCTGTCGGACAAGGCCTTCTCTATCTTCTTTAAAGTTTTAAGAGTCATCTTCACAACCTCGAACCGTATGTTTTTGCAAGCACTGCAGCGCCCAATGCGCCGACCAACTGGGGATCGTATTCGGGGGCGACGATCTTTGCTTTCAGCACATCTTCCAGCGCAGTCTTCATCCCTATGTTCTTCGCAACGCCTCCGGAGAAGAAGACGTCGCTTTCGACTCCCACACGGGAAAACATCCCTGCGACCCTGTTGGAGATCGCGTGATGTATCCCCTTGATTATGTTCTCCGGCTTCTCCCCTCTTGCGAGCAGGGAGATGGTCTCGGATTCTGCGAACACAGTACAGGTACTGCTCATTGGGACGATCTCTTTGGCGCTCAATGCCAGGGGCCCGAGTTCTTCCAATTCAATCTTGAAAACGTTCGCCATCACTTCCAGGAATCTCCCGGTTCCCGCAGCGCACTTGTCGTTCATCGCAAAGTCGGTAACATTCCCGTCCTTGTCCAGGCGGATCGCCTTGCAGTCCTGTCCGCCCATGTCGATTATCGTCCTCGTGCCCGGGTGTAAATAGTGCGCGCCCTTAGCATGGCAGGTTATCTCGGTAACGGTCTTGTTCGCATAAGGCGCAGATATCCTCCCGTAGCCTGTAGCGACAATATACTTCACGTCTTCCCGGTCGATCTTCGCGTCGTCCAGCGCTTTCTGCAGGGCGAGCAGGCCGTTCTCTTCGGTGTTTATCCCCGTCCTGATAAGGCTTGAACCGATTATGCTCCCGTTGGATATGATCACGGATTTCGTCGCCAGCGATCCAACGTCGACGCCGGCATACGCCGGCTCTTTTCCTGTTTTCCCTGCCTTGGTTTTTCCTGTCATCTTTTTTCCACCTTGTATTAACAATCGTTAACTATTAACAATTGTTATTATTCTGATAGTCAGATATAAATAATATAGGAATAAAAATATGCATATTTGCATATAAGGATCCGGATGGACTGGCGAAAAATATGCGAAAGCAAGGCCAGGCGATTGACCGGAGCCTATGCAGGAGGGTTTATTTATGGGGAGCATAACAATAACTAATAAGACCAAAAAAACTACCGGGTCTCTGAAAGAGAGGAACGAGCCCGGATCGGAATCGACATGTCAAAAATTGAAACGGAAAAAGAATGATGAAAGACTACGACAATAGAGAGACACTATGAACTCATCTTTTATCGCTCCCTGCGGCATGAACTGCGGTATCTGCACAGCTTTCTTGCGGGAAAAAAATAAGTGCCCGGGATGCAGATTATTTAGTGCAAAAGAGCCGGTCAGCATTGCAAGATGCAAGATCAGAAACTGCGTAGTTATTCAAAAAGGCATAGCAAAGTTTTGTTTTGAATGCGAAAAATATCCCTGCAAGAACCTGAAACATTTGGACAAAAGATACCGGACCAGATACAATATGAGCGAAATCGAAAACCTCGAATACATTAAGAAAAACGGGATAAGAAAATTTATTAAGAATGAAAAAATAAGATGGTCTTGTTCCAGATGCGGCGGTACTATTTGCGTTCATAAAGGATATTGTTATAGTTGCGGGGAAAAAAGAGGTAACAACACATTATGACAAAGGATCATACTAGGACGGCGTTGTCGATAATCGAAAGTAGCGGCAAGGCGATCATCGGCTCCGTCGACGAGGAGGGTTACCCGAATTTGAAGGCGATGCTATCGCCCAGGGAGATGCACGGCGTGAAAGAGTTTTACTTTACGACAAATACGTCTTCCATGCGCGTGGGGCAGTACAAGAAGAATCCGAAATCCGCTATCTATTTCTTTGACGCAAGATTTTTCAGAGGAGTCATGCTGCGGGGCGAGATGAAGGTTTTGGAGGACCAGGAAACGAAGGATAGGATCTGGAGGGACGGAGACGAGACGTATTACCCGAAGGGAAAAACAGACCCGGATTATTGCGTTCTAAAATTCTCCGCCGGGTCCGGAAGGATATACCAGAATTATGGTTCCGAGAATTTCAGGATCTGATCGGGAATGCAAAAAGGTGTTCCAGATGCCTCCTACAACCCTTTCTTCATGCAAACCGCAGCCTGCGCGCAGACGGATTTAAATTCCGGAGCGTCCAGCATATGCGGATCAACCGCGTCCCTTTGTATCCTGGCAAAACCGTACCTGGCATAATATTCCTCCGCAGTTGTCGTCAGCAAATAGAGATCGGATATCTTATTATCTTTTGCGTAACTGAATATTTTCCGGATCAGAGCATTTCCGATCCCTTTTCCCCGGTGCTCCGGACTAACTGCAAGAGAGCGCATCAATCCGCTTTTCCCGCGGATCCTCAGGCCGATGCATCCGATGATCGTTCTGTCATGCATGCAAACAAAGAAATTTTCCAGGTTCTCGGAAACGCCTTCTCCCGGGAGATCGACCATGCCCAGGAGTGACAGTATATCATCCAGGTCCGTCTGGCGGGCTTTTCTGATGGTCATTTTTGATTAAAGTATAGGCGCCTGTCTCTTTTTATTCGCTGCATATTCTAAAGTCTTTTCCGACGATTTTTTCCATCAATAGAGCGATCGCTATTATAAAAGGTAACGTGGAGAGGGTTCTTATCAACGTGAACTCAATCCCGAGGAAGCCTATTTCCATTCCCAGCATATGCAGTTTCACCGTTGAAAACGCCCCCAGGTACATGAAGATGTTTCTTGCGCTCGCGTTTTTCTTGTAGAGGACATAAGCTACGGGAAATGCGCCGAACAGGGGACCCGCCTGGAGCATGGCGAGCAATAACGCTAACAGGATGCCTTTTATCCCGGAGCGTTTTCCGAGATGTTTTTCGATCTGTTCTTTGGGAACCCATACATCGAATAAGCCGACTAAGAGGTAGATGAACGGGATAAATGAAAGCATATCCACAAGGAATTCCATAAAGTTGGAGTATACCGATTGTCCGGGCTTGAAGCCTACATAGTTTGATATTACCGAGAACGACAGGAATAAAATTATCCAGAAATAATCTTTTATGGCTTTCCTCATTGTATCGCCCCCATAAGAAAACCAGTCAGAAGGCCTATTGCGAGGGATGCCAAAAAATTCAGGGCGTTCCTCCATAAAGCTGCCTTTCTTCCAAAGTACTTTATCTCCAATGGAAGGGTGAGAACTCCAACTAACATCAGGGTCGACATAAAAACCGCAACCACCGAATAGGTAGCCCCCTGGCTTAGAAGCCTGCTTGCGACCGGGTAGGTTACAAAGGCAGGGATCAAAGCAATAGACCCGATGAGAGCAGCGACCACAAGCCCCATTATCCCTGAATCAGGGCCAAGATATTTTACGACCAGGGAATCCGACAGGAAAAACATGACGACGCTTATAAGTATCAGAATGTTCAGATAAGGATTTAGTATGCTAAAGAACATTTTTATGCCAATGCGCATGCCTTTCACAGTCTTGTCGCGATCCAGAAAAAAAGAAACGACCAAAGACAATAATGTTACCCCAGCAAATATGGTTCCTTTATTCAACATGATTATTTAACCGCACTCAGATCGTCAGTTCTTCTTGACAAGAACGCTCCAGTCTTTATCGGACAGCTTTTTTATTTCAAGTATCTGGTGTCCTTCGTCTTTCAGGCTGCGGGGGACATTCTCAAGGGCTGACGGGCTGCCCAGGAGAACTTCCATGACGTCTCCTGCATCCAATTCCTCTATCGCGAGCTTTGCCTTTACGAAAGTCATCGGGCATATTTCGCGTCTTAGATCCAACGTTCTTTTATCTTTCATTTTGTCAGCCTGCTCACCTCTTTAAACCCTTCGCCGCACGCTTCCAGTATCTTGTCCAAGTCGCCTCGAACATGCGCGGTTGAAAGGAACAAGGATTCAAACTGACCGGGAGGCAGATATAACCCGTCATCCAGCATCGAGTTAAAGAAGATACTGTATTTTTTCTTGTCCGCTCTTTTCGCGCTGACAACATCATGCACGGCATCGGGCGAAAAGAATATGCAAAACATGGACCCTTCCCCGGCGACTTGCACGTCCACCCGGTTTTCTTCGGCCAATTCCGTTATCCCTTTTTTCAGCTTCCCTGCATTTTTCTCAAGTTTTCCGTATACGCCCTTCCTCTTTAGGATGCCAAGCGTAGAGAGGCCCGCAGACAATGCTACCGGGTTCCCGGACAACGTCCCGGCCTGATAAACAGGGCCGTCGGGTGCGACTTGATCCATTATGTCCGCCCGCCCGCCGTATGCACCTACAGGGAATCCGCCGCCGATGATCTTTCCCAGGCAGGTAATATCGGGATATACTTTATAGTGATCCTGCGCCCCGCCGTAGCACAGCCGGTATCCGGTTATGACTTCGTCAAATATTAGGAGGACATCATGGTCCTCCGTTATCTCCCGCAGACCTGCAAGAAATCCATCCTTGGGCGGGACTACGCCCATGTTCCCGGCTACGGGCTCGACGATCACGCATGCAAGGTTTTCCTTCTCCTTTTTTACCGTTTTTTCGAATGCATCCAGGTCGTTATATGGCACGGAGATTGTATTTTCTACGACGCCCGCAGGTATGCCGCTGCTGTCCGGGAGGGACAGCGTCAAAGCTCCAGAACCCGGTTTTACCAGCAGCGAATCGACATGGCCGTGGTAGCATCCATCGAACTTTATTATTTTGTCTTTGCCGGTGTAGCCGCGGGCTAGCCGGATGGCAGACATCGTAGCCTCGGTCCCGGAATTGACCATCCGGACTTTCTCGATCGATTTTACGCTGCCTGCGATCTCTTTTGCCATAGCGATCTCGATCTGCGTAGGCGCGCTGTAATTCGTCCCGTATCTTAACGTTCTACGGGCCGCTCCGATCACTTCCGGGCGGGCGTGTCCGAGGATCAGCGCCCCGTACGAGCATACCAGGTCTACATACTTGTTTCCGTCGACGTCATACAGAATGGCGCCGCTTGCCTTTCTGATGAATACAGGCTCCCCGTCAACCTCTTTGAATGCCCGGACCGGACTGTTCACTCCCCCGGGGATGTATTTTTTCGCTTCTGCAAAAAGCTTCCTTGAATTAGAGTCTTTTGATTTCATCGTCTATCATTTTTTCGACTATCTTTATTTCAGATTCTTTGCGTTTATAACTCTCCCTGATTTGTTCCATGAAATAATCAAGCCGCAGCACTTCTATGTCGACTGAATTTTCCGCTTCCAGGAAAACGTTGTATGGAACCCCCAGGTCAACGAATAATATTCTTCTGTTTTTCGGGATCATCCCTTGATTTATTATCGCATGAGGCGCCGAGGTTGCGCAGAAAACCACCTGGACTGCGTCCAGCAGTTCCGGGAGTTTCTCCAGATCAAACGCCTGCCCTCCCACCCTAACTGCAAGCTCCTGCGCTTTATCATAATGCCTGTTAGAGATAAAGATGGTTTCGATCTTTTTATTTTTTAGTGCCGCTGCGAGCTTACCTGCGATCATGCCCGAACCGATGACAAGGATCTTACTTGTATCATATTTTTCCGCGTACTTCTCTGAGAGTACATCGTCTACGGCTATCGATGCAAGAGAGGTCTTGCCGTGCGAGATCTGGGTTCTGGACCTTGCTTTTCTGCCGAGCTTTATTGCCGAATCAAAGATGCCAGACAAACGCTCTGAGCAGTGCCCGCTTTCCAGGGCGCCTTCATGCGCCCGCTTAACCTGCGCAAGTATCTCTGTTTCCCCGAGGGTCATCGAGTCCAGCCCGCATGCGACACGAAAGAGGTGTTCTATTGCGGGGACGCCTGCGCCCGAAATAAATCCGTTAACATCCGTACCGCCGAGGGGGTTCGTTGAATATACTTCCGCCCGGTTACAGGTGAACAATGGAACATAGTCTGCAGGGCCGACTCTTTCTATGTACTCCCTGAGGTTCCCTGCTCTGGTTCCGAGTTCTTCCGGCTGGCAGTCCCTGTAACTGGTTCTAATGTTATAGATCATTATTCATATCTCCGGATTTTCCAGCATGTGATCGACCTTGACACCGAGTTCCTTTGCCTTTTTGCAGGTTGCAGGCCCGATAACAAGGATAACATGCTTGTTCAATTCATCTTTTCCGATCTGTCCGCATACGCTGCTCAAAATCTCGGCACTCGAAAAATAAACGACGTCCGCAGCTGCGAGTTTTTCTTTCAGGCCGTCGATCGTTCTAAAACGCACGTCGTAGGCGGCTATTTTTCGGAATTTTTTTATCCTGGACATCTGCGAGCAGAACACGCAGATTTCTTTTCCGGCGTATCTCTCCTCCAGGAATTTTTCCAGGCCGGTTGAGGTCTGCATGTCCGGCACGGTTGATCTCTTTTTGTATTTTGCAATTTCCTTTTGAGTCCGTTTGCCGATGGCAACGAACGATCCGTGTATGTTATACCTTGAGAGGACGGACCGCACGGCGTTGATCGAAGTAAAAGCGTATACGTCCGCCTTGGGAATATCGAAGTTTCGGTATCTGACATCAAGCACAGGAACGTTCACTACCTTTGCACCCAATTTTCGAAAAGCGTCCCGTGTCTCTTTTTCCCGGCTTTTCTGTCTGAATGAAAGCACATTTTTTCCTTTCAGGTCAAGCGCCCTAAGCTTCAGAACATTCCCTATCACAAGAAGGGACGGAGGCTCGATAACTGCTTCTCTTGCCAGGTCGACGATATTCTCCAGGGACCCGTCGATCATCCAGTAATCTTCCCTGCATGCGTTTTCTACTATCAGGCATCTTGTTTTTCTGTCTTTTTTCTCCAATACCTTTTCTACTATCTTTTCAAGGTTCGAAACAGGCATGTAGAATACCAGCGTGTCCGCATCCAGGCCGAGGTAATTGGATCCGCCTGCTTTCGCTTTCGAACCGGTTATAAGGCTTACGGATGATGAATATTTCCTGTGCGTGAGCGGAATATTCAAAGCAGATAGAATGGAAAAAGCGCTTAACCCTGGGAACACCTTTACCCCGATGCCATTCTCTTTCAAGAAACTTAATTCTTCAAACCCTCTCGCGAACAGGAATGGATCGCCTGCTTTCAGTCTCCCGACGGTTTTTCCCTCTTTTGCCTTGGAGAGAAGGAGTTTATTTATCGCATCCTGTTTTAGGCTCTCTCCCTTCTCCTTTCCAACGTATATCTTTTCTCCGGGGAACAATTCCAGGATGGAGTTGTCCATCAACCGGTCATAAAGGACCGTATCGCATTCTTTTATGGCGTCCTCCGCCTCCATAGTCAGGTGCTCTTTTTTTAACCCGCACCCGATCAGATAAACTCTGCCTTCCATGCTTTGATATCCTTTTCGATCTTTTCAGGGTGCCCGACAAACCTGGGCACCCTCCTCGCGCCGTCTTTATAGATTAGTCCGGTCAGCGAGTATTCCGTTCTGCTATACGAACAATAGGCGCCTACCGGGTTCCTGCATCCCCCGAGGCCTTTTATGAACTCCCGCTCAAGCATGCAGCAGGTGTAGCCTGTCGACTTTTTCAGGAAACCGAATGAATCGCTTTTCCGCTTTACGATCGCTATCGCCCCCTGTCCCGCCGCTGGAACCATCTCGCTCAGCCTGAATACCTGGGCGATACGCTTCTGCTGATCTAGCCGGTCTAATGCGCATTTTGCAAGTACTATGGCGTCGTACTCCCCCGAGTCGAGTTGGTCCAGCCTCGTCCCGATATTGCCCCTGATGGGTTTGGGTTTCAGGTCGCTTCTCAGGTTCAAAAGTTCCGCGTTCCTCCGTTCACTGCACGTGCCGACGACAGCTTCGGCGGGCAGGCCGTTTAGATTCACTCCGTTCCTTGTGATGAGGCAGTCCCTTGGATCGCCCCTCTCGCAAACGGCCGCTATCTCCAGGCCTTCCGGGAACTCCACGGGAATGTCCTTCAGCGAATGTACGGCAAGATCAATCGTATTATCTAGCAATGCCAAATCAAGCTCTCTTGTGAATTGGTCAATTACTCCATGCGCCCCTTTGTCTCCCAGGGTCTTTATTTTCTTTAGACTGCCTGTGACTCCGTATTCCCCGGTAAATAACTCCACCTGTTTTAGCGCAAGGGGACTTTCCCTTGCTCCGATGATAAGATCGTTCATATTAGTTCGCCTAATTCGAGTGCTGCGTAGCTGATGATGATGTCTGCGCCTGCGCGCTTTATCGCTGTCAGGGACTCATGCAATGCTTCCTTGTCGAGAATGCCTGATTTGAGGAGCGAGTATTCCCCGCTTACCTGGTATGCCGCAAGCGGCACATTGTATTTCTCTTTGGCCTTTTGGATTATGTCAAGGCACGGAAGCGCTGGTTTTACCAATATGATGTCTGCGCCTTCGTTTATGTCCAATTCTATCTCCCTTAAAGCCTGCGATGGAGAACGATAGTCCATCTGGTAGCTCTTGCGGTCCCCGAATTGCGGCGCGGAGCCTGCCGCCTCCCTGAAGGGCGAATAAAATGATGACGCGAATTTCGCAGAATAAGACATGATCCCTGTGTCGTTGAACCCCTCTTTGTCAAGGGCTTCGCGGATCGCCGCAACCTGTCCGTCCATCATGGCGGAGGGGGCAACATAATCCGCTCCGGACCTAGCGTGAGAGACCGCAATCTTTTTCAACAGTTCGAGCGTTCGATCATTATCAACATTCATTCCATCCAGGACCCCGCAGTGCCCGTGCTGGGTATACTGGCACAGGCAGACGTCGGAAAAAACCGCAATGTCTGATAATTCCTTTATTTTCTTTATCGCGCCCTGGACCACGCCATCCCTCTTGTATGCCTGTGAACCTGCCGCATCCTTGTCTTTTGGGACTCCGAAGAGCAGAACCCCGGATATGCCGGCATCCTCGCAGCGTCCTATCACCTCGCCCAGGTCGTCCAGAGGGTAGCGGAATTGCCCGGGCATGCGCGCTATAGGCTCCTTTTTGCTTATTCCCTCTTTTACGAAGATCGGGTAAATGAAATTTTTTTCAGACAATGATACCTCGCTTACAAGGTCTCTTATCCGCTCACTGCTCCGGAGCCTTCTCATCCGCGTTTTTGGGAATTGCATTTTCTATCAGGGTTTTTATTTCTTTTGCTAGTTTCGGGTCTTTCCCGAGCGTCGTGAATGCGATCGGGTGGCCGCGCACGTCGGCAGTCGCAGGGATTATAACGTCTCCTGCTTCGCATTTATCCGCGCGGTTGATGAGGATCTTGTTCTTTTTTGCTCTTACGCCCAAGCCCTCATTTACTTTTGAGTCGTCGGTCGCGGTCACTACCAAAAAGTAAGGTGAAAGGTCGAATCCCTCGTTTCGAAGGTCCTTTTTTATGAGCCGGATGTCTTTGTTTGCTTTTAACTCTTTGGAAAATCCTTTGGAGACCACCGTAACTCTTGCGCCGTTCTCGTGCAAAACAAGAGCCCGGCGCGTGGCTATCTTTCCCCCGCCTGCGACCAGTACCTCCTTTCCCGCAAGGTCGATAAACAATGGATAATGCATATTAAGCCAACTGTTTTTTGTACCACTCAAGGCCCTGCCTGTTTATCAGCGCACCGAGCCGTTCGCCGGGTTTCCCGTGCTCCGACAAGACCTTGAGGCATCTTTCGATCTTTTCAACTAACTCGTCTACTGGCACGTAACGCAGCACCAATACGCCAAGCTGCGCTTCGCCCCCCATCTTTCCGCCTGCGTATACGTCGAATCCCCGCTTCACTTCTTTCCATGCATTAAAGGGACACGCATGGAGGCATTTGCCGCAGTCATTGCATTTTGATTCATCCAATTTTGCCCTGCCCCCGTCTATCTCGATCGCCTTGGGCTTGCATATCTCGGCGCATGCGCCGCATCCGGTGCATACGCTTTCGTCGATTTCCACCTTGACGCGGCCTATCAAACCGATATCGTGGGCTCTCGGCATGGAGCATGAATTAGGGCAGCAGGCAACGCTTATCTTGGTTTTAAACTTTAGTTCCTCCTTGCCGAAGAACGCATCGTCCAGCTTATGCGCGATCTTTTCATTGTCGAACAGGCCGTATTTGCAAAGCGAGCCCCCGGAACACGCAACTATCGTGCGCACCCTGGGACCGCATGCGCCGTGCAGTAGTCCCGCTTCGCGCAATTCTTTTCGCACCTGGGATACGTCGTCGTATTTTATCCAGGGGATCTCTATTCCCTGCATTGTCGTGCATCTTACGTAGCCCCGCCCGTATTTCTGGGCTATTTCCTGTATCTTGGGAAGCTTATCCGCATCGATCCTGCCCCAAATGTTGCGCAGCCGCACTATCAGGTAACCCGGCTGGCGCTGCTGCAAAACGCCGCCTTTTTTCAAGTCGTTATAGTCTATTTTTTCAGCCATGCAAGCACCTTCACTCTTTTTTCCTTAATCCGCAAAATTCTTCATAATCTATCAGTTTTGTAATTGTCGGATTATTCCCGCAGACCGGGCAACCCGGGTCCCTCGGAACGTTTACCTCCCTAAATTCCATGCTCAGCGCATCGTATAAGAGCATTCTACCCTTCAGGAGGTTCCCAATCTTTAAAATGTATTTGACCGCCTCCGTTGCCTGCAGCACGCCTATTACGCCCGGAAGCACCCCCAGCACGCCTGCTTCATGGCAGCTTGGCACCAGTCCCGGCGGCGGAGGCTCGTGGAACAGGCACCGGTAACACGGACCGTCATACGGGATGATCGTCGATACCTCTCCCTCGAATCTGAAGAGTGCGCCGTGTATCAGGGGCTTTCTCTCGAAGACACATGCGTCGTTCACAAGGTATCTTGTCGGGAAATTGTCGCATCCGTCTATGACGACGTCGTAGCCCCGTATTATCTCCAGGACATTTTCCGAAGTGATCCGTTCATTGTACGAAACTACTTCCACGTCCGGGTTCAGGGCATTGATCTTCTCCGCTGCAGACACCGTTTTTAATTTGCCGACGTCTTTTGTCGTGTGCAATATCTGTCTTTGCAGGTTGCTCAGATCCACGGAATCCATGTCTGCTACGCCGATCTTCCCGATGCCTGCGGCCGCAAGATACACTATCGCGGGACACCCAAGGCCGCCCGCTCCTATGACCAGCACCTTCGCAGTATTCAGCTTCTTCTGGCCCTTTCCCCCGATTTCCGGAAGGAGTATGTGCCTGCTGTACCTTTTGATCTGTTCTTCTGTGTATTCCGCCATTATCTCATCCGCCTGCGATAGCGGGTACGATCGATATCCCGTCGGTCTCTTTTATCTCGGTCCCGAGCCCTTTCAGGAACCGGATGTCGTCCTTGTTCACGTATACGTTCAGGAATTTTCTGACCTCTCCCTTTTCGTCGAGCAATCTCCCGGACAGTTCGGGATAATTCTTCTTCAGGTCGTCCAGCAGCTCTTTAACGGTCCCGCCTGTGCCATCTATCGCGCTCTCGCCCTTCGTGAACTTGCGCAGGGGTGTCGGTATGTGTATCAAAGTCATTTTAAGTTAACAATCGTTAAGAATAAAATAGGGATAGTCCGGCATAAATATTATGGGAATAAAATTATTCTATTCAGCATAACATCGCCTGACCAGTCCAGACGATAAAGGTGTTTCAGGGGTATATTTCCAGCGCTCGGTCCCTTATTTTCAGCTTGTAACCCCGCGTCTCGTCTATGATTCCCTTGGCTTCGGATTCCAGCCCGAATCTCTTCCCGTATTCAAGCAGGTCGTCTTCGATGCGGTTCCTCCCAGTGCCGGTTATGTTCGCAACGACGACGCTTCCTTCTTTCAGATCGCCGCGCGCAACTCCCCTGACGATCCCGGCAAGCGTCACCCCGCCGACGAACTGCGAGAATATGTCTTCCCTGTAATACAGGTCCAATGTCCTCTGAAAGATCTCTTTTTCTGAAACCTTCCATCCGCCGCCGCAGCTGTCTTTTATCACGCTCAGAGCCTGGTAGCCGCTTCCCGGGTTTCCGATCGCGATGCTCTTTGCGATCGTTTCGGCTTTTTTCAGTGGCGCGATCACGCCGGAGGGTACGGCGTCTATTATCGGGGAGCAGTCTTCCGGTTGGGCGCCCCACATCCGCACGTCGTTATCAAAGAGGCCCAATTTCTTCAGCTCGCCTATTCCCTTGTACGCGGAGCAGAATAATGCGCCGCTGCCAAGGGGGTATACCAGGTTTATCCCGCTGTCTGTTTTTTCTTTTAACTGCAGCGCGATCTCTGTTCCGGACGTCTTGGATCCCTCCTTGTAGTAGGGCCTAAAACCGCTATTCGGAACGAACGTTTTTCTCCTACCAAGTTCTTTTATCTCTGCTTCGTTCGCTTTTTCGCAGTCGCTTATAGCCGCGACGTTCGTTTCGTCGTAATTGCCGTCGTATTCGATGAGGTCCTTTGGACTGGATAGATACTGGCGTATCGCATCCTTTTTCACTTCACCCAGGCTCTTTGGGACATAGACCCTGCAGGCGATGCCGTACTTTTTTGCATAGTACGCGCTTGATATCGCAAGGTTCCCGGTGGATGCAACAAACACATTTTCATATCCGGTCTCAAGGGCTTTGTTGAATGCAAGCGCAACGGGACGATCCTTGAAGGATCTGGTATAAGCGGTTTCCGAGTCCAGCTTATAGTACAATTCTATCCCCAGTTCGTCGCCTATCTCCTTTGATCTGACAAGCGGGGTGTATGTTAGGTCTTTTCCCGCTAGTATCTCGTTTACGGGCAAAAGCTCTTTCAATTTATACAGGGTATCCGGCCTGCGCCGCAGTACGTTCTCTGAAAGGATGCTCCTGATCCGTTCGTAATCGTATCGCACGTCAAGAGGACCCATGCAGACATCGTAGCACACGTTCTCAAGCGTCGTGCCCTGATCGCTCTTGAGTTTTTCGAGAGAATATTTTTCGCCGCAGTTCAGGCACTCCAGGTGAGTGACGTGCCCGGTCTTTCCCGTTGTGTTGTCGACGCTTTTCATTTTTTCCAAAGAAAATCAAATACTCCGGCTTGAAAGCCGGAGTATGTGCCTAAAGGCATGCCTGCTGGCACTTAAAAATCGGCACGATTAGGCATTCTGTGCCCGTAGGCACATGCCGTGCACGGCATCTGCGGGCTAAAGCCCGCAGTATTCTGCCGATTTTTAATAAACAAGTTATTTTATTTGATATTCTTATATAAATATTGTAGTCATATAATTATGCATTAATGCATATACAGTTATGAAAGAAATTATGGCATATAATGAAAGATAAGTAATACCTCAAACTCAGAACACATACCAAGCACTTTAACCAGAACGGAACAAAAAAACCGCCTGGTTTTTATACTTGTCCTGCCAAATAGTTAACAATCGTTAATTTATTTCATGATGGACTTATATCCAAGCATTCCGTCGCGCCCACGCGCATTCCGCTGTAGCGAATGTCCCTGTAGCCTTTAACGGCACATAGGACACAGACTTCTATTAGACTGATATACGTTTTCCGTTTTTTCCGAACCATAGATCGACAATATGAGCGTGGTACTTATGTTTTACAATAACATCCTTAATGCGATAGGCCGAACGCCTATGATAAAGTTGAATAACGTGTCAAAAGACGTTAAGTCCGAGATATACGTGAAAGCTGAATTCCTCAACCCCGGGGGAAGCGTGAAAGACAGGACAGCGCTTTCGATGATCGAAGCCGCGGAGAAGGATGGGTCCCTGCGTCCGGGTGGAACGATCATAGAAGCCACCGCCGGGAATACCGGCGTGGGCCTTGCACTCGCGGCCTCGGTCCGGGGCTACAGGTGCATATTCGTCCTCCCGGACAAGATGAGCCTGGACAAGATAAACCTCCTCAAGGCTTACGGCGCGGAGGTCATCATCACCCCCACATCGGTTGCCCCCGATTCGCCTGAGAGCTATAACGGGGTCGCAGACAGGCTGGCAGAGGAGATACCTAATTCCTTTAGGCCGAGCCAGTTTGTAAATCAGAACAATCCCCTCGCGCATTACCAGTCCACCGGGCCCGAGATATGGGACGATCTTGACGGGAAAATAGACGTATTCGTCGCCTCCATGGGAACCGGGGGGACTATTTCGGGGGTTGCAAAATATCTGAAGGAAAAAAATCCAAATATTATTGTTGTCGGAGCGGATCCTGAGGGTTCGATTTTGTCAGGCGATGCGCCGAAGTCTTATAAGGTCGAAGGGATCGGCGAAGACTTTATTCCAAAAACGTTTAACAGGCAGCTCGTGGACGAGATGGTCCGCGTAAGCGATAAGGAGTCGTTCAATACTGCCCGGAGGCTTGCCCGCGAAGAGGGCCTCCTTGTAGGGGGGTCCTCCGGCACGGCTGTTGCCGCCGCTCTCAAGTATGCGCAGCGCCTACAGGAGCCCAAAAAGATCGTCGTTTTGCTGCCTGATACCGGCAGGAATTATATCAACAAGATATATTCCGATGACTGGATGAAGGAGAACGGCTTTTGGGAGGGATCGGTCGTTCAAGCGACAAAGCTTTCGCAGGTGCTTGAAGAAAAGAGCGACTTTGTTTCCATCATATCGGTCAGCCCCGAGGACACGCTTGTATCGGCCATAAACCTGATGAAGATCTACAAGATATCCCAGCTCCCGGTGATAGACGGAGAGAATGTCGTAGGCAGCCTGAACGAGACGTCGCTTATGCGCCTCCTGCACCAGGGCGAGATATATGAAGAAGAGCGCATATCAGATTATATGGGCAAGCCTCTTCCAAGCCTTGACGAGAACACGGATTTATCGGAGGCATACAGGGTTCTTCTGTCCGGTTCGACAGGGATAATAGTGAAGAGAGCAGGCAAGCCCGTTGGATTCATATCAAGAATGGATCTGGTGAATCATTTTGCAAGGGAGAAAAAACTGGATGGAGAGGTGCAGTATGGAATTTGAAACAAGAGCGATACACGCGGGACAAGAGCCGGACGCGCTCACCGGGGCGGTGAACGTGCCTATATATCAGACGTCGACTTACAGGCAGGAAGCGATCGGAAAACACAAAGGTTATGAGTACTCAAGGACTGCAAATCCCACGAGGACGGCGCTCGATAATGCGCTTGCTTCTCTAGAGGAGGGAAGATACGCGCTTTCTTTTGCTTCGGGAGTTGCCGCGACAACGGCAGTATTCGGGCTCCTGAACCAGGGAGACCGCATCATAACCGGGAGCGACGTATACGGCGGGACATACCGTCTGCTGGAAAAGATATTCAAAAGATACGGCGTGAGCTCCGCCATCGCAAAAGGGGACGACACCGAGTCGTTCATCGAGCTCATAGACAAGGACACAAAACTTATCTGGATAGAAACGCCCACAAACCCCCTGCTTAAGGTAATAGACATAAAGGAACTGGCGAAGGCAGCCCATGAAAGAGACGTCCTCCTTGCAGTGGACAACACTTTCGCGAGCCCGTATTTCCAGAGGCCTCTTACGCTTGGTGCAGACATCGTGGTACACAGCACCACCAAGTACATATCAGGTCACAGCGACGTGATCGGCGGAGCGATAGTAACGTCGGACACAAAACTTTATGACGAACTAAAATACTACCAGAACGCAACAGGCGCCGTCCCCGGGCCATGGGACGCATGGCTCACCCTTAGGGGATTAAAGACCCTTGCGGTGAGGATGAAAGCCCATGAAGAGAACGCACAGTATATCGCGGAATACCTCTCGGATCATTCGAAGGTTGAAAGAGTGCTATACCCCGGCCTGAAAGACAACGAATATCACAAGCTCGCGAAAAAGCAGATGAACGGATTTTCAGCTATGATCAGCCTGGAACTCAAGGGAGACACCGCTGCGGCGGAGAAATTCCTCGCGGGATTAAAGCTCTTTACGCTGGGGGAAAGTCTCGGAGGCGTAGAATCCTTGATATCGGTTCCTCCGAGGATGACGCACGGCTCCATATCCCGTGAAGAGCGGCTTAGAAGGGGGATAAAAGACAACCTGATTCGGCTGTCGGTCGGGATAGAGAACAAGGAGGATCTGAGAAAGGACCTTGAAAATGCGCTTGCAGGGATATGAGGGTGATTATCGGACAATTATTTTTCTAAGAGTATGAAGGCATTTCTAATGTCTTCTGCCACCATTTTCCTCTTGGCTTTTTCGATCAGGAAGTTCTTCCCGGTTGGCAGATAGGACGGGAACACTCGAATGTTTCCAAAGAAAAACTTTCCGCCCCTGATTTTATAAGTTGATCCTGCCGGTATTGCCCTCTTTTTATTTACCCTCAGAGTAATACAATTTAGGGCTTTTATAGCCGCATCACCCATCAATAGGATCGCCCTGGTGTTGGGAAACATTCTCAATTCTTCTTCGAGAGAGTCAGAGTACTTTTCTATTACCTCAGTGGGGACCGTTAATCCTTTTCTTGGTTCTTTAACCGCAACGGTCAAGTATACGCCTTTTCTGACAACGTCATTGATATTTTTAACCATAACGCCCGCACCATCAAAAGCTTTAATGATGTTTACTACAAAGAGCGAGTCGGTAGAAGAGTAAAAGTAGTCACCCATATTTTCCGGAAGCGCTTCGCAGATCATCACGACCCGGATCTTTTGCGGATCGACACCTGCCGGGAGAGTAATTTTTTTGTCAGTAATTGTCATAACAGTATTAGCGTATTAGTAAATAGGGATTATAAATAATTTGAGAAGCGGTTTAACTTCTTAGTTTATAAAAAAGCTTATTTTTCTTTATTTTTTGAATAATCATTTAGGCCCGGAGTGTTGCAGAATGGGTCTTCGATCACAACCGCAAGGCCGGCCGGGTATTTTAAACGGCCTAAACAAAGTTTATCCCATTCTCTTTTAGTCCATTCTGATTTCTCTGATTAATATTTATACTCTGAATTCTCATATTATTCTATAGAGATAACAAAATGGCAAAAAAAACAGGAGAATGCTGTTCTACTTGCTGCAAAGTGGAAGCGATCGTCTCAGTCGATGAGCGGGGCCAGATGGTCCTGCCAAAAGACCTGAGGGAAAAGATGAACGTTAAGCCGGGAGATAAATTGTCCCTTGTGAGCCTGTGCTGCGGGGAAAAGGTCTCCTGTATAGCAATCGTCAAGGCCGACGAAATGTCGAGGATGGCGGAGAATTTCCTGGGACCAGTATTAAAGGATCTTAAAAGGTGAAACAAATGAAAAAGGACACTATCAGGGAACAAGTAAAGGAAAGATACGGAAATTTTGCAAAACAGGGATGCTCATGCTGCGGCAGCCCTAATGTCTCGGCGGAAAACATAAGCAAGCTGGTCGGCTATTCGGATGAAGACATAGGATCCGTGCCGCAGGGGGCGAACCTCGGACTGGGCTGCGGGAACCCGATAGCGCTGGCCTCTTTGAAGGCGGGCGAAACCATCCTCGATCTCGGATCGGGCGCAGGCTTCGACTGCTTCCTTGCAGCTAAAAAAGTCGGGCCAAAAGGGAAGGTGATCGGCGTAGACATGACCCCTGAGATGCTGAAGAGGGCGAGGGAGAACGCATCGAAAGGCGGCTATAAGAACGTCGAATTCAGGGAAGGAATGATTGAAGCGCTCCCGGTGGACGATGAGTCTGTGGATGCCGTGATCTCGAACTGCGTGATCAATCTTTCGACCGATAAGGAGCGGGTCTTTAAAGAGATGTATCGGGTGCTTAAATTTGGGGGCAGGTTCATGGTCTCGGATATGACCCTTTCAAAAGAGCTTCCCGAAGAATTGCGCGAATCGGTTGCGGCATACGCTGGCTGCATAGCCGGTGCTATAACCAAGGAAGAATACTTGTCGGGGATAAAGAAGGCAGGATTCAAGGATGTAAAAATAGTGAAAGAGGAGCCTTTCCCGCTGGACTCCGCGGACGACCCTTCCGTAAAAGAGATATTCGATAAACTTGGATTGACCAAAGAAGAACTCTTAAAGGCCGCACCCTCGGTCATAGGCATAAAAGTGCAGGGCAGAAAATAGGGGGATCAAAATGAGACTATCCCTTCCAGCCCAACCGTTATTGGTCCCGTCTCCGGTGCTCGTCATCGGAACATACGGCTCCGACGGCAGGCCTAATATCATGACTGCCGCCTGGGGAGGGATATCATCTAGCAAACCCCCGTGCATCAGCGTATCTCTGCGTGAGGCGACGCTTAGTTACCACAACATCAAAGAGACAGGGGCATTCACGGTGAACATTCCCTCAGAAAAGCATTACAAGGAGGCCGATTACGTCGGCATGGTATCCGGAAGAGAGCACGACAAATTCAAGGAGACCCGCCTCACTCCTGAAAAGAGCAAACAGGTCAATGCACCTATCGTAAAAGAATTTCCCTACTCACTTGAATGCAAGCTGAAGAAACAGGTCGATCTAGGCATGCATACGATGTTCATTGGTGAAATTGTCGGAATGGTCGCTGACAATAATGTTCTTAATCCAAAACAACTACCAGATATCGAGAAGGTGCGGCCGATCCTGTGGGGCTCGTTCGGCAGTATGGGGTATTATAATATCGGCGACAAACTGGGTGATGCATTCTCAGTCGGAAACGAATTAAAACGGGGCTAAACGGGTCCATGAATTGATTTGGTCCGGGCGATTTTTTTAATTTATCTTTTCCCATAAGGCCTCAGAAGGTCCGCCTTTGTCATTATCCCGGTTACCTTGTTCCCTTTTGTCAGTAGTACGGCACTGCTTCTTGTCAGGATCGACGCGATAATTGTCACAGGCGTCTCTTCGTCTATCTGGGGGAATAATCCTTCCATTATGTCTGCGACTATGGCGCTCTTCAGGTCTTTTATGCCCCCCGAAGCAATGGATTCAACCAGCCTTCCCTCGGATATGCTGCCTACTATGTGCTCGCCTTTGTAGACGATTAGCTGTGAGAAATTTTTGCTGCGCATCTTCTTTACGGCTGAATCGACTGAATCGTCCGTCTGCAGCCCCACAGGCTGTCGGTTCATCAGGTCTTTTGCCTGGGTTTCCGTCGTATGTTCTCCCTTGGTGAGTTCGTCGAATATCTTTTTCACGATGTCATAAGAAGGGGAGATCTTTCCGTTCTCTATCTTGTTTATCATTGACTGCGTGACATTGGCTTTGCCTGCAAGGAAGTGCTGGCTCCATTTAAGGGCTTTTCTCCTTTTGTAGATGGACTTTACGTCCGGGAATATAGAGATCTTCTGCTTGGCAGGTTCCATGCTGATTATTTGGAAGCGTATCTTTAAAAATATTCCTTTAGGAATAATATTATTCCAAAAAAATATTAACCCCCGCGTGCCATATTATTATCGGGGTGATAACATGGAATGAGATGATTGAGAGCATATTTACGGGTATGCAGGAGAAACAAAAGGAGGTGATCAAACTAGCAAGCAAATTATATGTTGAGAAACTGAAACTGTCGAAAGACATATTCGGCCTGGCTGAGGAACTGGCCAAGCTGGATGAGATAGACAAAAGAGGTGAATCGAGCGGGCACGCAACGCAGGATCATTGCGGCGAACGGGGTCAGGAATGCCGCTTATGCAGTCTTGGATGCCGGTCTAAAGTGTATCTGTCGGGGGATGCGGCTTTGGGCTACTGCACGGGTTACCGGCTGATACGCCTGTCCGGGAGAGCTTACAAGAAACCGGATGAACTGGCCGGCAGCCGGTCATACGAGTACATCGCAGAACTACACCGGTCAGTTCTGGGGAATACGGAAAGAATCTGACAGGGGGAAGCGGAGGAAACAGAGGCTTGAATTATGTCGAGCCAGTCCCCTTGGAACGCGATTCAGTGCAGCACTTGCATATGAGCTTGGATATCTCGTCCTGGGTTTTTGTCTTTTTTATTTCTTTTGCGATTTTCTTTATGTATCCTTTGTAGCCGGGCGCGGTCTTGAATTTGCCGCCCCTCTTCTTGTGCAGGTATTGGGATACCGCCGAAGGCGTCAGGCCAAGCAGTTCCGCCACTTCCTTTTGGGAGGAGCCGCCATCTATCATTTCTCTTGCCAGGTCGGCTCTTATCTGGGGGAGGACGTACCAGAGCGCTTCTTCACAGGGGAGTTTCATGTCGTTATTTAATTATAGCCTGGAGGGTTATTATATCCACGGCCGATTAACAGTGTTAATTATTATACTTGCCAGGCTTAATAATTAACGATTGTTATAAAAAGGTGATCCGATGTCCGGGAGCAAAAAGATTTCTGAACCCAAGGTTCAGGTTACGAAGAACGGCCCATACCTGGTTTCAGGCGGCCTGCCGCTGAATAAGGAGATCATAGCAGGAGACGAGCGCGGCGATCCAGTAGAATGGAAGAATGGACAAAAATACCCTGACCGGGACCCTTATTCGCTTTGCCGCTGCGGAGGCTCGAAGAACAAACCGTACTGCGACGGGACGCATTCAAAAAGCGGATTCGACGGGACAGAGACTGCAAGCCGCAAAAAATACAGCGAACAGGCAGGGGAGATAACGGGGCCGGAGCTTATCCTGAACGATGCGGAGTCTTTTTGCGCGGTCGGGAGATTCTGCCACCGCAAAGGAGGGACATGGGACCTTGCGGAAAAGTCCGGCGACCCGGAATGCAAAAAGACCGCGATACAGGAAGCATGCGACTGCCCTTCGGGGAGGCTTGTTGCCTGCGACAAAAAAAGCGGCAAACCGATAGAGCACAGGTTCGAAAAATCGATAAGCCTTGTCGAGGACCCGATAAAGGGGGTAAGCGGCCCGATCTGGCTTAAAGGAGGAATCTTCCTGGAATCGTCTGACGGGACGAAATACGAAACAAGGAACAGAGTCACCTTATGCAGGTGCGGAAGGTCCGCTAATAAGCCTTTCTGCGATGGCGAACACGTTAATTCGGGCTTTAACGACGGGGATGAGTCACTTAAATAAATATTTTTTTACCCCTGCCCCCCATATTTCTGGTATCTTACCTGCTGAAAGTAAAGCGCCCAGCTAAGAATTTAAGGCATTGAAGCTAATTATTCTTAAGAGGAATAAAAATGGATGTAACAGAAGCGCTTAATGCCCGGTTCACAGTTCGGGCCTTTAAACCCGATACAGTGAACAAGGAAATCGTTTCGGATATACTTGAATCCGCCCTGAGGTCGCCTTCATGGGGGAATACCCAGCCATGGGACATCTATGTGGCAGGAGGATCTGCACTGGAAAGAATACGAAAGAGAGGGATGGAGCTATTCATTAAAGGCGTCCCTCCCAATCCCGATGTGCCCGCGCCGCAGAAATGGCCCCCGGCAATCGAATGGCGCACAAGGGATATGATAACAAAGCGCAATAAGGCAACGGGGCTGGATCCTAACGATAAGGCAACAAGACTGGCGATATCAAAACTCAGCCATAATCTTTTCGGGGCTCCGATAGTTATTTACCTGTGCATGGATAATGCTCTTGGAACTTGGTCGATGTTCGACCTGGGCGCGATCTCCCAGAGCATCATGCTTGCAGCGACCGAGAAGGGCCTGGGCACTGCCCCCGCAGTCATGCTGGTTGGATACCCGGGCATAATAAGGGAAGAAATGAAAATCCCCGATAATCTTTCTTTAGTTTTCGGAATAGCTCTCGGTTACGCTGATACCAAGCATCCCCAGAACAAAGCGCGCAGCCCCAGGCGCACGGTAAAAGAAGCCGTCTCTTTCAGCGACTTTTGAAAATGTTAACGACGTTAATTTATAAGCCTGCGAGAGCATATATTAACAATCGTTAATATATTTTCTATAATGCCCTCAAAAACTTTTAGAGACAATAAAAAGCAGATCGCATTCGTTCTGCTTTTGCTCATGCTCGGAACCGGCGCATTATACGTCCAGGGCTATTTTGATCTCTGGCGCAGGGGCGATCCCTTGATGTACGGAGACTCGCAGCTTAAGCTCGCATTCGACACTTCTCATGCAGTTCTTCTTTCACATACTCCCGAGAAAAGGCTTTCCGGACATTATACTGCAAACGGAGAGACTGTACCGAAGGATGACGAGGTTGTCCTGGGTTTTGACATTGCATCCCTTGTAGCGGCCGAAAGCAACGTAGAGGTCTCTGGTTTGTACCCCGGCTTCCTTTTGAGTAATTTCTCCGGTTCAGACAAGGATTTTCGCGTAGCCGGCATCCTAAAGAAGATGAATGCATCGGCTGACATGATCGCATTCGTATCCGCTAAAAGCTTCGGGGAACTCCCGGGGAAAAAGGTAGAGTTAAAGCGCACCACTAATATGATGCCTAAATTGTTCTATTATATATCAGACTCCGACCGGAGGATCAGGAGCCTTCCTTTGTCTAATGGCAGCATTGAGAATTATAAAATGGAAGGAAAGTATTATCCCCTGATACTCGGCAGGGCGGAAGCCGACATGATGATAAAAGAGAGGCTAATTTCCGGGCCAGGCGACAGGATAGAGAACCTCTTCGGTAAACAGGTATTCATCACGGGCATATTCAACGCCACGGGAACGGGAGCAGACATCCTGCATTATCTCCCGGAGGAGTAACCGGGGATCTTTGATATTTATACCCATACTGCCATATAATTAACAATTGTTAACATGGACCAAACGCAACTGGATGGAACAGACAGGTTCTTTTATGATGCGCCGTGTAGGGTATGAAAGCCCTGATAACACTTAGTTTATTCTCCGGACTATTTTAGCTGTTTTTTTTGCTTTTACAAGTATAAATATGATTAATCGTATAAATAAAAGTTTGGTGAAAAAATGATACACAAAAGCATACTTTCAACAATAGGCGGAACGCCTCACGTGAAAATAAACAAGCTGACCGGACCGAACGATGCAGAGGTTATCGCGAAGATAGAATACTTCAACCCCGCCGCGTCCGTAAAAGACAGGATAGCACTCTACATGTTAGAAGAAGCCGAAAAGGCAGGGGTCCTGAAGAAAGACAGCACAATAGTCGAACCGACCTCGGGCAACACCGGAATAGGCCTTGCGATGGTAGCTGCAGTCAAAGGGTATAAACTGAAACTGACGATGCCTGAGACAATGAGCCTTGAGAGGAGAAAGATCTTGAAGGCCTACGGCGCCGAACTGGTGCTTACCGAAGGAGCCAAAGGGATGGGCGGAGCGGTCGCAAAGGCGGAGGAGCTTGCAAAAGAGGACGCCCACGTTTACATCCCGCAGCAGTTCAAGAACCAGGCGAACATAAAAGCGCATATGGAGACGACGGCTGTAGAGATACAAAGGGAAGTAGGCCACTTCGACGCTTTTGTAGCTGGAGTCGGAACGGGCGGAACTATTACCGGAGTTGCGGCCGTGCTTAAAGAAAAGACCGGCGCAAAGTTCATAGCAGTCGAACCAAAAGCATCCCCCGTTCTCTCGGGAGGGAAAAGCGGCCCGCACAAGATTCAGGGTATAGGCGCAGGCTTCGTTCCAGAGATATTCAGAAAGGACTTCATAGACGAGATAATACAGGTCGAGAACGAAGACGCGTTCGCAACCTCGGAAAAGCTGGCAAAGGATGAAGGGATCCTTGCAGGAATATCCGCAGGCGCAAACACCTGGGCTGCCCTGCAGGTGGCAAAGCGCCTGGGCAAGGGAAAAAGAGTCGTAGTGATCATCCCCGACACAGGAGAAAGATATTTGTCGACCTTATTATACGAAAAAAGAGAAAATGTTTGAAGTATTCCGGACGGCATATAAGAAAGACCCGGCCCTCAAGGGAGGCATCAATTCCCTCGAGGTCGTCTTTTATCCCGGGGTGCAGGCGATAATCCTGTATAAGATATCCCACGCCCTGCACACCTTAGGGATACCGGTAATCCCCCGGGCCATATCCTATTTTGGAAGGTTCCTCACAGGTGCAGAGATACATCCTGGCGCAAAGATAGGAAAGAACTTCTTCATAGACCACGCAACGGGAGTCGTTATAGGAGAGACCGTTGAGATAGGGGACAACGTGATGTTATTCCACGGAGTGACGCTCGGCGGCCACGGATGGTGGAGGGACAAAAAAGGGGAAAAGAGGCATCCGACTGTAGAAGACAACGTGACTATCGGCGTCGGCGCAGCAATACTCGGCCCGGTGACCATAAAGAAGAACTCCAGGGTAGGCGCGCTGACGGTAATAATAGACGATATCCCAGAGAACTCGACAGTGGTCGCATCCAAGGGGAAGATCCGCGTGATGGAGGGGGCATATGTCCGGTTCAAGGACCCTGAGGATGCGTCCGCAGCCGAGCCGGAATGGCTCATATAATGCGGAGGAAGCCAAATTATTTTTATTCGAATACTTCGATTATTAACAATCGTTAAAACTGCTGGGATGCCGGAGAAGCCAAACGGAGCGGTCTGCAAAACCGTACAATCGGGGGTTCGAATCCCTCTCCCAGCTTAACCTCCCTTTTAAAGGGACGTTATCGGAAAAGTGCCCCGGGGGCATGAACGCGAAGCCTTCAAAAGAAATGCGGGTCTAAAGACCCCAGGGCATGTGATCATAAAGGTTGATTAATAATATATTTTTTGACGCATCACAAAATGACGCTTTGGACATATAACACACTGACAAGAAAGACGGAAGAATTCATTCCCCTCAACGGAAAGGAGGTCAAAGTCTACGTCTGCGGCCTCACTGTCTATGATCACATGCACATAGGCCACGCGAGGACGTATATAGCGTTCGATGCTATCCTGCGCTACCTGAAATACAAGGGATACAATGTCAGATACGTCCAGAACATAACGGACATAGACGACAAGATAATAAAGAAGGCAAAGGAGCGGAACGTCGATCCTTTGATCCTGTCGGCGGAATACGCGCAGAAGTCCGCAGAAGATATGAGGACCCTGGGCCTGCTTGAAGCTGACGCATATCCCAAGGTCTCTGAGAACATAGACGGGATAATCTCTGCGGTGGAGGACCTTGTAAAGAACGGCTGCGCATACGTGATAGACGGCGACGTTTACTTCAATGTATCCATGTTTCCGGAATACGGCAGGCTCTCAAACCAGGATACAGAGGGGTTGACGAAACACAGGATAGAACCTAATCCCAAAAAGAAGACGTCTCTAGATTTTGTATTATGGAAGAAGGTCCCGGTAGGTGAATTAGGTTTCCAGAGCCCATGGGGCTTCGGCCGTCCGGGCTGGCACATAGAATGCTCCGCACTTGCGAGGAAATACCTCGGGGACAGGATAGACATACATGGCGGCGCACTGGACCTCATCTTCCCGCACCACGAGAACGAGATAGCACAGAGCGAGTCTCTGACCGGGAAGAAGCCGTACGTCAAATACTGGATGCATACCGGCTTCCTGCAGTCCTCCGGAGAGAAGATGAGCAAATCCCTCGGGAATATCGTATCCATCAGAGACTATGCCAAAGGAAACGATCTTTCGGCCTACCGGTTGTTCGTTTTGCAGACGCATTACCGCAGCCCCATTGACTACAGCGGGGAGAACGTTTCCGCCGCCGAGAACTCGCTTGAAAAGCTGCGGACATACCGCAAGGAACTGGAATACGCGATAGGAAAAGCGAAGGATACAGGGGAAGACAAAGCGGAAGCCATCTCAAAAGAACTACGTGCGGCATTCGAAAAAGGGATGGACGACGATTATAATACGACGAGGGCGTTTGCCGCGGTCTACGACGCCGTGCGCAGGACGAATCCCTTGCTCTTCGAGTCCTCGGAATCCAAGTCTTCGTTGAAGGCTGCAGCTACCGTTTTTGACGGCATCACGGGGGTGTTCGGCCTCGATTTATCCGTTAAGACGGAAGCGTTCACCGATGACGAGAAGCAACTAATAGACGAGCGCAACGCCCACAGGAAGAACAAGAACTACTCTGAAGCGGACAGATTGAGAAAGTTCCTCCTGGAAAAAGGCATAAAACTGAATGATAAAGGCGATGGCACCACTGTTGCGGAAAGAACAAACTAGATGCGTCATCGTCCGCTACGGCGAGATAGCTTTGAAGCAGGGCAATAGAAGGCGCTTTGAAGACGTCCTCATGGGGAACATCCGCAGGCAGCTTGATTATATGAAGATTTCGTACGGCAGCGTGCACAGGATATCGGGCCGCTTTGTCGTGGAATCAGACGACCAGGGATGCGCATCCGTCGTCTCGAAAGTCTTCGGCGTCTCTTCGGCGAGCAACGCCGTCAGGACCGGTTCCGACATGGATGCAATGAAGGAGACTGCTTTGTCGTTTCTAAAAGACAATAAGCCTGCATCTTTCAGGATAAGCGCGCGGCGTCTTGAGAAGCCTTCTCCTTATTCTTCCAGGGACATCAATTACGCAGTCGGCGAATACCTGGCAAATGAAACAGGCTGCATAGTAGACCTGGACGAGCCCGCACTAGAGCTTTTCATTGATTACACCAAGAAGGCGTCATACGTTCACGTCGGGAGGATACATGGTCCGGGAGGCCTTCCGGTCGGCGTATCCGGGAGGGCGGCAGTCTTCCTGTCGGGAGGGATAGACAGTCCCGTTGCCGCGTACCTTGCGATGCGCAGAGGACTTGTTATAATCCTGGTACACTTCCTCCACGGGAAGAATAAACCTGCTAAGATAGGTAGAATACACTGCATTCTGAAGGAATACTGCCCGGATATCAGGCTGTTATACGTTCCCATGGAACAGGTGGAAAAAGAGATAATAATCAATGCCCCCGCCGAGTACAGGATAATCATCCTGCGACGGTCTTTTATGAGGATCGCAGGCATCCTTGCCGGGAAATACAGGTACAAAGCCGTCGTTTCCGGGGACAATATAGGGCAGGTAGCCTCCCAGACCATCGACAATTCAACAGTCATTGGGATGGCATGCCCGAATCACTGGATAAAACCCCTGGAATGCGCGAATAAGGAGGAAATAATTGAACTAGCCAAAAAGATCGGGACATATGAGGAATCGATAAAAGAATACTCTGACTGCTGCTCTTTTATGGTGCCTAGGCATCCTGCGACATCGGCTGACCTGAAGCGCGTGGAGGAGATAGAGTCTCTCATACCCCTGAAAGTCTTTGCAGATGCCGCCTTGGGCGCCTTTGAGGTGGAATCGGATGTCTGACGCAGAATTCATAGAATCGTTTGAGAAGAACGTCGCAGATACTATAAAAAAATACAACCTGCTCGCAAAAGAAAACCGGGTCATTGTCGCGGTTTCCGGGGGCAAGGATTCTACTACCGCGCTGTACCTCCTGCACAAAATGGGCTACGACGTCGAAGGCATGATAATAGACCAGCTCCTCGGCGAGTATTCCAGGAAGAATCTTTCTAATATCCAGTCGTTCTGCAAAGAAAAAGGAATAAAGCTGCACGTAGTGCATATGCGCGACGAATACGGCTGCTCTGTTTGTTATATCAAGAGCGTCCTGGACGAAAAAGGGATATTCATGAACCAGTGCGGCATATGCGGGGTTATCAGGAGAAGCATCCTGAATCGCAAGGCACGCGAGCATTCTGCAACGAAGATAGCTACAGGCCACAACCTGGACGACGAAGCCCAGACCTTCTTTATGAACTACATACAGGGGAGGCTGATGGATTCAGCGCGCGTAGGCCCGTTGAGCGGGGTCGTCAGGAACGAGCGGTTCGTGCCGAGGATAAAGCCATTGTATTTCTGCCTCGAAGAAGAGACCAGGAGGTACTCGCAACTACACGAGTTCCCGGTCGTATACGACCCGTGTCCCTGCTCCCTGGACTCATTCCGCTCGGAGATTAAGGCGCTCCTAAACGGGATGGAAAAAGAGCATCCAGGGACGAAGAGAGGGATCGTGGAATCGTCTCTAAAGATCAGGCCGTTCCTTGCAAATGAACAGAAGGAATGGAAGATAAAAAGATGCCAGAACTGCGGGGAACCGTCCAGCGGAGACACATGCAGGGTATGCGCGATCCTTGCGCAGGTTTCCGGTGGAATTTGAGTTATTTAAGCCATGAAAACCATTTTTAATCCAGACACGAAACATGAAGCCTAAGAAGGACAACAACCGAAGCATCGGAGCAATTACCATAGTAGGCGCCGCATTCCTGATTCTTTCAACTGTTTATCTGATTAATCAAATAGGATCCCCCGAGAATCTGCGGGCAAATAATACTTATACAGATAACGTATCCTGGGAACCTGTTAATGAGTCAATGGATTGCCCCGACTCTTCTTCCGGGATACCCCTCTGCGAGCTTTCGGCCGGGCAGAGGGAAAAGGAGGAACTCATGGACCGCCTGAATGAGGAACTTGCGCGCATGCGAAACGGAACGGAAGAAAGCGACCCGTACGCTCCGGTAAAGAAGCCTGCAGCAGCCGTTATTATATCGACTAATTCAGTCAGGCTGAAAGTGGGGATACCCGCCTCAGACCATGCGTCCCTTATTGCGGAGGACCTGAAAAACGCCGCGGGCGTCTCCGACATCTACTGGAGCCCCCCGGATCTGTTCGACATTAAATACGATGCCGCAAGAACATCAGTGGACGTAATCCTTTCAAGGGACATATTCAGGAGATATAACGCATCGGTTGTGAGTTCTATCTGAGCACATTTAATGACTGTGTCTAAATTATACAATTGGAAATGAACGAAATAGTCAGGGAAATATTAAAACTCAAAGAAGAAAGAAATGCGATCATTTTGTCTCACAATTACCAGAGGCCCGAGATACAGGACGTCGCCGATTATTTAGGGGATTCCCTGGGCCTCGCCCGGAAGGGCGCTGAAAGCACTGCCGATGTGATCGTTCTGTGCGGCGTCAAATTCATGGCAGAGACGGTTTCCATCCTGTCGCCTGGCAGGAAGGTGCTGATGCCCGACCTGGAAGCAGGCTGCCCCATGGCTAACATGATAACGGCCGCAAACGTCCGCAATCTGCGTTTGACGCATCCTTCAGCTCCGTGCGTTGCATATGTCAATACCAGCGCCGAGGTGAAGGCCGAGGTTGACATCTGCTGCACTTCGGCTAATGCGGTCGAGGTGGTCAATTCCGTTGAAGCGGATGAAGTCTTGTTCGTCCCGGACAAATACCTGGGGCAATACGTACAGGCAAAAACGGATAAAAAACTGATACTCTGGAACGGTTTTTGCCCGACACACGTCAGGATACAGCCCGAGGACATCCTAAGGCAAAAGAAGGCTCATCCCGAGGCGAAAGTGATGGTGCATCCCGAATGCACGCCTTATGTGACTGCTTCCGCCGATGCGGTTCTTTCTACGGGGAAGATGCTGGAATACGCGCAAAAATGCAGTTCGAAGGAATTTATAGTAGGCACCGAAGTTGGATTGATATACCAGCTTACAAAACAGAACCCCGAAAAGAAGTTCTATCCTGCATCGGACCAGGCCGTTTGCCCGAATATGAAGAAGACCACCCTTCCAAAGCTTTTATCATGCCTGAAGAACACTGAAAATGAGATAAAGGTGCCGCAGGACATCCGCAGAAAAGCGGCGCTTTCAATCGAGAGAATGCTGGAAATATAAAATAGGCGTTCTTTTTCATTCTGTAATCTATATAATTATCTATGACCACTGAAAACGCGATGTTTGCGGCAGGCTGCTTCTGGGGGGTCCAGGACGCATTCGACAAGCCAAAAGGCGTGAAGAAAACGATCGTCGGATACACCGGGGGACACACGAGGAACCCCACTTACGAAGACGTATGCAACGACGAAACAGGCCATGCGGAAGCCGTGCATATCGAATACGAACCGTCTGAGGTCTCGTATGATGAGCTCTTAAGCGTTTTTTGGAAGATACACGATCCGACCACAAAGAACCGGCAGGGCCCGGACATCGGAAAACAATACAGGTCTGCGATATATTACCACAACGCCGAGCAGAAAAAAGCCGCCGAAAAATCTCTTGCCGCAGAGCAGAAGAACTGCGAAAAAAAGATAATCACGGAGATAGTGCAGGCAGGGCCGTTCTATCACGCGGAAGAATATCACCAGCATTATCATACGAAGACCAAGACGCCAGGATGCTTCAGAGGCCTGCTGCAAAAGAAGCATGCGGTCTGAAACATAGTTGCCCGGACAGACATTTTTAATATGAAATGGCGCAAGACTCTCATACTGGGAAAGAAGACATATTTGGCAGCGCATTGAATGACGTCTCGGAGACCCTGCTGATCACGTTGTACTGCCGGGCCCTGGAAACAAAAACAAAGGATCCGGTGCTGGAAGATTATAAAGCCGTGGAGATTACGGAAAAACTGGATCCCTGGTTGTCTGTTTCTGAAAGCGCATTGCGCCGCATCCTTGCGCGCGGAAGGGTGCGAAAAAATCTCCGTTTGTATATAGCGTTGAGGGCCAGGAGATATGACCGGTATGCAAGGGAGTTTCTTGCGGAAAACCCCCGCGGGATAATAGTGAACCTCGGCTGCGGCCTGGACACGAGATTCTTTCGCATAGACGACGGTAAAACGGTTCTATACGACCTGGACCTGCCGGAAGTAATAGAACTGAAAAGAAAATTCTTATCCGAATCGGGCAGGTACCATTATATAGCATCCTCCGTACTGAATTACTCCTGGATGGACCGCATAAAGGAACGCCATCAGGGGCCATTTTTATTCCTTGCAGAGGGGCTCTTTATGTATCTTTCGCAGGACGAAGTGAAAAAACTCGTTATCGAATTACACAGAACATTCCCGGGTTCGTACCTCGTCTGCGAGATGGCAAACAGCGCCATACAGAAGACGCCGTTGAAGGAGTTAACGAAATTCAATATGAGAACGCAGCTGCGTCTCGGAAGAGGTGCATTCTACTCGTCAGGCATATCGGACGGAAAAGAAATAGAGAGATGGGCTCACGGCATAAAATACCTGGGAGACTGGAGCTATTTTGACGAGAAAGAAAAAAAGCTCGGGCTCTACAAACTTTTTGGGCGCATCCCCCTGTTTAGGAAAATGCAGTGGACGCTCCATTACAGGTTATAGAACAGCAAGGGGTGCGGGAACAGTTCAAGATGATAAAAGCAGCGTTATTCGACATGGACGGCCTGCTCATAGATTCCATGCCCCTGTGGAAAGAGGCCATCAAAAGAGCAGTTCTAGGTGCAGGATCCACGTTTACGGAAGAGATGTGGGATGCATCCAAGGGAGGGAGGATCGACGAGATCATCGATTATTGGCATGACCTTGCGCCGTGGAAGGAAAGAAGCGTTTCATCGGTGCAAAATGACGTAATGGAAAACGTGCTTGAACTCATCGAGGGAAAAGGCAAGCTTATGGAGGGAGTCGGACATATCATAGAATACGTGGAAAAGAAAAAGGTGAAGAAGGCTTTGGCTTCTTCCTCGCCGCAGAGGATAATGGATGCGGTCGTTGCAAAGCTCGGGCTGGAGGATTTTTTCGACCTCGTATATTCCGCGGATCACGTTGAATACGGAAAGCCACATCCAGCAGTTTATATAAAGGCTGCCGAGAAACTGGGCGTCCCGCCTTATTCATGCCTTGTGTTCGAGGACTCGCTCGTAGGATTGATAGCCGCGAAAGCCGCCCGGATGAAGTGCGTAGCGGTCCCGGGCGCGGATTACAGGAACGATCAGAGGATGATACTTGCGGACAAAGTGATACCTTCTCTTTCCGTTTTTGGGGACGCCGACTGGGAGCTGATCAGCAGATTATAGAGAATATGGGTTTTTTCTCCTGCTTCTTAATCTATTACATGCAGGAACTCCTGACCCTTGCCCCGGGCGACAAAAAAAGGCGTTTTAAGGCAGATATCGTCGCTGGGGAGTGTATCCGTATCGAGACCGGGCGGAAGCATAACGGCGCTTCTATCAGCTGGCAGGAGTATAAGAGGATGGTCGCATTCTTCAGGCCTAAGGGCTTTTTTCCCCTGGGGAGCAGGATAGATTCTCTTAAAGAGGGCGGCATGGGCGAGTATTTCCAGGACGTTCTGAAGAAGAGCCCGAGGTATGCGAGCCACTATGCTGCGGTCATGGTCTATCTCAAAGACGCAAAAGTCGTACATGACCGGCCTCTTACTTTGCGCATCATCTGATTTACTGGGCGAGCCTGCTTTGTCTGATAGCCTTTTTTGTTCTCCTGGATTTTATGCGCTCCGAGAGGAAGACGTAGAAGACCGCGGCGAGGACGATGCATATCATCTTGTCTGCTATTTCCACTATGAGCTGCTCTAACAGGGATGCAAGCTGCGGGTTGCTCGTGTATCCGTCCACGAGGTCGTATATCGGGAGAGTCCCTTTGTAGGGCGTAAGATTTGCCGCGGCTATTATAACCCAGGCAAGGACTGCATTCAGTCCTCCCGTCGCTCCGCCCGCGGTAAGGAGCCTTCCGGGTTTTTTCAGGTCGATGAACCGGTTCTTCCAGAAGTACCACGTAGCGCATGCAACGAGTATCGATGAGATTATCCATACCCATGAAGACATCCCCCATACGGTGTATGCCATCAGCAGGTTGTAGGCGACCCGGCTATGATACCTGCGGCAGTCCTCCCATCAGAACGGCTAGAGACGTTCCCCAGCTGTCGAGAAAAAAGGGCAAGTCCAGTGAGATCATCATAACGAATGATGCGTAGTTCAGCATCACTGCGGCAAGCACCAGTATCCAGGGTTTCTGCAGGGATATGTGCTCTTCTTTTTGTGCCGGGGGATCGTTTTTCCGCCGGGAGCTTCTGTCTGTGGAGCCGTGCTTGCCGGCATTCATCAGGATCCCTATCAGGACCGCAACATACGTTGCGCCGACTATCATCTCCAGTATGGATATGGACCGTGTTATGGCTGACAGCGGGGTTATGTCCCCGTAGCCTGCGGTAGACAGAGTGGTGAATGAAAAGTAGATAAGAGAAGACATCGTTTCCTGGCCCGCGCTGACCTTGAATGATCCCGGCGTGAGAGTATTCAGGAGATGATAGCATATCCCGAAAGCAAGGCCCATCATCACATAGACTGATATCCCGACGTATATCTCGTCCAGGGAAACTGATCTCGCAGAGAAGACGTGTTTTAGGACCACTGCCAGGGTGTAGACCAGGAAGATTATCATGAATATCATCCAGGCAAGATCCGCAGTCGTCCGCGGTGTAAAAGCGTTGCTCCAGCCCGCGATGAACGTGGGAATCGCGAGGAGCAGGCCGACGGCGACGTAGCGTATGTCATAGCTGACGGCGTATATGCCCGATAGGCACGGCAGTGAAGAGGACGACCAGTATCGTGGAACCTACCTCCGTCTTCTCGAAATACGGGAATACGGTTATGAGGAGCAGCAAGGATATCAGCAGGGCAAGCGAGTTGCCATCCCTTAACCCGATATAGGCCGCATCAGGTGTACGTTCGTTTCCATCCATTTTCCCAAAGGTTATTGGGATTGCATAAAGAAAACCGGGGGAGGGCTTATAGCTGGTTACGCTCCTTGAAACTGTAATAATTGTCTTTTCCTATTATCACGTGGTCGAGCATCCGTATCTCCAACAGCTCTCCTGCTGCGTGCAATTCTTTTGTTATGTCCCGGTCGTCCTTCGAAGGGGTCGGGTCCCCGCTGGGGTGGTTGTGTGCGACGATTATCGCATTCGTGCTCTCCCGTATCGCAGTCTTGAATATCTCCCTCGGATGCGCCAGGGAGGAGTTGAGCGTCCCCATCGATACCGTCTCGTGCTTGTTTATCCGGTTCTTCGTGTCAAGGTACATGACCATTATGTGCTCTTTTTCCTTTTCCGCGATATGGAGCCTCGCGTATTCGTATACGTCCCTTGCAGTCTTCACGGGCATCTTCCCTATTTTTGCCATCCTGCATCTTTTGTTGAGCTCGAATGCGGCAGCTATCTGCATGGCTTTCGCGGGGCCGATCCCTTTTATCTCCTGCAGCTCTTCAAGGGATAGATTTGAAAGCCTTTCTATTCCGTACTTTTGTATGAGGCGATTGCTCATATCGGTCACGTTCTCCCCCACTGTGCCGGTCTTCAGGAGGAGGGCGAGTATTTCCGCGTCGCTGAGAGCGTCCGGGCCGTACCGGGCCATCCTTTCACGGGGCCTGTTCTCCGGCGGGATGTCAGTTATACGCATATAGAACAACAGGTTCCGGGGGCTTAAAAGGAGCATGAGAGCGGGGGAAAAATGATCTCCCAGCCGCGTTATCTGCCGGGAGTCCCAATAATTACCGGAGCAGGCGGTCTTTCTGATTTATTAACAATCGTTAACATATTATTAACAGTGTTAATTCAAGATGGACGGAAAGAGAGTATACCTGGACAACGCAGCGACGACCCCCGTGGCAAAGGAGGTATTGGAAGCGATGATTCCGTATTACTCGGAGAAGTACGGCAACGCATCATCCCTCCATTCCTACGGGAGGGAGGCAAAAGACGCGCTTGAAGAATCCAGGGCGAAGATATCAAAGAAACTGAACGCATCGCCGGAAGAGCTTGTTTTCACGTCGGGCGGGACGGAATCAAACAACCTTGCATTGAAGGGAATAGCCCAAATGAAGGGAATAGGACACATAATAACCTGCAGGATAGAGCATTCGGCGATACTTGCACCATGCAGGCTGCTAGAAAAACAGGGATTCACGGTAACGTACCTCGACGTAGACAAATACGGAACCGTGGACCCATCCAACGTGGAAAAGGCCATAAGGGAGGACACCATACTCGTCTCCATCGGCCACGCCAACAACGAGATAGGGACAGTGCAAGACCTGGAAGCGATAGGGAAGATAACCAAAAAGAGGGGCGTTTTATTCCATACCGACGCATGCCAGTCGTTCACAAAGGAAATACTCGACGTGAAAAAACAGCACCTGGACCTTGTCACCATAAATTCCCACAAGATATACGGCCCAAAGGGCGTAGGCGCCTTGTTTATCAGGGACGGCGTAAAAATCGCATCCCAGTCCCAGGGAGGGGAACATGAACGGAACCTGCGGGCGGGGACCGAGAACGTTCCGGGGATAGTAGGATTCGCGAAAGCCGCGGAGATCACAGGAGCAAATGAAAACGCGCACGTGAAGAGCCTGCGCGACCGGCTGATCGCAGGGATCATATCCGGCGTGGAAGGTGTCCGGCTGAACGGCCATCCTGAGAAGAGATTGTGCAACAACGCGAATTTCCTATTCAAAGGGATAGAGGGGGAAGCGATCCTCCTGCGCCTGGACATGAGGGGAATCGCCTGTTCTACAGGATCTGCATGCTCGTCTCATTCCCTGATGCCAAGCCACGTCCTCCTTGCAACGGGCCTTGCGCCGGAGGAATGCCACGGCAGCCTGAGGATGACCCTTGGCAGGGACAATACTGTTGAGGATATTGATTACGCAATAGAATCAGTAAAGGCGGAAGTTGCGAATCTTAGAAAGATATCACCGTTCTGGAGGAAGTAGAAATGTACAGCAAGGACGTGATGGAGCACTTCATGCACCCGCAGAACGTGGGCGAGATGCAGGATGCGGACGGCGTGGGAGAAGTGGGGAACCCCGTATGCGGGGACATAATGTGGATCTACATAAAGGTAAAGGACGAAAGAATCGAGGACATAAAGTTCAAGACACTGGGATGCGCTGCCGCAATCGCAACGAGCAGCAAGGTAACGGAACTTGCAAAGGGCAGGACCCTTGATTCTGCGCTCGGGATGTCGAATAAGGAGATAGTGGATTCCCTTGGCGGCCTGCCGCCCGTGAAGGTGCACTGCTCTCTTCTCGCAGTCGACGGCCTGAAAGAGGCTATCTACGATTATTACAAGAAGAACGGTAGAGCGGTCACGGAAAAGATGGAGAAAGAGCATCAGAAGATCAAGGCGGAAAAATGCGAGACAAATCCGCATAGTCATAATGACCAATAAAAAGACCGGAGTATTCCGAATAGAGGGGATGACCTGCAGCCACTGCGAAAAGACAGTAGTGAAAGCGGCCAAGTCCGTTGACGGGGTATTCAGCGCATCCGCCGACAGCGGGACCGGGACAGGCCGGATAACGTACGACCCGGAAAAGACCGGCCCTGAGAAAGTCTTTAAGAGAATAGAAGAAGAAGGATACAGCTGCCGTCTCCAGGGAGAAAAGAAAGGCAAAAACTCGCCGGTTGGTTCGTTTGTCAGCGTCCTTTTGGTCCTCGCCGGCGCATATCTATTATTCGGAGGCCTCTTCGAAGCAGACATGCCGGACATCGATCAAAACGCATCACTGTTCCTGGTATTCACGCTCGGCCTGGTCACGGGCTTCCACTGCATAGCGATGTGCGGGGGATTCGTAATATCGTATTCATCAAAACATGCGGCCAACGGAGGCAATGGCCTTACGTCGCATCTTATATACGGCGCGTCAAAAACCCTTGGTTACACCATTATAGGAGGATTATTCGGCCTCCTAGGTTCATTCATCGCCTTCACGCCGATGATCAAAGGAGTAGCTGCAGCGCTCGCGGGATCCTTTTTGGTATTGTACGGCGCAAACATGCTGGGCCTCATCAGATTCAGGCTTAAGGGTCCGTCTTTTTTGGACAAATATTCGAAGAGTAATAGCGGAAATCCTGCAGTTATCGGTCTTGCAAACAGCCTTATGCTCGCCTGCGGGCCCCTCCAGGCGATGTATGTTATCGCCGCGGCTACGGGGAGTCCCATAACCGGGGCTTTGTACTTATTTATCTTCGGCCTTGGAACGCTTCCCGTCCTGCTCGGTTTCGGCGTGCTGGCATCGGTCATCAGCGGAAGGTTCACGCAGGGGATAATGCGATACGCAGGCGTGATAGTGATACTCCTGGGCCTGGTGATGCTCAACAGGGGTCTGATACTGACAGGCACTGGATATGATTACAAGAGCGTCTTCGGAAGATCTGGCGCATCTCTTGAACCGGGTACAATAACTACTACGACCCAATATAATACGCAGACGACTCAAAATGCGACTGTCTCCTCGCCACCTACAACTCAGACTTACCAGGTTATATACATGAACGTTACGGCCAGGGGATGGCAGCCTGACACATTCACCTTAAAGAAGGGAGTCCCCGTGAAATGGGTGATAGACGGGCAGCAGATAACGGGATGCAATAAGGCGATACAAGTGCCTAAATTGAATCTGCAGTTTGACATAAAAAAAGGCCGGCAGACCATCGAGTTCACGCCCACTGAGGCCGGGACGATCCCGTGGAGCTGCTGGATGGGGATGATAGACGGGAAATTCATAGTCGTTGAATGAAAGGCCACATTATCAATAGGAAGGGAATGACCAGATACGCAGGCATCGGGCTAATTGTTCTCTCGTTCATATTATATGGCGGGATACTTCTCTTACCATTCGCGCCGCTGAGCCTTGAATTAAAAGGCGGCGCTGTCATGGGACTGATGATCGCAGGGGAAGGGTCCTTCTGGATAGGCGCGTTCCTTGCCGGCAAGGAGGCAGCATCCAAATACAAGTCCTTTTTTAGGATCGGCAATCGGGGAGAGGGAAAAACATAATGAAAAAGGTCACCCTAAAAGTTTCCGGGATGCACTGCGTGAACTGCGCCGCCAACATAACAAAAGCGCTGAAGAACACGACAGGAGTATCAGACGTCAACGTAAGCTTCGCCTCTGGAAAAGCGCTCGTCTTATACGACGAGAAAAAGACCGATACTGCGAAGATAATAGGCGTCATCAAGGGCCTGGAATTTTCCGCACAGGTTTCAACGGAGGCGGACCGTTCCCGCGAGGAGTTGGAGGATAAGGAAGAGCTTGCAAAGATGAGAAATATGCTCTTATTCAGTATCGCGCTCGCCCTGCCGGCCCTTATCGTCGGGATGTTCTATATGAGGGAGATAAGATACGCCGAATATATCCTCTTTCTCCTGGCAACGCCGATACAGTTCATCGCAGGGGCGTCTTTCTACATAGGAGCGTGGGGAGCGCTTAAGAATAAGACGAGCAGCATGGACACACTGGTCGCCCTCGGAACTTCCACAGCATATTTCTATTCGGTAGCCATATTGCTTACATCGCCGATGAAGGACCTCTATTTTGAGACATCCGCTGTGCTGATAACACTCGTCCTGTTAGGCAAATACCTGGAAGCAAAAGCCCGGGGCAAAACAAGCCAGGCAATAGCCCGCCTGATCGATTTGAAACCAAAGACCGCATCGGTAATCCGTAACGGAGTGGAATTACAGGTGCCGGTGGACGAAGTAATAGAAGGAGACGTATTGAGAGTAAAGCCCGGAGAGATCATCCCGGTGGACGGCGTGATACTGGAAGGCGCAAGCAGCGTCGATGAGTCCATGATAACCGGGGAAAGCCTGCCAGTGGAAAAGATCGCGGGAGCAAGCGTCATAGGCTCGACGATAAACAAGCACGGATCATTCACGTTCAGGGCGACAAAAGTCGGCTCGGATACGATCCTCGCAAGGATAATACGCCTGGTCGAAGACGCCCAGGGAACGAAGGCGCCGGTTCAAAGGTTCGCAGACAACGTATCCGCATACTTTGTCCCAGCCGTTGTGTTGATAGCTGTCGCCTCATTCGCGGCATGGTTCTTCGTATTCGGAAAGATGCTCGATTTCGCACTCATGGCCGCAGTATCCGTTCTCGTGATATCCTGCCCATGCGCGCTCGGCCTGGCCACTCCGACGGCCGTCATCGTGGGTATTGGGAAAGGCGCAGGCAACGGCATACTCATCAAAAGCGGGGAGGCATTGGAGACTGCGCAGAAGGTCGATTGCGTCGTATTCGACAAGACCGGCACGTTGACGGCAGGTAAACCGAAAGTCACGGATGTGCTGGCCCTGGACGGCAGAAGCGCAGAATACGTCTTAGGGTACGCCGCAAGCATCGAAGGTTCCTCGGAGCACCCCCTTGCAGACGCGATATTGGAATACGCAAAAAATAAGGACATCAAGCTGACGCATGTCTCGGATTTTTCCGCCGTACCCGGCCTGGGCGTATCCGGAAAAGTGGGACAGGAAAAAGTCTTGCTTGGAGGAAGGAAACTCCTGGAAAAAGAAGGGGTCGACATATCCGGGCTGGAAGATGCGCTCTCAAGGTTCGAGATGGATGGAAAGACTGCGATGCTCCTATCCGTCGGCCGAAAGCCCGCGGGAATAATCGCGGTCGCAGACACCCTAAAGGACTCGTCAAAGAAAGCAGTCGATGAATTGCTCGCACTGGGAATAGATGTCTACATGATGACCGGCGACAACAAAAGAACAGGCGAAGCCATCGGAAAAAGCCTTGGGATAAAAAAGGTATTCTCGGAAGTACTCCCGGAGGACAAGGCAGCGCACATAAAGACCCTGCAAAAAGAAGGGAAGACCGTCGCAATGGTCGGAGACGGGATCAACGACGCACCGGCCCTTGCCCAGGCGGACGTGGGAATAGCCATGTCTTCCGGGACAGACGTAGCGATCGAGTCCGGCGGAATCGTCCTGATGAAGAACGATCCTCTTGCAGTGGTCAGCGTAATAAGGCTTTCCAGGCAGACGATGAACAAGATCAGGCAGAACATGTTCTGGGCGCTCATCTATAACGCGCTGGGGATACCGGTTGCCGCAGGAGTACTGTATCCATATACGGGGTGGCTGCTTACGCCGATCATTGCGGGTGCCGCTATGGCGGCAAGTTCGGTGTCGGTTGTGACGAATTCGCTGACGCTGAAGTATAAGGAGATATAGTTGATGGTTTCCCAGTCATTTCTTATCGGTATCGCATTAGGGGGAGAAGTATACGGGGCTGCTGTTGGATGCTGTTTTGAGGGAAGCCTATGAACAAGACTAAACTCAACGATTAATTCACCTATTTAAAGCAGCATTTGTAATAAGTCTGTATCCTCCATTTTCCTATACAAATCCGATCCATCCAAATATGCATAGTTCTGCGGCGGCATGTATTTCGGGCAGTTCTCGTATGGGTCGACCGGGTTTTTAGTTATTCAGTCCGTATGTATATGGTTTACGATTTAAATATCCATTCATTGTTTTGTGAGGTATTCCATGGGAGTTCTTGTTTACGTTGATACAAATACATATATCGACTGCGCCGAGGATCGCAAGACCCTTTTCGGTAAATCCCTTGGACCGAAGGCCTTGAAGTTTTTCATGCGCGCCGCTAGGTGCGAGTTTGACATTTTGATATCTCATAAGGTTAGAACTGAACTGCTCGGCAACAGGAAGGACGATGATATGGCGATGCTTGCGGCATTGATCGAAAAGAAGCTTAGACCAGTCGACATATCGCCTGAGGACGTAGCCGCAGCGCACGTACTTGATAAAAAGAATTCTGCGGACGCTTTGCATGCGTTGACCGCTAAAAGGCATGGCGCTAAGTATCTTGTGACAAGCAACAAAGATCATTTCCTGCCTTTCTCCGATCTTGTTTTGCCTGTCTATCCAGACGAAATCTGATCTACCAGGCTCTTTATCTCTTTGATGCGTTTCTTCTTTTCTTCGGCACTTAGGTCTTTTGCAGATAACATCAGCTCTCGCATCCTGTTGGTTATGTCGTCCTCAGGCAGTATGACTGGTTTGTGATCGGACAGGTCTTCGAGCGATTCGACGGCCATCTGCCGGAGGGTCCTCATCTTCTCAGTGAAGTAGTCTTTCAGCAGTTCTTTGTCGTAGTATCTTGTAAGAGAATTGTAGAATTCATTTGTTGCTACTAGAGTCCAGATAGCGTTGAAGGCTTCAAGGATCGCAGGCCTTGCGTCCATCATCTGTTTTGCAGTCCCATGCCTGAGCAGGACGAGCACCTGGGAGCAATAATCTTCCACTAGCGCCATAAGCATTGCATTTTCCTCTGTTCGGTCTATGTGGACGATGAATTCATTTAGAAGTTCCCGTATTTTATTTTTCTTGTAGCTGTCAGAGTAATCGTCGTACGCAAGTGTATAATAAAGGCGTTCCTTGGTTATGTATAGCTTCTTGTCTTTCTTTTTGTATTGATGCTTTCTTATTTTGTGGGATGTATCGCAGCAGGAGAAGTACTCGTCGCATATCTGCTTTATCAAAACGTTTTCGCATGCGTCGAGCTTTTCAGGGTAATCTTTTTCCTGGTCGAAGGGCAGAAGCAGCATCTCTCCGTAGAGATACCAGCCGCGGGGTATCTCGGGGTGCCTCGTCTCTATGTAATCGACGGCAATCTTTTGTATCAGAGTCTTTGAAAGGGTTTTCTTGTTCTCATAGCACATATCGCTTATTGTCCGATACGTCTTTTCAATGATCTTTCGGTGTTCTTCGCTGATAGGGATAGAAAACAATGTGTCCAGTTCTACTTTTCCTATCATCTGGTAATACGTCTTTCCGTCTTCTTGAGTCTCTCTCACACTGTTAAGATTTTTCAGCAGTTCAAGATGTCGTTTAGTACTTTCCCAGCTGATGCCCGACTCTTTTGAAACATCCTGGATCGTTTTCTTTTGACTGGGGTCAGTAGAGAGAACTTTAAGGATTTTTTCAGTTAGATCACATGACGAGCGTTTGAGTTTGACTATCACTTTGGCATCCCTTATTGAGTTAATTGATGTTAACCATTTGGAAGTCAGGAAATATATCCAACAGGATAGTTATATATGCTTCTTTCATTAATAAATTAAAATTATTGATTATATTTATCTGATTAGATAAAAAATCTCCGAGTTTTAACTAATAAATAGTAACTTTTATACTGGCTCTACTAAATTATAAAAGGTGTTTTTATGAATCGATATAGTTTTTCAGCACGGGCAAAGTCCTTGCTTACGCTATTGTGCATAATATTGATTATATCTACGACCGGTTGTCTTAATGCCGAGTCTGAGAAACAAGTAGATATAACTGTAAAGTCGATCGATTCCGCATCATACGATGCAGCAGAGAGCGTGTCTCAACTCCCGCCACTGGATAATAATACAATAGATATGTCTATGAATTATAAAGAGATTGCAGACCGCATCAACCAGATGATAACGCTTCTGAATAGAGAGGGCGACGCCTTCAAGATTCCCCAGTTGGATAGTTCACGGGAAGGTTATGAGAAAGTGTCAAAAATTGTTACTAAATTTACGCCCTTGGTAAATAGTTATAACGAGGTCGTAGCTTCCTCAAAAAAGGTCGTAAGGAATCATCCGGATTCCTTACCCGAATTCCAAACATCTTCCAGTAAGTTTGCTTTGGAGGTTGGTTTGATTTACTATGCAGCAGGATATAAAGCTAGCTACGAGCTTGTTGGTTTCGTCTATAGGTCTATTGGCCTCAATCGTCTCGCTTTTACATGCCCGACTTGCGTTCAGGTAGTCTTAAGCGATGCCCACTGGTTTGTCCGAAATTCATTCATTGAGGAAGCTGGAAAACAAATAGACACTCTGGTTACAGTGATTGAAAAGAGTATAAGGGGTCAGGTGTCTATAGGTAGCTAATAGGTTCCCAAAGTTTGTTTTATCGGTCACTGATCTTTGACACCACGCATCCTACGCATTATGCCGATGCACCCCTATGGAACAATCAAATCACAAATCCCTTTTCACCACATAATCCGCTATCAGTTTCAGTTCTTTTCTCGCGGTTGAGTCCTTTAGTTCTTGCAGCGACGAATCGGACGACTTTATGTATTCCCTCGCCTTTTTCTTGCAGTATTCGATGGACCCTGAGTCCTGGAATAGTTCTATTGCCCTGTTTATTTCGGCGTCGGTGTTGCTTTTCTTTCCCAGTATCGTAAGCAACTCTTTTCTCTCTTTTTCTTTCAGGCCAGCGAGTGCTTTTATTGCTATGAGGTTCTTTTTTCCTTTTACTATGTCGTTTCCTACGGGTTTTCCGAGTTTTTCCTCGTCCGCGGTTACGCCGAGTATGTCGTCCTGTATCTGGAATGCGAGGCCTATCGAGAGGCCGAATGACGCCAGCGCCTCGACTTGTTCGTCTTTTCCCCGGCCTACGACTGCTCCTGCTTCGCATGCCGCTTCGAGGAGGACGCCTGTCTTCTTGCGTATCATCTCGAGGTATTCGTCTTCCGAGACGTCTGTCCGGGTCTCGAATGAGACGTCGAGTTCCTGTCCTTCGCATATCTCGGACGTGGCCCGGGCTAGTATGCGGTAAGCCCTTGGGTCGCATATCTCAAATGCCTTGGAGAATAACAGGTCGCCTGCGAGTATCGCCGTCGGTATTCCGTACAGTTTGTGGACCGATGGCTGTCCGCGTCGCAGGTCGTCTCCGTCCATTATGTCGTCGTGTATGAGGGTGAATGTATGCATCAGTTCTATTGCGGCGCCCGTTCTCGCAACTTCCATTCGTTTCCCACCTACGGCTTCGCAGGAGAGCATGCAGAGCATGGGGCGGACCATCTTTCCCCCGGCGAGGCAGAGGTGTTTTGCGGCCGAGTATATGCGGTCGGGTTTTCCTACCAGGGTCTTTTGCACTTCTAGGTTGACTGCCCGCCGCTCTTTTTCAAGCTTCTCCATTAGGTCCATCTTGTTTACTTATTAGAGTATAAAGTCTTTAAGTACCGATTCAGCCTCTTTTGAGGCTCCGCCGCCCATCGCAAGGCGCGCATCCCCGTAGGATCCCCCGCCCAAGGCTGCAGAAAGCTTCTTTGCCAATTCCGAGGAGTTGTTTTTACTTTCGCTGCTGGCGACAACGATGTTCGCCTTGTCTTTGATCACGTTTATTAGGATAAGTGTCCTCCCGGGCTTCTCGGTCAGTTTTTTAGCCAGTTCGCTCAGGACTTTTACGTTCATGTCGTATACGATCTCCTTTGCCGTGCCTTCTTTCTCCAGTTTCTTTTCCAGGCCTTCGGACATCGAAGATGATAGTTCGTTTCTCAGGTAGTCGAGCTCCTTTTTCTGGCTCTTCCAGGACTCGAACAAGTCGACGTAGCCTTCGTATGAGCCGTCGCATGGGTCTTTTGAGTATTTGTCGCTGTAGGCATAGGTCTTTCCCAAGGTTTTTAGACGTTGTTCCAGGGAGCATATCTCTGTTTTCTGGTTGCACCATTCGTCCGTGAATCTCTTGAGGGTTTTGGTGAGGTCGGCGACCTTCACAGAGAATATGTCTGCCACGCGCGCAAGGTCTTTTTCTGATACTTTAACGTCTCCGCTTGTTATTTTTTCCGCAATTTTTTTCTGTTCTTCCAGGTACGCCTGCGCAGCAGGACCGGCAGCGAATTCCAGACGCACTACGCCGTCCTGTATCCTCTTGGAACCAGTTATCTTGATAAGTCCCGCATCTTTCGTATTGGAGAGATGTATCCCTCCGCATGCTTCCACGTCCCAGTCCTTTATGGATACTACGCGTATCTCGCCTCCGGGAACGACCCCTCCCTGGTACAGGCGGAATCCGTATGTGCTCTCGGCTGCGACGCGTTCCATGTTAGTTATGCCAACCGGGCGGTGTTCGAATACAGTCTTGTTCGCGAGGGCTTCTATGGCCTTTAGTTCGTCATCAGACAGGGATGAGTAATGAGTTATGTCGAGCCTCGCACCTTTTACGCTCTTGTGGGCTCCTGTCTGCCAGACGTGGCTTCCGAGTATGCGTCTCGCGGCGCCGTTTATTATGTGCGTCGCAGTGTGATGTATAGCGAGCTGGTTGCGCCTGGGCGAATCGATCATGCATTGGACGGACATCCCGGGCTTTATCCCGGAGATGTCTGCGCGGACCTCGTGGACCACGACGTTACCAACCTTCTGCACGAAAGCAACGGGCATATCGTTTATGGTTCCGAGGTCTGTTTCCTGTCCTCCTCCTTCCGGGTAGAAGTAGGTCTTGTCGAATATCATGTAGCTTTCGTAGACGGCCAGCACCCTGGCCGTGAATTTGCGCGTCTCTGAATCATCGTAGTATCCGAGTATCGTCGGGGGGACCCCTGCAGGCACCTGTACGGCGGTTTTTTCCTCTTCTTTTTCTTCCACGGGCTTTTCGTGCATCTTCCCGACCTGTATGTAGAAGTCGTCCGGCACATCTACTTTAAGGGAAGAGAATTCTTTTACAAGGTCCGGAGTTATTCCTTGAGAGTCGTAAAGGGAGATAAGCTCGTTCAATGAAATATCTTCCTCGCCCGCTTTCCGGATCTTTTCATCCAGGCGCGAAACGATGGTCTTCCCTTTTTCCAGGGTCTTTCGGTATTTTTCTTCTTCAACGTCTGCAAGCTTCATCAGTCCGTGCTTGTTATCTTTCAACTCCGGGAAGTCTCTCTGGAAGAAGTCTACCTGCATCCCCAGTATGTCGGAGAGAGGCATATCCAATTTGAGCGAGTTTATCGCGCGTATGGCCCTTCTGACGAGCATCCTGCCAAAATATCCCTCCTTTGCATTAGACGGGAGCACCCCGTCCTGGAGCATGAACATGAGCGCCCTCGTGTGGTCGCAGACGGCGTATAAGTTCTCCATCGGGACTATCTCTTTTACCAGTTTCGCGGTGGGTATGCCCAGGCGTATTGCCGCCTTTTCCCTCAGGACTTTGAGGTCTGCGTTGGATTCCACGCTCATCATGCCCGCAACCTGCGAGTATGCTCCGAGGATGTCCGGGTCCCCGGTCACATGGGCTTCGTCCTTCAGCTTTTTGAGGACGCTGCCGAAGACCGCTTCATAGGCGCTGGTCGTGCCCTGCGAGACCCACGTGAAACGCTCCAGGCCGTAGCCGGTATCGACGACCTGCATGTCCATCTCTTTTATCAAGCCGTCCTTTTCCCGGTACATCATGAATACAAGGGTTGAGAGTTCTATCCCTGATACGAGGGTTTCAAAGCAGGGCCCGGAATTGCCGCCTCCGGCCCATGTGCTCTCTATGTATGTAATGACCTCGGGGTTTATGCCCAGTTCCTTTGTGAGAAGGTTGTGGCACAATTCTACTGTCCGGTCCTTGAAGTAGATAGGCTTCTCTTTCGTGTTGAAGCAGTGGTGCGCCATCATCTCGAACATCGTGAAATGGCGGCCCGTCTTTCCGACGTTGTCTATGTCGTTGAAACGGACGCATGTCTGGGAGATAGTGAGGGGATTTGCAGGGGGCTTTACCGCGCCGTTCAGGACCCAGGGCTGGAAGCAATAGATAGACGCCTGCGTGAAGAATACGTCGTTCCTCCAGCGGGCGACGATCGGGTAACGCGATACCCGGCCGTGGCCGTTCCTTTCGAAGTATGATAAGTATGCTTCGCGCATCTCGTGGAGCGAGTATTTCTTCTTTGTGAGCGGATGTCCTATAAAGCCGTATTCGTCGCATGGAGGATCGCCGCAGGTCTCTTTGTTCGCGTCGACGGTCCAGAAGTGTTTGCCGCATTTGACGCATTCCTTTCTCTGGAAACCTTTTTCACGGAAGATCTCTACCTCGTATTCGGATTTGTTGGCGGACATGATAGGTTATATATGGGTAAAGGGTTAGAAAAATGAGGGAGAATAGCCCAGACTGGCCGTTTAATAGATGAAACTCAAAGTTTATTATCTATGAACCTTTAGAGGCACCTGGATTAAAAAAAAAAGATGACAGCTTATGTATCTATGCTCCAGGCGTGAATGCCGGCTGCAGCAAAAAGATAAAGATGCTGGAACTTGCCGCCCTGTATGTGTCCCTTGGCTTCAAAGACGTAAAGACATATATCCAGAGCGGGAACGTCGTGTTCTCGTCTCTTTATCGATCGCCGTCTGCGCTTTCTAAGATGATCGGGAAGGCGTTAAAGGGGTCTTTTGGTTTTGATGCGGAAGTGTTCATAAGGACTGGAGAAAGAGATAAGGGATGATCCATTCAAGGGTAAATACCCCGGCAAGCTGCATATTACTTTTCTGCCGGATTCCCCGGCCGAGAAGCCTTTTGACGTGATCGATTCGGCAAAAGATGCGTCCGAGGAATATTCGATTTCCGGAAAAGAGACTTTTCTGTTCCTGCCGAACGGCTATGGGAGGACGAAACTGTCCAACAATTTCTTTGAGAAAAAACCGGGTGTATCCGCGACCACGAGGAACTGGAGGACTGTGAACGTGCTGATGGGAATGGCAGAACAAATCTCCTGAACCCTTCACTTCTTTAGGCTTTAGCCCATTCGTTTATGAGCGTTATCATATCGTGTAGATTTGCCTGGCCCTGTCCTCATATGTTTATAGAGGTCGTTTCTCAGATATCAACCTAGAGGAACTGTGCCTTAATTGTCCATGCAATCCACATCCCCTTTCTCGACGGATGTAGCGTACCTGTTTGCGTTCTGTATTATCGAAAAAGCCTTCATTTTTCCCCTGTCTTCGTCGTATTTTCCGTTCATGCATTCTTTTATGGTTTCGTTTGTCAGGTCTTCTACTGTCGTCATGCTCATGACCCCTGGTACCGAGGTGTCCTCTTCTCGTGTATAGACGGATAATCGATTGCAGGACATGTTTTTGACTGATGCGAACAATTTCTCATTCTCCGTTGCAAAGCATTTGCTCCAGCCGCAGTCTGTGCCCCCGGATGAACACCAGCCCCGGTGGTAGTATATTTCCATCGGCGTTCCGTCCATATAGTTGCCTTTTGCCTTGATGAATCCTCCCCGTCCGAGGTCGCATTCGGTGCATGTGAGTTCGTAGTCTGTCTTTTCCAGGCCGTAATTTCTTTGGATGATCTCGTAGAACTGTTCTTGTGAGGACTTGAGCATTTCATCGGCCTTCGTTTGATTTCCGCCTGCGCGCTCTAGTAGCCCGATCTTTAGTTTATCGATGCAGGCGGTCGCTCCGGAGCAGCCTTTCGCCATCAGTATCTCAACGGTTGCCAATTTGTCTTTCGGGAGATCCAATTCAAAAACGCCTGAAGCATATCCGGCAGAATAAGCGGAAATGACCGCTTTCCCGGAACTTGTATTCTCCTCGCAGGAGTACCCTGTGTCTGCGCCCCCTCCCGAGGCGCTGTTGCCCATCGAAATGAGTACGGAGCCATTCAATTTTTGGCCGGATTCATTGTCCTTTAGGATTATGTTTGATCCGGTGTCAAACCCATTTAGTTCCCCGTGACTGATTACAGAACTGCAAAGATTTTTATCGTAGTCTATCAAAGAAACTATCTTATATCCCGGATTCTGGGGAGAAACTATTGGAGGGGCCGTTTCTTGGATCCATGCAAATAAAACAATGCCTATTAGCAGGACCCCTGCCAGTGTCGCAATGTGTTTTTTCTTCATTTGTCAGTATTCTTTTTTGGCGGACTTTATGTTGCTCTCGCAGTTTAGGTAGAATATTATCTGCATCACCACTGTGAGCGAGCCTGCCAGGGAGAAGAGTATGCCGCTTGCTGCGTCCAGCGCTATGCTGCTCGCAGGGTCGGTCAGGGCCCAGCGGAAGAAGCCGAGCGCTATTACTATCGGGATTGTGAGGATGAATCCGATTATCCCGAATACGATGGCGTAGCCGAGGACGGTCCACCACCTGTTCTGGACTATTTTTTTGCTGTAGGAAAGGGCTTCTTTTCCGGATTTGCCGCCGAGTGCGACCGCGTAGAGGGCAAACGACCAGTATACCGAGTATATGACTCCGGGGATTATGAGGAGCAGGAACAGGAATATGAGGATTATTGCCTGTATTATGCTGGTCCATATGGCGGAAGGCCATCTACCAAATGCGCGGGAATAGGCGGTCGAAAAGTCGATCTTTTTCCCGTCCAAGCATGATTTCACGTAGAATGCAAGGGCCATAGAGGACAGCAGGCTCACGAACGACAGCATTACGGATATCGCGCCGAGGGTTAGGAGGGACATTATTACGTCGCCCATGCTTTCTGAGAGCAGGGTTGAGAATTCTTCGGGGGTTATCGACGGGTCGCTCATCCAGTCTATCGAGAATATCCCGCTTGCCGCGATATTTATCAGGGTCACGGGTACTGATATCAGGAGGGTTAATGCCAGTATAGTTGCTGCGTTGTCGCGAAAGAGGGCCAATGCCGCGGATATTATCTCCGTCAGGGAGTATTCCTTTTTGTATATGTCGGATTCCATGTTGGTAGTTTATTAAAATACTAAGCTTAAATAATTATAATATGGCCAGATACAGATGTACGGTCTGCGAATATGTGTACGACGAAGCGAAGGGAGATCCTGCGCACGGCATAAAAGCAGGGACTGCCTTTTCGGAGCTTCCAAAAGACTGGGTATGCCCGGTCTGCGGGGTGGCTAAGGATTTTTTTGAGGTTATCGACTAATAAAGTTACAGGATGAAACCTATTGCGCCTTTGCTGATAGAGCACCGCCTGATAGAGAGGATGGCGGGACTACTGAAAAAAGAGTTGATTGAGATTAGCGCAGGGAAGAAACCGGATACGGAGTTCATTTACGCGGCCGTCGATTTCTTTCAAACGTATGCGGATAAGACCCATCACGGCAAGGAGGAAGACATATTATTCAGGGATCTTTCCGCAAAACCCCTGTCCGAGGAGCACAAGAGGATAGTCACCGAGTTGATGGAGGAACATGCCCTGGCAAGGAAGAACGTAAAAGGGCTATATGAGGCAAACGAGCGCTATGAGAAAGGCGATCCCTCGGCTGTTTCGGATATGTCATCCGCCTTGAAGGCATTGACTGAATTGTATCCTGCCCACATAGAAAAGGAGGATAAATACTTTTTCATCCCTGTCATGGAGTATTTTTCAGAGGACGAGCAGATGAAGATACTCTGGGAGTTCTATCTCTTCGACAGGAACAAGTTGCATGAGAAGTATGAGAGATTAGTCGGGCAGTATCAGAGTTAACGCCCCTAGTTTTTATCTGGAAGTTAACACATTCGCTCGATTCCGTCGTATTCCTTCGTAGACTTAAGCCTCTCGAAGCCTGCGTCGAATGTCATAACCCTGTCGATCCTGTTTTTTCTCATTAGAACTGCACACGTCCAGTCTGTGAGAGTTAGACCGTAGTCAGAGTACTTGTTGAAGCATACTTTTGCCTGCCCGATCGTTTCCTCGTCTACGTGGAGAAGCGTTATTGCAGAGTCTTGTAGGAGTTTTTCGCCTTCCCGGATTTTTTCCAGTGCATCCTGTTTTGTTTTGCGGTCCCTGTCTCTTGATTGTCCGACTGCCGCAGAAACGTATTCAACAAGGACATAGTCTGAAGTATAAACTGCGCCGTACTCATTGGAGAGCGCTTTCTTTATCAATTCTCTTGCATGTTCGCCTCTTGTGTTTTTGCCGTGCAATGCATCAATAAAGACGTTTGTATCTATGAATAAGGCCATTTCGGTCTAGACAAGGGATGAATCGATTTTATCGGAATCTATTTCAAAATCAAAGTATAACGGGGCTTTTAACGCATTCAGCAGGGGATCCGCAGTCATGTCGATTTTTGCCTTTCTTGCCTTGGAAACATATTGAGAGAATTCCCTGGCTTTTTCTTTTGCCTTGGCGGAATCGTAATACGCAGAGCCCTTTCTTACGCCTGTTTTATGTGGTTCGTGTTCAAGGGATTCTATGTAGACCTTGCGGTCTATGACGGTATAATGGTCTTTTGGAACCGCGTCTCCCAGGTAGACCTCGCAGCCGTAGGATAACATCTTGTTTACGGTGGACTGCTCAGGCGTTCGCGCATAGACTTTGACTTTCAGACCTCTTTGCGCAGCTCTGCGGATAGCCCATTTCAGGTCCTCATAGTGTTTAAAGGCACCTGCCTCTCCGGTGACTACGAGGATCTCTTTCTTGGCTTCGTCTATGAGTTTGCGCATCAGTTGACGGAATTCCTCATCAGAAGGGCTTGATTTATAATCGATTTTCTTTGGCATTTTAAAAATCGTATTTAAATATCTTCGTCAGCCCATAAATATTGTTAATAATGATTCGTTAACCTATTTCTTCTCCGCAGGATACACCTTATCAATGGCGATCTTGTACGCCGCAAGGTAGTTGTGTACGAGCTTGTCCCAGTCGGCGAGCGCCGCGAGTCTGCGCGCTTCTATCTTGTTCTTTATGCGCTCTTCGCGGTCGTATTGGCTGTATTTGTACAGGACGTCAAAGAGGTTCTCGACCTTTTCGTCGTCCGTTTTGTTGAATGTCTTTATCACGAATATGCCCGGGTCTTTCTTCTGCGTGTTCTCGCTTGATACGAGGTATCTCCCGAATCCTGCGTTGTCGGTTGTGACCGCTGCTACTCCCATAGCGCCTGTTTCCGGCGGCGTGTATCCCCATGGTTCGTAGTATGAGGGGAACACGCCGAGGTGCGCTCCCATTATGGCTTCGTTGTAGTCCAGGTCCAGGAGGTTGTCTGCCCCTGTCAGGTATTGCGGGTAGAATACTACTTTTACCTTGTCTTCTTCCCGGTTGAGCAGGCCTTCTTCGCGGAATGCTTTTATTATCTGGTCTTTGTCTTCGAACGGGAGGTCGTGAGATGAGAGAGGGGGTATTCCTTTCTTGAGGAATCGGAAGACCTTTTTGCGCATCTCGAACAGGAACTCCTTGCTGAACAGGTCCTTTTCCGTGACCGTGTTCTTTGATATGAGGAAGCGTATTATCCGCCTTTTTGCTTCTTCTATATTGTCGCCTATGGATTCCTGTATGTCCAGGTAGAACGCCCGATTCTCAACTATCGCAGGTTTTATCCTTACTATGTCCCTTGGAACGCAGATGAACGCCACTATGGTCTTGTGGCTGTTCTTTTCCCGGAGGGTCAGGTTTAGTTCCGCGAGCGCCTTTATAAAGATGTCTATTCCCTTGTTGTGGTATTCGTAGCGGCCCGTGAGGAAATATATCAGGGTGTTGTCCAGATCGAATGAGTAGTATGGGAAGAAGTAGTATTCTATGAAGCTCTTCATCTTTCCCTTGTAGAGCTTGTGTTTTACCGAGACCTCTTCGAATGTGGGGTATTTGCTTATGTCCAGGCCGTTATATACGAGGACGTCGGGTTTGCGTTTTAGGAAGTGCGCAGCTTCCATGCCGGTTATCTCCGAGACGGTGGTGAATGCGTCGCATACTTGTGCGCATGCGCGTTCTGTCTGGTGCTTTGTGTGGACCTTCCAGTTGTACGCTTCTTTTTCAGGGTCGATGGATGACAGATTCTTGTAGAGTTCCTGGTTGTTTCCTGCGAGTGTGCGTCCCAGGACCGTTGCGTGCGTCGTGAATACCGTTGCTATGTTTACCTTGTTCCTCTTGAGGTATAAGAGAGCGCCTGCGGCCAGCCATTCGTGGAACTGGGCTATCATGCGGTGGTCGTAGGCATTATGGATCTCTTCCAGGAGGCGCCCTACGGCGTCTCCCCAGACTATGGGCTCGTCGTAGTCGTGGTATTCCGAGCCGAGGGAATCTATCTTGTATGCTTCCCATAGGCGGGCTTTTATCTCGTCCTTTTTTCCGGCGTATCCCTTGTAGTCTACGAGTATGGTCTTTGGTTCTTCAGGTATCAGCCATTTGCCGTAGTGGCATATTATCCCTTCCTTGTGCAGTTTTTCAAATATCTTCTGCAGTTTTTCGGGGGGGACTCCGACTTCGAATTCTCGCTGGGCGTTCTCCGGTATGTGCGGGCCGATAAGGAAGTAGTTTCCCTTGTAGTGCTTGACTATCTGGGGGATCTTTGACCTTATTACGGTGTTGATGCCGCCTACCTTGTTGCATACTTCCCATGATACCTCGAAGAGGGGGTCTATGTCTTTATGGCTTATCATGTATTCCCTCTATCAGGTCTTTAGTTGCTTTATCCTTCTTTTGACTGCTTCTATTGCGCTTCTCCTGCCTTTTACCAGCCTCAGGGTTATGGCGAGCTGCTTGTCTCCTATGACTTCTTTGGTCCAGGCGGCATAGTCGTTTTTGTCGGGGTTCACGTGGAATGCGTATGTTTCGTCGGTCATGTTTTCCAGGGCGTTCGGGAGTTCTTCCATGTTCCTTATAACCCATCCGTTGCTAACCCAGAATGCTTTCTCCGGGGGCACGTCCTTCAGATAATCTGTGTTTTTCATTTTGTTTTTTCGCTTTGCGGTTTTTTTACCTTTCATTTTACGTATTTTATCGCCAATCAGGCCAGCGAGGGGTTTAGAGCGAATGCTGCGGGCTTTGCCGCGTGGAATTTCTTGAGGCGTATCTTGAAGTCCGTGAGGACGTTCATGAAGGCGATATATGAGTCGTGGGGTCTCTCGTATACGTTGAAGTATTTGTGGACGTCTCCGTCGTTGAACCATTTGGTGCACATATAGTAGAGGTGGTCTGCTGTCTGCAGCTTCCTCCAGTCTTCTATGAGTTTTTTGTCCTTCGAGGCCATGACCGCGTCTTCGAGCGCATAGAGTGCTTCTGCGCTGCTTTTCTGCATGGAGTTCCCAAGCCACGCTGAGAGGTCCCGTTCCACGTCCGCCCATGATACTACGTGGGGCACGTCGAGTTCGGCCATTACGTCGTATGAGTCCACGGTCTCCGAGGGGGTCTTGAAGGAGTTGTCCGGGTGCCTCAGTATCTCCCAGGGGAGTTGGCGCATGAAGTGGAATATTCCCGTTGATTCCCACTGGTGTTCTCCGAAGGTCTCGTAGTCCATGAAAAGATTGATAGTGTTTCCGCTGCCGTTCACGGCGTTGACCCATGAGGTGAATTTTTCGCTCGTAAGGGGCCATTCCTTCCATGAGCGCTCCGAGAACCTGAAGGCTATGTCGTCCGATAGCTTGTAGTTCTTCAGGAGGAGTTTTATCTTCTTTGTTCCCTTTGGACGGTACAGATAGTTGGGGCTCCTCCAGCCCAGGACGCGGTCTGCGCCTTCTGCGAGTATGCCCTTGTAGCCCATGTCTTCCACAGTGTGAGCAACCTGGTTGTTGTACACGAGTTCCGTATTCCTGAATACCTGGGGCGTGTAGTCGAAGAGCTCTTTTATCATCTTCCTGTGCATCTGGACCTGTCTACGGAATTCCTTCCTGGAATAGAGGAAGGCCATAGAGTGGTAATATGTCTCATCGAGGAGCTCCACTGCACCCGTATCGACAAGCCTGCGGAAGCTCTCGATCACTTCGGGGGTGTATTCCTGGAACTGCTGCAGCGCCGCTCCGCTTATGCTGTAACTGACCCGGAAGCGCCCGCCGGTCTTTTTTATGAGTTCGAGTATCATATGATTTGTCGGGAGGTAGCATTTGTCCGCAACCTTGCGCATGATGGAGCGGTTCTTTTCATGGTCCCAGTAGTCGCTGTTATGCCCTATGTCAAACACAGGGTATTTTCTCATCCTGTAAGGCTGATGTACCTGGAAATAAAAACACACTGACACCATTTTTTTCTAATTGGCCTCGATGATTGCTTTGTTATACGCATCTATGCACTTTTTAGCCGGGTGATCCCATGAGAAGCCCTTTATTTCTTCCAGTCCCTCATTCATCAGAGACTCTTTTAGGGCGGGGTATTTTAGGACTGCAAGTATTTTGTTTGCCATCTCGTCGACGTCCCAGAAGTCGGCTATGAGACAATTCTTAACGACCTCGGACACCCCAGACTGCTTTGACACTACGACGGGGGTCTTGTTCTTCATGGACTCGAGGACCGTTAAACCGAAGGGCTCGGATATCGAGGACATCACATATACGTCCGCCATGCGATAGGCCTTGTCTACTGCCGCCCCGCTGACGTGGTCAGTGAATAAGACCTTGTCTCCTATGCCCATGTCGGCCGAAGCCTCGACCACCCGGGAGAACATGTCTCCGCTGCCGGACATAACGAACCTGACCTCGGAATCGACCTCGGATATCCTTTTAGCTATCTTCAGGAAGTGATCCGGGCCCTTCTGGATGGTCATTCTGCCCAGGAACAATACTACAGGATGATGCTCCTTCAGATGACCCTCATCTACCCCGGCAACAGGCGCACAATCATAGTCAATGGAGTTATGGACGACCCGTACCTTGTGGGGGTTTATGGCGTAGTTATTCACTACGATGTTCTTGGTGTAGTTGCTGACCGCAAGGATCGAATTAGCCCGGTGGAGGCCTTCGTACTCTATATGGGAGACCCGCCCGTCAGGATGTCCTCCGGTGCGATCGAACTCGGTTGCATGAACATGTGCCACAAGGGGGGCCTTTATTCCGCGCTCCCTGGCAACCTTTAGAGCGGCCATCCCCGCAGGATAGGTAAGCCAGTCGTGGCAGTGGATGACGTCATATTCCTCTTCGGATGCTATCTTCCTTGCTTCACGCGAGTAGCGGTAGACCTCGTGGAAGAGGTCTTTCCCGTAGAGGCTGTGCTTGATATTCAGAGTCGACAGATCAGTTTTAACCTTGGAGGACATGTACTGCTTGAAGGGTGTCCCGGCATTTTCCTCCAGGTCCAGATAACGTAGTTCGTCTATATATGATTCGCTCGTTACATAAGGTTTCAGGAGGGAATTGACAGTCCGGAATTTGAGGTTCTTGAAGACCCCCCCGGCCGAGAGGATCTTAAGGTAGGTATGGTCCGGTGTATCACCTATTCTAGGCAGTACAAGGGTTATCTCTACTCCCTGCCGCGTGAGACCCTTTGTTAATCCGTAACAAGCGGTTCCCAACCCACCCGTGTTAAACGGAGGAAACTCCCAACCGAACATTAATACACGCATTTGGATTCAGGTCTAATTATATTTAGAGATGAGAAGGATTTTATGACAAAGATAAATTTTTGAGGCATTTTTTTGAACAAAAAACAATTTATAGATATTAAAACATGAATATAACAAAACATTAATATTATGGAAACACCACTATATAAATATATGCCATCCAGAGAATAAAAGCAAAAAATGTGATCTGGCAGGCAAAATGCCGCAAATGGGAAATGCAAAAATGCAGTATGCCTAAAATTGAATATATAAAATTCTTAGACCTTATTGACTTATATCAGATAAATTATATTTTTTAAAGACATATAAAATATGAATATTGTATATCCATGTTTTTCAAAGACAATTAATGCTTTAATTGCTAAAATACGTATTATTACGAGTTTAAATCACTATTAAAAGTTTATTAATACTTCTTTTTCTTTAATAAATATTAATATTATTTTTTTTGCTAAATTTAATTAAAATTTTAATTATAATAGATTTTTAAATAATTTAATTATTAAAATAGGCTTTTAAAATAAGAATTATTATTCAAAATGAGTTTATAGTTATATTTTACTTTTTTTTATTTAAAATGTCGTGTAATTTACTTTTTATTTACTTTATCAAATGAATTAATAGATTAAATAAGTTTCTAAAGATTAATCTTACTCCGTTTATCATTTTAAGCATTTTCAAGTCAAAAACCGCTTAAAACCATTTTTCTTATTTTTCCCCGGCTCTCTAGGACAAGAGCTTTTAAACCGCATCCACAACAATCCTATTCCGGAAAAACAAAAAAAATAGGTGATCCACATGATATACCCAACAGTGAAGGAATGCTTGGATGCTTGCAGCAAAACAGGAGTGCTTAAGGTAGAAGGCTTGAGAAACGATGAATACGTCCTGAAGGGTGCGGGCTTTACGCCCAGGTACTCAAGGGGCCCGGATAAATTGCCGGTCTCAAGGACACTGGCTAAATCAGCCGTCTTTTTTTCTCTGGTTCCCATAGTAATACTGCTATGAAACCAGGAGACATCTTAATGGACGGGGAAACCCTCTTCCAGAACGAGAGCGTATTCACCCCTGCATACGTACCCAAGGACTTCATACACAGAGACTCTGAACTAGGGGAGATAATGCTTGCCTTAAAGCCGGGCCTACGGGGGGTTGCCCCGGTAAATGCCCTGGTCTATGGCCCCCCCGGAACAGGCAAGACCTCAGCGGTAAAATACGCCTTCGAGGAACTGAAACAGGCAAGTAAGAAGCTTTTGCCGGTATACATAAACTGCGAGGACAACTCCACCCCTTATGCCATATTCGCAAAAATTTACGAAGCAGTCTACGGACTCTCCCCCCCAAGCACTGGAAAGCCCATAGAAGACGTAAAAGAGAGGGTGTTCTCCAGGCTGAAAAAAGAGGACAGAAGTCTTGTAGTAGCACTGGACGAACTAGACCGCCTGGCAGCCGACAGAACCATCGACAGGGTCCTTGTGGATTTTCTAAAGGCCCATTCCACGTATGGATATGACAAAATAGGAATCATCGGCATAACCATCAAAGAAGACCTCCTTGCGGGCCTCGACGAAAAAACCCGAAGCGTATACAACCCCACGAGAATACTATTCCAGAGATACAAGAAGAACGAGATAAAAGACATCCTTGGAAACAGGGCAAGACACGGGTTCTACGACGGAGCCCTCAGTGACGGCCTGCTTACATACATCGCTGACAAGACCTATGACTCGGGAGACCTGCGCACGGGAATAGACCTCATGAGGAGAAGCGGCCTGCTCGCAGAAAAAGAGGCAGTCAGGGAGATAACAAAAGAACACGTAGAAAAAGCCCTCGGAAACCTCCCCCGGGAGCGCATACAAGAGGCTGAGGAAAAGCTCCTGGAAGAGGATAAAAGCCTGCTTGAAAGAATAAAGAAAAAAGAGTCCTGGACCTCGGGAGACCTCTACAAAAACCTGCACACAGAGAAAGAATGCTCCACCAGGAAATACAACGAGATACTCGCAAAACTGGAGAAGATGAAACTGATCACGACAGAATACCGCACAGGCATCCGCGGACGGAGCAGGGAAATAAAGGCTCTGTAAATTAACAGACAAAAACCCCCGCTACCACTCAAAACCCCCATTACCCGGCCTTTCCTGCTTCAGCCATAAAACAGGTTATCCCGCTATGAACACGCCAAAGACAGCATACCCAAGGTTCTTCTAGACCCAATTTACCACGTAATCTCCAATATAAAGTCGCAGTATGCACCTATGCAGGATGCGATCACATCCACTAATAGTGCTTGTTCCCTGCGCCGGAACATATGAAGACATGATCCGGGTGCGATTATTCTGCGGATGCGAGGCGGCCTTGTATCCGGGATCGGTTGCCTGTTTTACGCCCGGATTTTTTTATCGGGATCCGGATCGTCCATGAGTACGTCGAGGCTCTCCTGCACGAGCGGCAATAATTTCTTCCCTTCAGCGGTCGAAGCATACGTCTTCCTGTCCGGCTTCCCGCCTCCGGGAGTGCTCCCATGAGCATTCAATGAAACCGGGGCCCCGGGAAAAGCCCCTTTTATTCCTGTAATGAGCTTATTTAATAAAACATTCATATAGCATTTATATAAACCGCAACTGGACCAGGCCTTTTTCAGGGGTGAAGAACATGCCGAAAGACTCGGAGTACAAAGCGCAGAAGACGGACTACGACTACCTGGGAGCGTCAAAGGAAGTCCTCTTCATCCGCTTCGGTACCTCGGAAAAAGGCCTCTCCGATGCAAGAGCAGAGCGCCGCCTCAGGGACTACGGCCCAAACGACGTCTCAAGCAGGAAGAATGCGAGCATATTATTCCAGTTCGTCTCCAAGGCCGCAGACCCGCTCGTAGTGGTCCTCCTCGCGATAGCCGCTATCTCCCTTTTCTTCGGCGAAAAGATCAACGCAGTATTCGTCTCCGCGATGGCTGCAATAAGCGTCGTCATATCATTTGTCCAGGAATACCGCGCAGGAAGAGAAGCAGAGAAACTGAAAGAGATGGTTCACACCAGCGCGGAAGTCTGCAGAGGAGGGGAATTAAAGGAAAAGGACATATGGAGGATAGTCCCCGGGGACATAATCGAACTGTCGGCAGGAGACATGGTTCCCGCAGACGTGAGGCTCATCTCCTCAAAGGACCTGTTCATCGACCAGTCCACCCTGACAGGGGAATCGTTCCCAGTGGAAAAGAACTCCAAGCCCGTGAAAACAGGAGGAACCATTCTCTCGGCACATACGAACGTCGCATTCATGGGCTCTTCCATAGTAAGCGGAACCGCAACAGGCATAGTCATCCGGACCGGGAGATACACCGAATTCGGAAAAATATCGGAACGCCTCGCAAGAAAAACCCCCGAGACGAGCTTTGACCGGGGCATAAAGGCATTCACCTGGTTCATGATAAGATCCATGCTCCTCCTGGTAGTGGCGGTGTTCGCCATAAACTCCGCCTTGAAAGGAGACTACGTCGAAGCACTCCTCTTCTCCCTTGCAGTCGCGGTAGGCCTGACGCCCGAGATGCTCCCGATGCTCGTAACAGTGAACCTGTCCAAGGGAGCGCTGTCGATGGCAAAAAAGAAGGTCATAGTAAAGCGCCTGCACTCCATCCAGAACTTCGGAGCAATGGATACCCTCTGCACCGACAAAACAGGCACGCTCACATTAAACGAGATAGTCCTTGAAAAACACGTAGACGTCCTCGGAAACGAGAACGAAGACGTCCTAAGATACGCATACATAAACAGCTTCTACCAGACGGGCCTAAAGAACCTGCTGGACATGGCCATCCTAAAACACCAAAAACTGCTTATAAAAGAATTCAACAAAATAGACGAGATACCCTACGACTTTGAAAGAAAATTAATGTCCGTCGTCGTGGAAAGCGAAGAACGCCGCGCCATAATAACAAAGGGCGCAGACGAGGAGATATTCAAAAGATGCAACAGGTACATCCTCGAAGGAGAGATAAAAAAGACAGACCCTGAAATGCTCAAACGCTTCAGGGAAGAAGTAGACAAACTGCAACTGGAAGGATTCCGGGTGCTTGCAGTCGCATACAAAGACATAGAAACAAAGGGCCAATACTGCAAGACAGACGAAAGCAACCTGATACTAAAGGGATACGTCTCGTTCCTCGACCCGCCGAAACCGGATGCGGCAAACGCGATAGAAGCACTAAAAAAAAGAGGCATAGACACGATAGTACTGACGGGCGACAACGAACTGGTCACAAAAAAGATATGCGGAGACGTAGGCCTCGACGTAAAAGAGATAATAACCGGGGACAGGATAGAAAAAGCAAGCGAACAAGAACTCAGGGAACTGGTAAAAAAATCGAAAGTATTCGCAAGGCTCAGCCCGATACAGAAAGAGAAGATAATAAAAGCCCTCCAGAAAAACGGCTGCGTAGTAGGATACCTCGGAGACGGCATAAACGACGCACCAAGCCTCAAAGCGGCAGACGTGGGAATATCGGTGAACAACGCAGTGGACGTAGCAAAAGAATCCGCGGACATGATACTACTAGAAAAAAACCTCATGGTCCTCGAAGACGGAGTAATAGAAGGAAGAAAGACCTTCGGAAACATCCTCAAATACCTCAAGATGAGCTCTTCCTCCAACTACGGCAACATGTTCTCCATGATAGGCGCAAGCATATTCCTACCATTCCTCCCGATGACGCCGCTACAGATACTACTCAACAACTTCCTCTACGACACATCCCAGATAGCAATCCCGACAGACGAAGTAGACCCAGAATACATAAACAGACCAAGACCGTGGAACGTAGGATACGTAAAAAAATACATGCTCACACTCGGCCCCATAAGCAGCATATTCGACTACGCAACATTCGCCGCAATGTGGTTCATACTACAGGCGAACACATCATCCCAACAGGCACTCTTCCACACAGGATGGTTCATAGAATCACTCTGCACCCAAACACTCGTAGTATACATAATAAGAACAGGAAAAAACCCGCTCAAAAGCACGCCAAGCAGATCGCTCATGCTAATGTCGGCAACAGTCATGGGAATAGCACTCATACTTCCATACACGCCGCTAGCAGAACCATTCGGACTCGTCCCCATGCCGCAGGAATACTACATAATACTCGCAGCACTGACCGCAGCATACCTGCTCCTCGTGCAGGAGGTAAAGAACTGGTTCATAAAGAAATACGGATACGAATGAGCATGCACCGTTGGGCGCACCCCGGGGAAAGAAACCGCATACTCTTCGCTAGCGGCTCAGACGACACAAAGCTATCAGACGCCGTCAAGGGGGCTCCTAACGTTCTTTATCAGTTGAGCAGATAGTCTCCTGCAATCCCCATCCAAACATATCCCCGGGGGAATACAAAACCACCTGCAGGAGAAAAGATGATAATATTGCCGTAGACACCCGGCTTCTGAGACAGATAAACGGTTCCGATGCCTGCGCAGGCCAAAATAGGATCAACAAACAAAACGTTCCAGCCGGAATAAAAATTGCTGCTGACGCTTAATTGACCATTTCATACAATAAATATTCCCCCCCCCGGATGCAAACAAAGAAACTCAGACGCCAAATACCAGAGTCAAACAAGACAGGCATCCAATAAACCCTTTTCTTAGCGCGGATGAACTAGATTCGCCTATGCGCATGCGCATTCATCCGGGGGTTTTGTGGCTTATTTTCATTGCTGCAAGAATGAGGGATAATCCGATCAATCCTTCGGCGAGTTTTATTGCAAGAAGCGTTCCTGCCGAATACTCTGACAACTCCCGTATACACAGCCGGTATGCTTCCGGGGCATATTCCAGGCCCCACAGCATATACGTTTTACCCAGGGCCAGCGCCAAAACAGAATCCAGGATAAGGAATGATCCAAGGAACAAAAGGACCCATTTGATATTCTTTGAGGAATCAGCCACTTTTTACTTCCCGGGCATAAAAACATATGAAAAGAAAAGAAAGAAAAGAAAAAGACCCGGGCTCAGCATGAGCCTGCAGATAGTCCGCCGGTGGACGAGTTTAGCACGACGTCGCATCCCGAGAGGCCGGCGTTATATTTGCAGAGGTTCGTCTTCACGGTCTCGGAATCTATTCCCCCGAACTCGTAGCGGTTGTTTGCAAGCCACGTAGGCGATCCGCTTATGCCCAGGGAGTCTGCTATCTTGATATCGGCACTGAGGAGCTCTTTTCCTTTGGTTCCGTTGACGCATTTCTCTATGGTCTTTATTGCTACGCTGCTTATCCCGGAGTCTTCTGCACATGTGTGCCAGTCTATTCCTTTTACTCCGTTGGTCGACCTGCAGAATAGATAGTCCAGGAGTTCGTCTGGGCTGTATGCTTTTACGCATAGCTGCACTATGTCTTCGTCGACTTCATATTGCCCGTGCAGGCTGCTGAATGCTCCATTCGCTTCGCTTGCTATGTAGTGGACGTCCCATGCTAGGGAGTCGCCGAAATTGTCAACGACAGGCTTCAAGGCCTGGATAGCCTGCCTTCCGTAGGGGCAGTCCGCCATTATGAAGACCTGTATGTCGTTCTTTTTCTCGGGTCTGCATTCGATCTTGCTTGCGCATTTGACGCAGTCTATCGTTCCGTCATCCTTGTAGCATGCTGGCTCGTACTGTGCGCCTATCCTCAGGGACTGGTATTTGCCGGCGGCTTCAAGGTAGTCTGATATGTCGGAGTATCCTGCGGCTGTTTTAGCGTCCTCCGAGAACAAAATGGCCGGCAGGTATTTTAATTGAGCGTCAGAGAATAATTTCGTTCCTTCCGTTGTGCTGTAATCCACGGTCGTTACGGTCAGCCCGGGGAAAACGTCCAGCAACTGGGTTATCACATCATCCACGAAAACACATTCTTCACAGCGCTTGTCGGAGAGGACGATGACGTTGACCTTCTGGGCTGCCGAGGCTAATGTTGTAGTGGCGGCTGCCTTTTGCCCGGTAGTCGTTACAACTGAGAGGGGCATAGTAGTCGGGTTCTTGTCGGATGATCCGTTGGAGGGTATAATGCCGGCATTTTTCAGGGAGGTTATCTTTCCGCTCAGATTGTTTATCAGGACTATCGAGTAGACGTTCAGGAGCAGTATCAGCACGGCCAGGCCGATTACGACGTATTGCATCGTATTATGGGAGACTTCTTTCGCATCATTTCTTCCGGTGGCTTCTTCCACGACCTGATCAAAGTTATTATCGTTCGAGATATCATCATTCATGTTTTTCTTCCTGTGCTTTGTTTCTTCATCCATTTTTCAGGCCTCACATCAACCCATTAAGAATATACTATACATTTGCTTCAAAAAAGCAATAAAGTTTAATAAAATTAAGGAACAGGGAATAAAATATGGGAATCCACGGGTCTCTTACATGATTATCCGGTATAGAAGGCATTTTTCCCGGGGACCAACGCATGGGAACCGTCCGGCCAATTTTTTAGGTGCGCCTAACATTTTTATAGGCGTAGGGCTAATTAGTTATCACTATGCAAAGCGAGAATCGGGAGGAATACCTGGAAGCAATATACGGCCTTTTGGAGGAGGGATACGAGGTCTCTCCCACCAGGATAGCAAGGAAGCTAGGCATTAATCCGTCGAGCGTTTCCGAGATGCTGAAAAAACTGGACGCCGAGGGCTTCGTGTTATGGAAGCCTTATGGGAACGTCGAACTGACGAAGAAAGGCTTCAAGAAGGCCTCGGGGATGAAGAGGAAGCACCGTCTCCTGGAAAGGTTCCTCTACGACGTACTCAAGATAGAGATCGGAAAAGTCCACGAACAGGCCTGCCGCATGGAGCACTCGCTCTCGGATGAAGCCGCCGAGGCGCTGTCAAAGTTCATGAACCACCCGGCGAAATGCCCGGACGACAACAAGAGGATCCCGAAGGGAACGGAGCCAGAATCCCTGAGAACGCTTACGGACCTCAAGCAGGGGGAGACTGCATCCATCGTCTTCCTGGAAGGAGGAGACGAGTTCAAGAACAGGATACGCTCGGTCGGAGTGGTGGAAGGAAAAATGGCAAAGGTAGTCGCAAAAGAACCCTTCGGAGGGCCCCTTGTGATAAAGGTCGGGAGCACGCAGATAACCCTCGGGAGGGGCATGGCATCCAAGGTGAGGGTGGTTGCAGGATGAAGATACTCCTAATAGGCAATCCGAACGTCGGGAAAAGCTCGCTTTTTTCAAGGCTCACGGGAGTGGAAGTAGTCTGCTCGAATTATCCCGGGACGACGGTCAACTATTCAACCGGAACAGTCAGATGCGCAGGGGAGAAGGCCGGGATAATAGACGTTCCCGGGACGTACTCTCTCAAGGCTGAGAACCCGGCGGAGAAGGTCGCAACAGACATGTTAAAGGACGGCGACGTCATAGTGAACGTCGTAGACGCAACGAACCTGGAAAGGAACCTCAACCTCACGCTGCAGGTACTGGAATACGGAAAACCCGCCATAATCGCCCTCAACATGAGCGACGATGCAAGGCACCTCGGGATAGAGATAGACAAACAGGCGCTGGAAGAGGCCCTCGGAGTACCCGTGGTCGAAACAGTCGCATTAACGGGACAGGGACTAAAGGAATTGATAGAGAAAATACCCTACGCAAGAAGCGCTCCCCCAGCGAAAAGAACGGATGCCGACCGCTGGAAAGAGATAGGGAGAATACTTGAAAGAACCCAGAAACGCCAGGACAAGCAGCACAGCCTCGCAGAACTCCTGGAAGACGCGACGATAAAACCGCTCACAGGAATACCCATCGCACTCCTCGTATTATACCTGCTATTCTCAGCCATCATAGGAGCAGGAGACGCCCTCACAGAATACGCTATCGACCCGTTCTTCCACACAATATACCTGCCCGCAGCCAAGGCGGCAGTCGAACCGCTCATACCCCGGGGATTGGCGCATAACCTCCTGCTCGGAACAAGCGACGATCCCGTGGCCGGCCTGGGCATGCTCACGACGGGATTATACATACCAATTGGAATGATCCTGCCGTTCGTCATATTGTTCTATCTGGCACTCGGCCTGCTCGAAGACATAGGATATCTTCCGAGGATCGCAACCCTCATGGACAACGTGATGCACAGGATAGGCCTGCACGGCTCGGCCATAATCCCCGCCATACTTGGAATGGGATGCAAGGTCCCGGGGATACTTGCGACAAGGATACTGGAAACCGAGAAACAGAGATTTATTTCCGCAACGCTGATAGCAATATCCATACCGTGCCTTGCGCAGAACGCGGTGATAGTAAGCCTCCTCATGCGCTACGGCATACAATACGTAGCGATAGTATACGCGACGCTGATAATAATACACATAGCAGTAGGGCTTCTCCTCAACAAAATGACGAAGGGCGAAAGCCCGGAGATACTCCTGGAGATCCCCCCATACAGGAAACCCTCATTCGGGACGACTATCAAAAAGACCTGGATAAGGGTGAAATACTTCCTGAAAGAAGCCGTGCCTTATATTATTATAGGTGTATTCATAGCAAACATATTATTCATCACCGGGACCACGCAGAAAATAGCCGAGACCGCAGGACCCACGTTGACCGCCGCCTTCGGGATACCGGGAGACGCCGTTCTGGCGATACTCGTAGGCTTCATCAGAAAGGATGCGGCAGTCGGGATGCTCGCGGCAATACCTATGACCCCCATGCAGCTTACGATAGCATGCATACTCCTCGTGACCTATTTCCCGTGCATAGCGACCCTTGTGGTATTATACAACGAGCTGGGAATAAAGAACTTCCTAAAGACGATAGCATTGATGATTGTTGTAACGTTCGTCACAGGGGTTGTGTTGAAGATGCTTTTGTTGTAGTATATCAAATTCGACTTATCGAAATTTTAAAACTACTAAAAATAAATATCCCCGCAGCAAGCTGCGGAGTATTTACGATGTAAACGTGTTAAGCTTCATTTGAGAGTAATCTTCTTTCTCTTCAGGGGAACCTTGCTGCTCTACATATCTTCTGATTATGTCCTCTGTTACGCCGTCTCCAACGGTCCCTATGTATCCCCCATCACTCCAAAACTCTGCTCCCCAAAGCGTTTTCCTAACCTCGGAAAACGCTCAAAAAGCATACGGGCAGATACGCTTTTCATCACCTGCATCACTCTGGACGGGGCATACCGGGGAGCAGCCCCAACGAAGTGGTTTTCATGCTTTTAACGAGGCTGTCGGCTGGTTTCTTGCCTGCGAGCGGAAAAACCTCGATAGATGCGACAGGCTATGACCGAAGACATGCCAGCAAACACTATGTGAAAAGATGCAAAATGCAGTTGCAGAGCATGAAAACAACCTACTTGGTGGATACTGAATCACTGGCCATACTTGGAGTTCACACCACCGTAACCCGCAAACACGACACCAAAATACTGCTGCCTGTCGTCAGGCAGGCAGAAGAACATTATTTTATAGAAAGCGTCCGCGCGGACAAAGGATACGATGACCAAAAAATACGCAACACCCTGCGTGAGGCGGGCATACGCCCGCTCATAAAACACCGGGAATTCAAGCCTTTGGACAAGGCACACAACGCCCGCATGAAAAAAGAGGACTACAACCAAAGAGCCATGAGCGAATCAGTAAACAGCATGACCAAACGCAAGCACGGAGACACACTACACACCAAAACTTACTGGACACAATTCAAAGAAATACGCCTAAAAGCCATAACCCACAACATCGAAAGATGCATAAAAACAATGCATCAAATAAGGAATTCAATCAAGCTAATAATTTTTAATTTTAATTCCTTCTTGGGGGAGTATGCCGTATTCGTGGACGAAATGTCCATTTTTTACATCATATACTTCCACAGCGGCACATATTCTATTTCTAATCCGTCTCTTGTCTCCTTTTTTTCCAGGTCTTTTGTTACGACGAGCAGATTTTTTGCATCCAAGGTTTTTGCTGCCTGCACGTTTTTTGTTATATCTGACTGGGGGTTTTCAGAGTATTTGACTTCTATCGGGGTTTTGTCTTTTGTGATGAAGTCGATCTCGCCATGTTTTCTCCAGAAGTTTTCAGCCCCCGATCTCTCGGCTACTGCGTTTTCTGCTAGTTTGGTATAAATTCCCTGATAGTCTGTTTCGTTTTCGAGGGCTGATGCGGCGAGCGTCGTTGTGGTCAGGTATGCTTTTTTTGCTTTTCTCGTCCCTGCTGCCGCGCTTCCCGTATGGTTGTAGAGTAGTTTTATCAGGAAGGCTTTCTCAAGGTATTTTACGTATTTTGAAGCCGTCTGATACGTTACCCCGAGGTTTGATGCAAGGTTGCGGTATTCTATCATCATGCCGGGGTTTTTTGCTATCTGTCTGAATATTTCTGCGAGGACGTCTGGTTCTGCGGCATCGTACGTCTTTGGTATGTCCCCATATATTATTTTTTCGGTTATGCTTCTTACGTATTTTCTTACCTTGTCGTAGTCTGCCTCGTTGATTATTTCCGGGAATCCTCCCCGGATAAGATAGTTTACAAGCTCTTTTTTGAGGATATCTTTTTGTATTACTGTATCCTTTATTTCTATTCCCTTGAAGTAGAGATATTCCTGATAATTCAGCGGTTTTAGCTGGAAGTCATATATTCTGCCTGCGAGGCTTTCCTGGGCTTTTCGAATGTTTACGCCTGCCGACCCTGAGACGACGAATTTTATTCCTTTATCGAGGTCGTAATATCTCTTGAGTATTATCTGCCAGTCTCTTACATGGCTTATCTCGTCAAGGAAAATGTATACATTCCTCAGGTCCTCTCTGAGTATACTCTCCTCGTAGGCCTGGATCAGTTTTTCTACTGCATCAGGATCTTTTGCAAAAATCTCGTCAAAGGAGAAGTACATAATCCTCAGGGGATTCGTCTTTTCCAGCAGGCGGTCTATGAACTGGTGCATGAGAACAGTCTTCCCCACTCTGCGTAGACCGGTAATACATAAGATTTGCTTGTCTTCTTGGTATCGGAGAACTACTTCTAAAAGCCGCCTTTCCTTTGGAGGGCTCTGGAAAGCCTTTGAACCGCTCCACCAGGGGTTCTGCCTTACAAGATAATCAACAAGTTCCATTTTAGTAATATAATTGGTTAATTATATATAAAAATCAATTAATACAATTATTAATTTTGTATTAATTACAATTAATACATTTAAAAAGAGTATCTGAAACCAGATATATCCCATGGAAAAATGGAGGGGACCTTGAACTACGCAAAGACGATAGGATTGATGCTTGTCGTAACATTCGTCACGGGAACGCTGCTGAAGGTCCTGCTGCTCTGACAGGCTCATTGGGTTACTTCCAGCGAAGCGACCCGGTAATCCTCTTTTACGCCCGGGGCAGTTCCTTTCTTCTGGTTGCGCTCGTATACGAAAGAGCCCACAGTAGCAATGATGTTGGTGAACACTATTATTATCAGCACCATGTCCGTGAAGCCTGCCGGAACCGCCCTCGTTATCAGGGGCGACGATGCGAGAACTGCTGCCGCAAGGCCTCTTGGCATCATGGTCCCGATGATTGTCCCGGAATCGGACAATTCTTTTCCGTTGCGCTTTATTATGAGGACCGTCGGTATCGCCCTTGCGAGGATAAGAGCCAGGACTATGACGAAAGCCGTTATTAGAAGCGAGCCGTTGAGTATCTTCAGATTGAATAAAAGCCCCAGGTACACGAAGAAGAAGGTGCGGATGAAAAAGGAGACCTCTTCCTGGAATGCGCGTATGCTCGGATCCAGGACAAAGTTTTTGTCTATCCTGAGGATCCTTGCAAGGTCTGTCGAATTGCCGAGGACCAGGCCGAAACAGAATGCCGCTATTGCCCCGTTCCCCTGCGAGAATTCCACAAAAGAGTAAAGCAGGAATATGACGGCAACGGTCATAAGATACCCGAAAGGCAGGTGATGGAAACGCGCAAGTATCCTTATCCAGAATATCCCGAATATGAAAGCAAAAAATGCGCCGACCGCAAAGGCGGAGAACAGGCCGTTCGACACTTCGGACAGGTCCGCAGACCCGGAGACTATGATGCCGCTTATGGTGATCGCGCCTATTATGCTCAATACGTCAGTCAGGGTCGCCTCAAGCGTGAGCAGCACGCGGACGCACTCGTTTATGTTCAGCTTGGACGCAAGGGAGATAACGATAGCGGAACTCGGACCCCCGACGACGATCCCCATAAGAAGCGCCGGCAGGAGGTCCCAGCCCATGAGATAAAGCGCCGCCATGACCAGTACGCCGTTGAGTGCGAAAACCGACACTGTGTAGACGGTCGCAGTCGGGAGCTCGTTTATGACCTTCTGGAACTTGAGATTTATCCCCCCGTCGAAGAGTATCATCATGAGAGCAAGTGCGCCGAAGTATTCTGCGAATGACAGGAAGACCTTGGAGTCGAAACCCGGGAAGCCGTTGGCGATTAGAACGCCTATGGACATTAGTATCAGGACGTCGGGTATCTTTGTCTTCTCGAAGAAAAGCATGCTGAAAAAGCCCACGAAGATTATCAGCCCCATTGCGAAAAAGACGGTTTCTATCATTGTATCAGATCAAAAAAACAACCCGGCAATCATATATTTAGCGGATAAGACTATTTAAAACTTTTACCGCAGGAATAACGTCTTTTGCCCATGCGTTCCCTAAACATAAACCCATAAAAGGCGTTTTACATGCCAGAACAGAAAACCGATACCGGCACAGGGTTAAACTCGTCGGAGGCGGGAAAAAGGCTGCTCGAATACGGACCAAACAGGTTATCCAGGCCGTATGAAGTAAAGTTCCGGGATATCGTGAAAGAAGACCATCAGAGGGATACTCGCATCCGGGGCAAGCCTGTTTGCCGCTGTATGGATAGCGTACTACTATGCGGCGTCCATGAACCTGCCCCTGGCAGAGATACAGACCTACGCCTTCACGGCATGGATAACGGGACACCTGATACTCGCATACATCTCCAGATCCGAGACAGACCCGTTATACAAGCTCGGACTCTTCTCGAACGGGATAATGAACTATTGGGCGGCGCTGGTGGTGCCGTTCCTCGCACTCTTCATATACGTTCCCGCGGTAGGAACGCAGCTGAAAGCAACCTGGATACCTATTGGGGAGATAGCGGGCATCGCACTGATAGCCTTCCTTGCGATAATCTGGCAGGAAATAGGGAAAACTATAAAATACCTGAAGAACAATAGATAACAAAATGAAAATCGGCGTATGCGGCGTAGCCTGCGAAAAATGCCCCAAGATGACGAAAGGAACATGCCCCAACAAAGATACGGGAGGATGCGTCCCAAAAGATAACCCGTTCTGCAAGATAGCAACATGCGCCCACCACAGGGGAGTCAAACTCTGCTTTGAATGCCCCGCATTCCCGTGCGCAACCTCAAAAACAGGCCCCCTCAACTACGGATACTGCCAGTATCTTGCAGGAAAAGACATCAACGGGCTGTAAAACCCTATTCGACTATCACGTGCGCGTCTTTCAGGTCCTTGTCCACCTTCAGGAAGAGCGCAAGGAATGCGCCGAATACAAGTATCAGGGACGCTATGTAAAAGTCCGTCCTGTATGCTATTATCTGCGCCTTGAGTACGACCAGATTCAACACCTGCGCGCGTATGACCGGATCAGCCGTGTTTATCACCGTGTTCTGCGAAAGGGCCAGGACCTGATCCTCGGTCGTGTAGCGGATGATGGTCGCAAAGAACGCTATCCCGAAGGCCCCCGCGATGTTCCTTGCGAGTGCGAGGATAGACGAGGATATGCCTATCTCATCTTCCGGGACGACCGCAGCGATTATGTTCGTCCTCTGCGCCATGCCAAGACCCATCCCGAAAGCAAGGGTAAAGACCGCGAACATTATCTCAGGGGCAGTGGACCTTACGTCCAGCGTAACGAAAAGCGACATACCAAGAGCTGCAATCAGCGTGCTTAAGGCTATCACGTATCTGGGCTCGACTTTTCCTGTGAGGCTTCCCCCGAGGGGCGCTGCAAGCATCATCCCGAATGCCATGGGCATAAAGAGGTAACCGGTCGCAGTCGCGTCATACCCCAGGTATATCTGGGCGAAGAGCGGCAGTATGAATATCCCCCCCATCATCCCCATGAAGATAATAAAATTATTCAGCAATGCCCCAAGGAATATCTTCTCCCGCAGGTACTTGAAGTCCACTATCGGCTCCGGGTGCTTGTCGTCTATCAGATAGAACACGTAGAAGAACGTCAGCCCTATAAAGTAGCAGGCCATCGCTTCCGGGGAACCCCAGCCCCAGTCTACGCCCTTGTCGAGGACCAGGACGAGCGCAGACAGGGCAACACCCAGGGTTATAGCGCCCCACCAATCGAATTTCAGAGTCTTTCTCTCGGACGTAGATTCATTGATGAACATAAGAGCCATTACCAGGCCAAGGATACCTACAGGGAGATTGATCAAAAACACAGACCTCCAGCCGAAGGTATCTATCAATGGACCGCCTATCAAAGGCCCGAATACGGAGGCAACGGCAAACGAGGAAGACCATATGCCGAGAGCCATGGAACGCTCCCTCCCCTTCCTGAACGTGACGGCGATGATGGCCATCGCAGTCGGATAATCCGCGGACCCGGCAATTGCCTGTATGATCCGGAACACTATCATAGAATTAAGGTCCCAGGCAAGGCCAGCAAGGACGGAACCTATTATGAAAATGGTAAAACCCATTATGTAGATCTTTTTCCTTCCAAGGGTGTCCCCCAATTTACCCCAGATGGGGACGAATATAGCGTTCGCAAGGATGTAGGCGGTCGCAATCCATCCTGCGGAGGATACGGTTATGTTAAAATCAGAGATAATCCTGGGCAGCGCCAGATTGACTATTGTCTGGTCTAATCGCCCCAGGAACGTTCCTACGATGACCGTCAGGAGTATCCACCATTTCAGGCTGCCGTTGCCGTTCTCCGCGCCTTTCCCGTTTTCCATGATCCGCTTATTCTGTTTACTTGTGTATCCACATCTTCGCGGACATCCCGTTCATCAGCTCGGGATAGGCGTATACGTCGTATTTCACCTTCACGTCGAACTGCTTCTGCTCCCTCTTGTCGGAGATGGAGAAAACAAGATCAGAGGACCTCGCCGTGGGGCTTATGCCGTCCACGACGCCGGAGTATTCTTTTGACGGGAACGCATCCACGGTGAACGATACTTTCTGGCCGACTCTCAGGTCGGATAAGCCTTTGTTCTCTTCCACGCGGCCGACTACCCGCAACTCCTTCGGATCTATTATCCTGACAATGGAATCCGCATTGCTGACAGCCTGCCCGGGGACGTTCTTCACGGAAAGGACTATGCCGTCTGCGCCCGCGCGTATCACCTGGCCGTCCCTCAGGCGCGCAACAACCTTATTCTTCGAGACCTTGTCTCCTTCCTTGACCAATACCTCATCCAATACGACCGGCGGAGACGTCGGAGCAAGCCTCGGGCCGAGAGATATCACGGGCGCCGATATCTCGGACTTTTCCACGTAGACCTTGCTCTGCTCGTCCTGCCAGTAGGCAAGACCCGCTACCGACGCCGCAAGAACGATGAAAGCGATAACGCCGAGCGCTACCGGACTATTCCTTATCTTACGGAAAATATTCCTCTTAGGTTTAGCCCCATGACTTTTATTTGGCATTTTCTTCCTCCCCGCACACCCTCATGAATATCTCCCTGACTTTGTCGAGCGACGCGCACAGCGCCTCCAGATCCCCGTCGGAAAGTTTCGAAAGGTTTTTCTTTATCTCCTCCTTTTCTTCTACGCGATGCTTCAACATGAACGCCTTCCCGGCTTCGGTCAATGAGATATTTATTATCCTCCGATCGTTCGCATCATAAGTCCTCTCCAGCTTCCCGTCATTTATTAGGCGGTCGATAAGAAAGGTCGCCCCGGGCTTTGAGACGCAAATATTGCGCCCAAGCTCGGACATGGACATGGAACCCTTACGCAGAAGGATCCCCATTATCATGTAATGGCCGGGATTTAGGCCCTCTGTATTCTTGTGCCAGGCCGTGACCTTCCGGTAAAAAAAAGGCAGGAACATATGCAGCCGGTCTGCGATCGCCTCAAGCTTTTCGTCGTCCATCTTGCTTTATGCACCCTCTTTTTCAGGCAGCGCCTTTACGGCCTTGGACTTCTGCGCCCCAGACCGGGATAAGAATGACACGATGAGGCCCAGGGCAACGAGTGCCATCAGACCCTCCAGACCCATTATCAAAGGAGATACGCTCCCAGAGGATTGCCTGGCCGAATACTCCTGCCCTGAAAGAACGTTCACATCGACGTCCGATAAAACGATCTGATCGACATTGCTGTTCGTCTCTTTATACTGCAGCCGGACCGTCAATGGGATCGTCCCGGACGACGCGTTTTTATTAACCGTTATCTCGTAGTCTTCTGTGACCGTCGCATCCGAACCAAGGTTCCCGACGTAGGATTCCGCAGGCAGGCTCACCGCATAGTTTTCCGTCGGCAGCAACCCGACGCTGAGGAACTTTACCTCGGCATAACCCTTGTTGACGACGCTTAAAGTGACGCGGCCCGTAGTCCCGGGGGCAAGGAGATCGCTCCTTTCCAGGAAGAGTTGCAACTCCGGCTTACCGTCCAGAGCAAGGCCGATGGTCTTCTTAACGGCGTACTTGACCCCTGCGGCATCGAAGTATTCTATCGTAAGAGGTATCTCGTAAGCCTTTACGTCGGCCTGCGAATCCACCAAAAGCCGGAAGGAAACGTCCTCCTTCCCGTGTTTTCCTATGTCCCCGATGAAGCGCTCGGACGAACCGATAGGAGTAAAGGGACTAGACAACTGGGCAGTAACGCTCACGTCATTTGCCTGCGCGCTTCCGAGGTTTTCCAGGGATACCGTGACGTTCACAGCAGTCCCCGGGCTTGCGCTCGTATACGAGACGTCCGATACCTTGAAGTCCGCATCGCTCCTCTGAACGTCGATACTCACGGGAAGATTCTCCTTCATGGAATTCCCGGAGATATCCGAATAATCCATCAACAGGGAAAAAGAGCATACCCCAACATTAGAAGGCTTGATGTCATACTCCAGGCGGAAATCCTGCCCGCGGGAAACGTCCCCGACAAACACCTTGGACGAACCGATCACGGATGCGCACGCGGCCTGGGCCGGATCAGGGCCAAGCGTCGCAGAAACGCCCTTTGCCCCGTCCTGAGTCGAACCGGTGATGACCAATTTACCCGCGGAATCCTTGGAGAAAACATCCTTCACAACCGCTATCTGGAAGTTCGCACTCACATAGACCCTCACTGGAAAATCCCAGACAGTCTCCTGATCGTTCTCAAGCTTCCCTGAACTGTCATACCCGTCGTAATTGATCCTGACCTGTATGTTATGCAAGCCTATGTACGCGTCCTTTGAAACGGTCAACGTCGAAGATACCGTCTTGATGGAGTAGGGCTCCATCTTCCCAAGATCCCACTTCTTATTGACCGCGATGCTCCCGGTCTCGGGAACAGACAACTGGACATCCTCTGCCGCCTGAGGCCCCACGTTCCTGATAACTATCTGCAGCACCCCGGAATCGCCAGGTTTCAGGTTCGAATCCACGTGCGTCAGATCGTAGTCCAGCACGACGTTCGTCGGGCTGACGCTCTTATCATCGGCAGCATAAGCAGTCATGCTCGATAATACAAACAAGATCGCCAAAAATATTCCAAAAAAGTTCCGTTTATTTTCCATTTTTATAGTTCAACTGTAAAATAGTTCAATATTTGAACTGTTATTTAGTTGAACTAATTATCCGCACTAGAAGTTTATAAATAAGAAAAAAAGATCAGATGGTTCACATAATATACCCATAACAGGTTTTATGCGAAGAAAACTTCGCATAAAAACTAGTTATATGAAATTTCAGTTTTGGCTTGTTTTCTTCTTTTTCCGGCGATATATATGCGAAAAAGCCGCTATTCCTATTATGAGAGGCGATAAAATCCAAACCTTTACGGCTGTCTTGCATAAAGAAGAAGACATGTATGTCGCCGAATGTCCCGAGGTTGGCACGGTCAGCCAGGGAGAGACCATAGAAGAGGCAGTAAGCAATCTTAAAGAAGCTACCGAGCTTTATCTCTGTGAATTTCCCCTAAAAGAAAAGACCAAGACCTTGATGACGACTTTCGAGGTCGCCTACAGTGCCAGCGCTTAGAAAAGTTTCAGGAGAAAAGGCCATTAAGATTCTATGCAACAAACTGGGCTTCCAAGTAACAGGCAGAACAGGAAGCCACGTACGACTATCTAAAATGACACCAGACGGAAAAATAGGAACCGTCGTACCCATGCACAACGAATTAAAGATCGGAACACTCAAAAGCGTACTAAAACTGGCGAAGATCGACGAAGAAGAATTCTCAAAATATTTATAAGAAGCCAAAATCGAAACTCTCGCGAGCGCGCTCGGTGCTGATCGCACTCACATAACACGCATTTAACGGCTCACTCGCTTCGCTCGTTCGGCCCAAATTCTGGCTACGGCCAGAACTTCGTTAAATGCGGGACGTTATACGCAATTCAAAAATCCTGTCGTTTTCCGTCGACCGACGGTTTATTAACTCGTAAGACCAATCTTATCATAGGTGATTTGAAATGATAAACGTCGATTTTACCAAGATGAGCTCCAAAGGCCAGATAGTCATACCTCAGGAGATGAGAAAAGGGCTAGATGTTGGAGACCGGTTCATCATAATCCGCAGAGACAACGAGATCATATTGAAACCAGCAGACGATCTTGAAGAGAATTTCTTGGAAGACCTAAATTTCGCAAAAAAGACCCTGGCGTCGCTCGATAAGTACGGCAAGGGCAAGTTCAAGGAGATTGAGGGCAAAGATTTCCTAAAAGAACTTGAGAAATGGTAACAGTCGCGTACGACAAAAGGTTCGAGCGGACCATCAAAAAAATAAAAGACGAGGGACTAAAGGAAAGAGTTAAGAAGCAGATAGCAAAGGTGGTAGAAAACCCTGAAACGGGAAAACCGATGCGCTTCATCCGAAAAGACACACGAGAAGTATACGTTCCACCATTTCGTCTATCGTATGCATACCTGAAAGAAGAGGACAAAATAATATTCCTCGAATTATACCACAAAGACGAACAATAGGAACAGGATTTTTGAACTTCTCGTAGCCTACGGCTCCTCGACCTTTACAGGGCGCATAACAAAGGACGCTGTCTCATAATTCGGTTTTTTATCATTTTAATTTAAAAGGGTTTTTTAAGCCGTATAAACTGCAATTCGTAACGTGATTTTTAATTATGGGACAGCCTGAGGCATTTAAACGGCTCGTTCGGCCTGCGGCCTCACTTGGCTCAAATCCCCTTAGGGGACTTCGTTAAATCACATACATTATATTCAATAAATCTGGAGCCCTCAGCATTCAGAAAAATATTTAATATCCAAAGTTGTATTATAAGATAAGATATATGATGGAAAATAAAAATTTGGGTAATAAGATTTTTCAGATCATACTAATTATCGAAGTAATTGCAGTCGCTTTGGTGATTATCTTTGATTTCTTTCTTCCGACATTGGTTATCCTTGCTCTGGCTGCTTTTTCCCTTTTAATTCGTAAAGAAAACATTAAAGCGCTCGGGTTCAAAAAAATAGACAAGCCATTAAAAATGGTTGGAACTATATTTCTGCTCTCTCTTATATGGTCGGTTATCTTGTTGGCATTTATTATGCCGGTTCTTAATCATTTACTTGGAACGACACAGGACTTATCTGCTTTTGAAGACCTGAAAGGCAATATTGGAAAACTGATCCCTCTTTTGTTGCTTTCATGGACCCTGGCAGCCTTAGGTGAAGAGACTGCGTATAGGGGTTATCTGCAAAAAATTCTTTATGATCTTTTTGGAAAAAATAAAATAGGAATTGTTTTAACAATCGCAATCTCTTCGATTCTATTTGGTCTTGCACATACCGAACAAGGCATTATCGGAGTTGTTTTAACTACATTTGATGCGGTCATTCTCAGCTTGGTGAAGAGGCATTATAATGACAATTTATGGGCACCAGTATTTTTTCATGGGATAAACAACACTGTCGGTATGATAACCTTCTTTTTTATTGGACCAATTTATGGATTTTGGTGATAATTTAAACTATTGAAGAGTTCCGGGCTCCAGATTTACTCTGAAATTTCCCTTCAGGACGTTGCACTAAATTTCAGCCTGCAGGGAATAAAACAGCGAGTTGAACGGCTCGTTCGGCTGCGCTTCGCTCGGTCCAAATCCTCGCTTCGGTCGGACTACGCATAATCCGGTATGTTTAGCGCAATATAAGCACTGCCCAAAAGAAATGTTTATATATTTATTAAAAAACTAATTCATTATCATGAAACTTAATGACCAGACGATTATTTCCCTTGTTGCGGGAGCTTGTTTGCTTGGTTTAGTCGTAGTTCTTAAAAATGTGTTATTGATTACGCCGGAGATCTTATCAAGAGACGTTATCCTTTATATTATCTGCTATACCGGTTTCATAGCTTCTTTTTCTGCAAAAGATAAAACTAAAAAACAATTCAAACAGGATACGCCTTTATTCTGGAGCATATTGATCGTACTGATAACGCTGGCAATTATTGCGGTGTATGCTTTATAGACCGGACGGGCTTGCATCTTCCTCCTTCTGGAACAGGGTCAGCCCTTGGTCGCAGCTTTTGACCGAGATGTTCTTTACAAGGCAGAGCAGGCGCTCTTTTACTTCCAGCAGGAATTCCTCCCCTTTGGAAGTGAGTGCGTAGGTCTTCTTCCCGGGTTTTCCTTCGGTATACGCCCATTCGCCTTTTATGTATTCCTTGTCTTCGAGCCACTGGAGGACGGGATATATCTTTCCCGGGCTTATTTTGACGTTGTATGTCTTCTCAAAGAACTTGATTATGTCGTAGCCGTGGGTGTGGCCCTTCGAGATCAGGGAGAGGCACTGCACTATGGCAAAGGATTTCAGGAAGTGCTCGTCTATCCACGCAAGCAGGGATCCTTCGTCGATCCCGGCGCATTCACCGCCTTTTGAAGCTGCCGGTTCTTTCATTCCTCTTTATCTTTGTTCTTTTTCTTGCCTTTGGTTAGAGTATATGCGCCTAGCAATAAAACCAAAACAATAACCCCTGCAAGGACATACGTCATAGTGTTGCCGCTTTCTCCTGCCTGGACGCTTACTCGCGCAGTCTTGGAGAATACGAGCACTACGCCGTCTTTCGTGCAGCGTATCTCGACAGGAAGGAGGTATTCCTTGACCTTCGCATCGCCGTCTACTGTGAAACGGATCACTGCGTCTCCTTTCTCGCCCTTGTCCAGGTCGCCTATGTATTCGCTTTTGTCGACGAATTCAAAGGGCTGCTCGCTCTTTTTCAGGATCCATACTGTCACTGAATCGCATTTGCTTCCCTTGTTTTCTACGTTCACCCGGAGTTCCGCGGAGGCTCCCGCCTTTGCCTGCGTGACCTCTGAGGACAGGTTGAAGTCCGGGTAGTCCATGACGTCTACTGGAACAATTATCGAAGCATTCTTGTCCGCGTTGTCCGTCTCGTAGCTCAGGGAGAATACCTGCCCGGTTCTTGCAGGCACTGCGTCCTTGTTTATGTTCGCGTAAAAGGACATTATGCTGTTTGCCCCGGATTTTATCGTTCCAAGATCCTGGGCCTGGACATATGATTTGCTGTTCTCGAAGGGCGCCTGGGGAACATAGACCACGCGCACGTTCTTTATGTCCGTCGTTCCCTGGTTGTCTATCTTGATCTTCAATTGGACGTCTGCGTCGCCTGCATGTATCTCTTTTGGGTCGGTCTCGGAAACGGTTATCGATATCTTCGTGTCTCCGACGACTTGCAGCCCAAGAGGCAGGGTCGCGCTTGCAGGGTTGTGGTTCTTGTCCTTGTAGCTTATGCTCAAGGGGAGAGAGTATGCGCCTGTCGGCAGGCTCTTGTCCAGGTATACCGCGTACTCCAATTCCTTTTTGCCCCCTGACGCGATATCCCCGAGGAACTGTTTCTCTGAGCCTATCACTTTGATGAGGGCGCTGCCGGTTCCAAGCTGGCCTTCGGAGTCATACGCCTCCGCTATTCCCATGTTCTTTATCCTGACTTTGAGGCTTATCGTATCCCCGGGCCGGGGAACGGCATTTGTATTTATTGCTTCGACCACGAATATTGATTCGCCTTTGACGTTGACGTTTATCTCCCATGCATCGCTCTTGTCGTTCTCCGCTTTTCCGCGCACGTTGTAGCCGTCGTAGGCGGCGGTTACCCGGATTGTGTGCAGGCCGATCTGCGCGTTGTCTGCGATGTTGAATTTAGTGGATATGGTTTTGACTTCCCCGGGGAGCATCGTACCCACGTATTCTCTTTTGGATATTTTTATGTCTCCTGCGTCGGGTATGTATATCTCCACGTGTTCGGCATTCTGTCCGCCTATGTTCTTTATGACCAACGACATCACTCCCGAGTCTCCGGGCTGCAGGTTCGTCTGTATCTGGCTGAGCGTGTAGTCCAGCGCGAGCTTCGTCTCGGTCACCGACTGCGCGTATCCCGCAGATACAAAAAGCATCAACAATACGCCGTAGAGCATTATCTTTCCCGTTGTTTTATCCGTCTTATCCATTTTGTTTCACCGATTTTTTTGAATTAAAATATTTTTCGAATATTACAAGGAGCGAAGGAACAATCGTCATCGCCGCAACCATGCACAGGAAGACCCCGAGGGACATTATCGTGCCCATCTCGGCCATCATCGTAAGCCTTCCAAGGGACATCGCACGGAAACCGATGAGCGCTGCTATCGTCGTCGTAAGCATGGGGACCGTGACCCCGCATATGGTCGCAACCATCGCTTCGTCGTAACGGCCTCTCTTGAGCTCCTGGCGGAATCTTGCGACTATCTGTATCCCGAAGTCTATCCCTATCCCCATTATCATAGAGAGGACGCCTGCGCTCATAGAACTCATGGTCATGTGGAAGGTTCCAAGTATGCCGAAAGTCCAGACGTTCCCGAACAATATTGCCATCAGGGATATGCCGCTGTATTTGATCGATCTGAAGAGCAATAATATGACGAATATTATCCCTATCAGGGAGTACGTGGAGGTTCTTTCCATGTCGGGCATCGTCTTTTCCTGCATTACAACGGTTGTTGCAAAGCTTCCCGTGACCTCTGCCTTTATTCCCGCGGGAACAGGCGTCTCCTCCAGTACGTCGTTTACTTCATCCATCAGTTTCTCTTCGTCTGCGCCGTCCGTCAGCCCGAATCTGACCAATGCCATATCATAGTCTTTGCTTATGTAAGTCTGCGTCTGAGTTGTTGCGGAGAGCAGTGATTCGATAGTTTTTCTCTCCTGGGGGATCCTTCCGTCACTGGAGGACTTCAGGAGGTCTGCCGCGCTTTTCGAGCTGGATACCCCGTCCAGTTTGAAAATCTTCTGCGATAGTACGTCCATGTACGAAATGACCCTGTAGTCTCTTACGTCGCGCGCTTCGTCGGAGCCGTTCTCTTTCGGGTCTATCTGCACAACTATCATCCCGGAGTCTGTTCCGCCGAATTCCCCCTCAAGGTAATCCATCGCTTCGACTACTTCTACGCCTTTCGGGAGCAATGTCTTTGTCTCCATCGACGTCATCGTAAGATTCGATACCTGGGTCGATACCGCAAGCGTGAAGACGAGCATTATTGCGATTATCAGGAACGGGCGATTTGTGATGAGCCGCCCGTACCACGTCAGGATGTCTTTTACAACGCTCATTTTGTCGCCTCCTTATGTTTCCTGATCCTGTGGTCCAATTCTTTGTGCTTTCTTACGTCCAGATAGTGCATCACGTTTTCGTGCACCACCATAAGCGCGGGGTTTAATCCGATCGCTGCGACTACGCAGTAGAATATCCCTATTGCAAGGGTTGCGCCCAGGTGCTGGAGCATCGGCATGGATGCGAGCATGAGTGCCAGGAACCCCATTATCACTGTCGACGAAGAGCCGATTATAGCGCCTCCGACTTCTTTCATCGCAAGCCTCATCGATTTTATCTGCGCGTATCCCTTCTCTCTTTCCTCGTTGTATCTTTCTATGTAGAAGACGCTGTATTCGACTCCCAGCCCAAGGATCATCGCGCCGACCCCGACTGTTGCTATCGAGAGCGCTATGTTAAGCCATCCCATCGTTCCCATCGTCCATATCAGGCCGAATACGAGGGGTGCGAATACAACGACTCCGTCGCTTCTGGGATTGCTGATAATCAGGAGAACTATAAGTATCGAAAGCGCCGCAAGGCATATCGTGAATACGGCGTCGCTTTGCAGAGTATCCATCAGGACCACTCGTATCGGCGGCATGCCGGTCAGTTGGACCTTTACCCCCGGAGGCACGGGCGATGAATCGATGTCTTTTCGGATGGCTTCTTCAAGGTTCCTGACGGTCTGTTCCTGGCTTCCGAGGTTGGCATTTACCTGGATTATCGTTGCGCTGTAGTCTTTATTGAATGCGCTTTTTGATTCCGGCACCCTGTCCAGGATGGCCCGTACGCCGGCTGACGTCTGGGGTATGCCCGTTTGTTTGAATATCTGCGCAAGAGAGTTTACGCTGTCCACTGAGTTCTCGCTTCCTATCTGGTCGCCGAGTTCGGTTATAAGTTTTATCACCCTCGGGTCGCGTATGTCCTGCACTGCGTCTTTCTGCGTTGCAGAATGGTCTAGACTGATCACCACTATAACTACGTCGTAGCCGCCGAAGGTCTCGCTCACTTTATCCTGGAGCTTCATAATCGGCATGTCCTTGGGCATCTCTTTGGCCAGGTCCGTTTCCATGCGGATGTTTCCTACCCCCATGCCCAGGAGTAAAGTCAATACCAGAGCCACTATGACTATTGCATTGGCGTGCCTGCCCTGGAATTCGCCGATCCCTTCTAGCATATCTTCAAAGCCCGACATTTTGAATAGGAATTATCATAGACTATGTAAATAAAAATAGTATATCAGATTTTGATATATATTGTTTTTTAAAGTAACGATTGAGAAATGAGGGCATATGCGCCAGTTGCCACTCCCGGGGGAATGCCAACACATTCGCAAAAAACTGAGGACTTAATTCCAGAATTCAGACGCGCTTACCTATCAGGCCGGTTTATCGTTTATTCAATAACAGCTCTCAAAATTCAACGTCTACCCATCCCCCAAATTTACTGCCTACTTCTTTGAACCGGGCAACTATTTCAAAACCAAGATTCTCATGTAGCCGCTGGCTTCTTTCATTGGGTATGCGATCGCTCCGAGTACGGCATGTATCCCTCTTTTTCTTAAGTCATCCAGCAATGACGCATATAATAAAAAATCCGATGCCTTTTCCAACAAGATCATTCTTAAGGTATATAGTTGATTCGACGGTGTAACGATAGGCGCATCGCCCCCTCCATCTACTGGCATACGCATAGCCGATCAATTTTCCATGGTCTAAATAAACATACCATGGAAATGAGGCAGTAACGTCTTTTATCCGTTCTCCCATCTCCCGGGAAGACACTGGATCTTCCTCAAAGATGATGCTTGTGTTCTTAACATAAAAGTTATAGATATCGCATATCTGTTGGATATCCTCTTTTCTTACCTCTCTCACCCCCCGTTGCATTAATATTCAATGCCTTGTGGTTCGGTGTTTCTCCTTTATTTTTCATTCTTTTGCAAAGGGAATTTTGGAGGTTATTACGGTTCTTTCGCTTTCATATTCTAACCGGGCTATTACTTGCGAGTCTTAGGCTGTGTGCCAGTATTATGAGTATTGCGTCTTGTCTTTGAGCGTTTTTTTCTGGCTCTTATGGCGCTGTCATATCGTCTTTTTATCATGCCGTTTACTGTTTCGCTTTTGCTTCCTGCCGGTATTACTCTTCGGGAAACGCTTTCTTTAGGCGATCGGTTCCCGGTAAGTCTAATGAGGGTTTAATAGATATTCAGGCAATCAAATAACATTGACGCATGTCAATCAATCTCACCCATCGGGGGTTTTAGTAAGATGAGCGAAGTGAGAGGGAACAGGGAGGAAGGCCAGAATGATGCGGAACGTTCTTCTTTTAGAGCCTCCAGCGTGTTTGAATCCTCAGGAGATGTTACTCCGCCTGCTTCGGGGATTTTTGCCGGCGTATTGGGCATAACGGCGCCTTTGATCGTTGGAGCGTTGATGGAACAACCAGGGGCGGGAATGATCGTTTCTCTCGGAGGTCTTGCGTTGAGCGGCAGCGGCTCTGTAGGCGCGTTCCGGGAGAGATTTTCTGATCTTGCCTGCGCTTTTGCCGCGACAAGCCTTGCTATTGCCTGCGGTGTTCTGGTGGCGGCAGATCTTTGGTTTTCCGTATTCTTAATACCGTTGATCGCTTTTTTCTCGGGGTTGTTCGGGGGGATCAGCCGGCCGCTTGCGCGGGCGTCGGGCCAGTTTATTGTCTTTATGATAATTGCCGCCGGTTTGAACGTGGGCGGCGGCGGTCTGGTCATTACGGTCTTGCTATTCTGCTTGGGGGCTGCCTGGACTGCGGTTTTATCATTGGTCTTGTATCCCGTTTTTCAGAATAGGGGAACCGGCGGCGTATATCAGCCTGCGAGAAGGCATACCGCAGAACAGTTGTTGAGCCGGTGGCGGCGTACGCTTGCGCATTTTGGCGGCTGGTTTTATCCCCTGAGGATAGGCCTGTGCCTGCTTGTTGCAGGTTTCTTCCAGATGAACTGGCCTTACGGGCACGGTTACTGGATATTGATCACGGTTGCGATCGTCGTGCAGCGCAGTGTCCACGCGCTTTTGAAGCGGATGCTTCAGCGTGCGTTGGGGACGTTTGCAGGCATCCTTTTTGCAAGCATTTTTTTGTTCTGCGTTCCTCCTCTCTGGATTGTGATATTAGTCATCGGAGTATTGGCCGCCCTAAGGTCTGCGTACAAAGAGTCGAACTATGCCGCTTACTCGGCAGTTATGACTCTTCTTGTGTTGTTGCTGCTTGATTACGGCAAAGAGGCCGGTTTGGAGGTTATTATCGACCGTCTATTTTCCACTCTCACGGGTTGCGTAATCGCCCTGGTCTTTGGGTATTTGTTATGGCCCCGGTCTGTCGGAGAGGAGAAACCCTTAGAATAACCTTTATTAGCCGTCAGTGCCATATAGTAACGTGGATATATTATTTGCGAGACATTAACTGCTTTGGCCGCCCGGCTTACGTGCGCGGTCTTTTTTGCATGCCTTAGAATGGGTGCTGTTCAGACGGGATGCTTTCTTTTGTGAAGTATCTTCAGCCGCTTTTGTGTTTTATAAAAAAAGAGGTTATTTCAAAAAAAAATGGATAAAGTGTTTTATGAAGTATTCGAGTCTTTGCCCAGGCAGGGTCCGGGCGACGACTATTCAACAAAAAAGGCTTACATGAAATTGGCGCTCCCAAAGAAGCCCGACATCCTCGATATCGGATGCGGGTCCGGGAAGCAGACATTGGCCCTCGCGGCCCTGTCTGCGGGAAGCATAACGGCAGTCGACATACACAAGCCGTTCCTGGAATCCCTGAGAAGGGAATATAAAAAGGGCAAGTACCCTGCGAGAGTGAAGATAGAGGAAGGAGACATGTCGTCTCTTAAATACGCCGATGGGAGTTTCGACCTCATATGGTCCGAGGGATCTTGTTTCATCATGGGATTCCAAAACGCCATCGCATCATGGAGGAGGCTCCTGCGACCAGGGGGTTATCTTGTCGTAAGCGATCTCGTGTGGTTCCGCAAAAATCAGCCGAAAGAAGTTAGAGACTACTTTGCAAAAATCTGCGTAGTTCGGTACTACAGGGACCTGTATGCGGAAATCGACTCCGCAGGATACGATCTTGTGCATTACTTCAAACTTCCGCACGATTCCTGGTGGACAAGCTACTGCGTGCCGATGGAAAAGGAGGTAACGGAATTGGAGCACAAGTACCCGGCAGATGCCAAAGAGAGGGAGACATTGAATGCCCTGCAGGAGGAAATAGAGATCCACAGGAGATACCATAGTTACTACGGCTACGGCTTTTACCTGATGAGAAAACGGGATTGAGGGACCAGGGGGGAGAAAATAGGCATTGTATTCGAGGATCTTAGCGTGAGCTATTTAATCCCCCCTTTTTTATTATTTACGTAAAGAAGACGTAAGATTCCGAGGAACACATGAAAACAAAAAAAACACTCATAGTCTGCCAGTCTATCCATCATGGAAATACTATGAAAATAGCGGAAGTTCTTGCCGGTGAATTAAACGCGGAGATCAAAAAGCCTTCCGAAGTAGAAAATGAAGGATTAGAGGGATATGATCTGATCGGTTTCGGTTCGGGGATATACGACGATAAGCATCATGTCAGTTTGCTTAATCTCGCGGACAGGTTGCCGGATGGTGCAGGCAAAAAAGCGTTTATCTTTTCAACCAGCGGGGCGCCTGTTGCCATACTGGGAAATAAGTTTTTAAGCAATTATTCGGCAAAAGCTCACGCCCCGCTCAAAAACAAGCTGGAATCCAGGGGTTACAGGATACTTGGCGATCTTATCCTGCCGGGCTTTAATACCAATAGTTTTCTTAAATATTTCGGCGGGTTGAACAAGAACAGGCCGGATCACAAAGATATCGAGAGGGCAAAAGTATTCGCATCGAAAATATCGGAAGTTTTTAAAAATACTCCGTAAAAACAAAGATTATACCCTTGGCTGTGCCGAGATCCCGCTTCGTCCGGATATCATTGATTTTTTATGCCTTCAATTCGTTTATTAAACTGCCGGCGACCGAAAGATGAAAGATTTCCCAGATTTCATGAAGAACAAAAAGAACGCGATAGCAGAAGGCAGCCAGAGCAGCGGAATAGAGGGCTACGTTTATGACGGCGCAGACGGGAGCCAGATGATACACTGGACGTGCGGTGCGGACGGCGTATCAAAAGAGCATGCGCACAATTACGACGAATACATGGTTGTCGTATCCGGCAGATACGACATGCTGATCGGCGGGAAAAAGACAGGCCTTGCTGCCGGCGACGAATATTATATACCAAAAGGCGTCCCGCACGCGGGCGCATTCATCGCGGGGACGAGAACCATCCACTGCTTCGGGGGGAAGAGGGCGGAAAGGAAAGGCTAAGGTTCTATGAGGCCGTCTTTCAACCTGATCACCCGGTCGAATTTCGTATGCGCAAGATGCCATTCCTCGTGCGTGACCATCACTATCGTCTGGCTGTATTCCAGGTTGAAGTTCTTGAAGAGGTCCAGTATGTGCTTCGACGATTCGCTGTCGAGGTTCGCGCAAGGCTCGTCCGCGTAGAGTATCTTGGGTTTGTGCACAAGCGCCCGGGCGATCGACACGCGTTGCTGCTGCCCGCCCGACAGTTCCGCAGGCAGGTGGTCCGTTCTCCCGGAGAGGCCGACTACTCCGAGGATCTTTTCTGCTTCCTGCGCGCATCTTTTCTTTGATGCTCCCTGCATGAGGAGAGGAAGGTATACATTTTCCAGAGCCGTGAGTTCCGGCAGAAGCGCGTAGTCCTGGAATACGTAGCCAAGGTTCTTCAGGCGGAAGTCTATTTTTTTCTTGTCGGAAAGAGCGCAGGTATGGACCCCGTCCAATATGACGTCTCCGTTCGTCGGTTTGTCGAGTATCCCGAGCTGGTGGAGCAAAGTGCTTTTACCGCTTCCGGATGGTCCCATCAACGCTACGTATTCCCCTTTGTCGATTGAGAGGTTCACTCCTTTAAGAGCTTCCAATCTTGTTTTCCCCATTATATAAGTCTTTGTAACGTCTACTGCATCTATCAAGTTCTCACCCCCTGATCAGATCTAGTGCATCCCTTTTGGCCATCTGGTAAGCCGGGATCGCCGAGCCTATTACCGCCGCGATGAATAGCAGGGACGCCCTACCGATTGCTTCCGAGTCGGATAGCTGCAGGCTGATATTGCCTATCGGAAAGGGTATCGGGTGTTCTTTTGTATAAGGCGATAGAACGTACTGCATGAAGGAATATCCGAGGATCATCCCGAGCAAGGCATAGAACGCCGCCTGGAAGATGAATGACATGATTATCGCATCCCTGTCTATGCCTATTGCCTTTTCCACGCCTATCTGGCGCTTCTTTCCGACGATGCTGACGAATATGACGACGAATATCACTATGAATGCTACGATGATGCCTATCAGGCTGAATATGTCCCTGATCCTGCTTAACGTGTCTTCTATCATCCTGAGTATCCCCGCATAGTCTCTCCAGGTACGGATCTCTTCTCTTACGCCCGCAGACATGAGCTGAATCCTTGCGCCTTCTGCCGCCAGGCCCGACGTAGTCTTGAGCGCTATTTCGTTTGCCGCATCCTCCGTTCCGAGCACCTCTTCAAGGTCTTTTATGTTGACGTATGCGGCTGCGTCTGATGCAAAAAAATTTGTTGTGTATATTCCTTTGACGCGAAAGTCCTTTGTTATCCCGCCCATCGAGAGGGACACGGTATCGCCGACTACAACTCCGCCGAGGGACCTTGCTTCCATCAGGGCTCCGTACCCGCCGGAAACCTCGCGGCCGAGGACTATCTCGTCCCGGTCGAGGCGGCTTATGAATTCGCCCGACAGGACGGAGGAGTGTATCTTTGTCACGGAGGATTCGTCCCTTGCGTCAACGCCGTAGACGGTCACTCCGGTGTTCTTGTCTTTGTAGTACACCGAGGCCTGTGTCTTCAGCCTGGGAGAGACCCCGAGGACATAGGGCAGATGTTCAAGCTTCGCCTTCAAGCCGGATACGCCGTCTATATAACGAGCCCCGACACCGGGCTCTATCATGACGTTGCCGGTCTGGTAGTCTATCATCTGCTCATTGAATTTTGCGGTCACGCCCCCAAGGATGCTCGAAACGAATACTATCTGGAGGTAGACGAGCGACAGCACGAATACCGTGAACACGTTTATCCCGACGCTTCCCCTTTGGACCGACCTGTATGCGAGGAAGGACGCGACCCGCAGCCGAGAGAACATTTTTTTACTTCCTGCGAATAAACAGAAGGACCAGGGCAATGACGGCGACTGCTGCGACTACGGCGATATATCCCGTATTCCCGCCGCTCTTCTCCAACACGCGCACCGGGATAACCTCTTCCAGGACGTGGGGGCCTAAGCCGTCCTCGTAGCGTATCTCCAGAGAGTAACTGTGATTTCCCGGAGCTTTCGGAACGTAGGAGAACACCGCAGGAGCATCGTCGTCGGGCTTGAGCTTGCCGAGGTAGGAAACAAGGCTTGTTCCGTCCGGCAGAGACAGCGTCGCACGCACATTCTCCGCATCCCCGTCCCCCATGTTCTCGACGCGCATCTGTATCTCCGCAGGTTCGCCCGCAACGAATCCGGCGTCCGGAGACCTTTTCAGGCTTTCTATCCCGAGTTTTGCGGGGTTCTCGACCATCACGCCTATCTGCCCGGCGGATGAATAGCTCTTGCCTCTCTCGTCCACGTAAGACACTTGGAGCGGTATCGAATACGAACCGGTCGCAACTGATTCGTCGACGACAAAAGACAACTCCAGCAACGTCTCGTTCCCCGGAGGCAGGGATTCTATGACCTTCTGGCCCGCACCGAGTATTATGAATTTATCGGAAGAAGCGGACACTTTAACGTTCCTCGCAGTGCCGGTGCCGATGTTTCTGTAAGACGCGCGGACGGAAAAAACGCCCCCCGAACTGCCGGCCGATCCCATCGCAGGAACATTGTAGACCACGTCCGGGACCCCTACGACTTTTACGTTTATATCATACTCCCGCTCGATTGCGCCGCGCGATATTTTCACCGTTAGGGGGTACACACCTGACACTGCGCCCGCATCCACCGCAAGGTAATAAGCGTAGTCCTTGGAGCATCCCATGCATATCTGCGGCTCGTCCATGTTGCGACCGGTCTTCAGGTAAAAGGGGTACTTCACGTCCAGGGAAACGATAGCGTTATCCATGCTTGCGTTCCCGTAGCCCGGGACGCCGTATATGTAGTCGTTATAGACGCGGACCTTCACTGTCACGTCCCGGCCCGGCTCTACCGGTTCGGGAGAAACCTCTTCTGAGACTACCCGCATGGACGGAGAATCCTTTATCAACGCGTCCGCCTCCGAGTACGCAGTGAGCGCAAAAAGCGCAGCCAGCAAAAATACAAATAAAACAGGGTTTTTCATTTTTTAATGTAAACAACCAATTAGTTGTTTATAATAGAAAAAGATGAGTTAATAAGCCACAGCACACAGAAAAGAACCAAGAGACGGTTTATTTGCAATGCGCAGCAAAGAGACATGGACAACAAAAAGCTCCTACAGGACATCGGGCTGAACAAATATGAAGCCGCATCGTACCTGTTCCTTGCGGAAAACGGCGTAAGCGACGCGAACACGGTGAGCGAATGCGCAAACGTCCCGCTTGGAAAGATGTATGCGACGCTGACCAGCCTGAAATCCATGGGGCTTATCGAAGTGCAGGAGAGCCGCCCGAAAAAGTATAAGGCGATCCCTCCGGAAAAGGCCTTTAAAGAGGTCTACGAACAGAAGAAAAAAGACTCCGAAAAAGAGCTGGGGAGATACCGGGAAACCATCGAGAAACTGAGAAAAGATATCAGGCCCGAAAAGAAAGGAAAGGAGCCGGACACATTCTGGACGCTCCTCACAGCCGACAAAGAAAGGGTCGCGGCCCTGAAGAATGTGATAGACGAATGCGAAAAAGAGTTCTGCTTCCTGATGCCGGCAAAGGTCATCAGGCGCAGAGGAATAGTCGAAGAAGTCGCGCCAAGGATCACAAGACACTTCTTCAGCAATATCAAGTCGGGCGTGAGAGCGAGAATAATCTTCCCGGAAAAAGAGTTCATAAGAGAAAAACATCCGCTACCGGACGATGCGGACCTCTCCAAGGTGGAGGCAAGGATCCTCCCGAGCGAGAACGGCTATTACCTGGTGGACAACAAGCTGGTGATGATCCCGGTATTCGATCCCTCCGAGGAGAACAGCATATTCGGGATGATAAAGATAAGCGACTCGAATTATGCATCAAGGGTTAAAAAGAGGTTCGAGGAAGCATGGAAGAAAGCAGCGCCCATAGACCTTGAAAAGGAATTGGGCAGGGAGCAATAAACCGGCAGGTGATAAAAAATGAGTTGCTATATGCGGCATTTAACGGACATAATAGAGGAGCTTGGGATAGAAAATAACATAGACACGCGCAGGATAATCGACCGGCAGATCCGCTCGATACTGAAAAAACAGGACGCTAATTGTCCGGAGGTCTGGAAGGACGTAAAGGAGATCATACATGACCCGGAACAGAAGAAGAAACTTGTATCGGAGCTGAGAAAGACATTATCCAAAGGTTGATTGCGCCCTCCATATAGAGGACCGCCTTCCCGGACAAGAGGACCCGGTCACCCATGTCCTTGCATAATATCTCTCCGCCTCTTTTTGAAAGCTGGATTGCCCGCATCTCCTTTTTTCCAAGCTTTTTGGACCAGTAAGGCGCAAGTTCGCAATGTGATGAACCAGTCACGGGGTCTTCGTTTATCCCGTACTTCGGGACAAAGAATCTGGACACAAAATCCGCATCTTTGCCTTTGGCCGTGACTGCAACGCCTCTTAGATCCAGTTTTTTTAGCAGTTCCATGTCTGGTTCAATGTTCTTTACGCAGGATTCATCAGGCAATACGACAATGTAGTCTGCGGCCTTCAATACCTGCACGGGTTCGTAATCCAATGCTGAAAGCAGTTCTTTGGGCGCAATGCATTCTATGGGCGCCTGCGACGGGAAATCCATTACAAGCAGATCGTCTTCCTTTTTCACTTTGAGTACGCCGCTTCTCGTATCAAACACGACCTCTTTAAGGGACGTGTCTATGTGGTTGAAAATAACGTATGCGGATGCAAGGGTCGCATGGCCGCAGAGGTCTATCTCTGAAAAGGGGGTGAACCACCTGAGAAGGTACCTGCCATTTGATCCCGTGAAGAACGCAGTCTCAGGCAGATTGTTCTCAGCAGCTATTGATTGCAGGGTTACATCAGGGATGGATCCTTCCAGGGGGCATACGCCCGCCTGATTTCCGGAAAACAATTCCTCTGCGAATGCATCGACATAGTAAACCTTTATTTTCATATATTTATTATTTTGAAAAGCATAACTAAAATAGGATGATTCCTTGAGGCACGATAATCGATATGAAATACATACAGGCTAAATCCCTTCTTTCACCGCTTAAGGAGGACCCGTTCTTCGGCTTATCCTACAGCATGAACCTGTACCGGGGCTGCCAGCACCAGTGCATATACTGCGACTCCAGGAGCACATGCTACGGCATAAAGGATTTTACGCAGATAGAAGTAAAAGAGAATGCAATCGCCCTCCTGGAAAAAGAGCTGCACAAGAAAAAGAGAGGGACGATCGGGACCGGCTCTATGAACGATTGCTACATGCCCCTTGAAAAAGAACTGGGAATGACGAGAAGAGCGCTTGAAATAATCGCAAAGCATAAGTTCCCCGTGCACGTTCTGACAAAGAGCGATTACGTTACGAGGGATATCGACCTGCTTAAAGAGATAAGCAATGTTTATGCCGCTGTCTCATTCACGGTAACAGCGGCTTCGGACGGCATGTCTTCAAAAATAGAGCCCTGCGCCCCTGTTTCTTCGAGGCGCTTTGCGGCGGTAAAAAGATTCGCTGATGAAAACATCTATACGGGAATAATCCTGACCCCGGTCCTGCCTTACATAACGGATACTGAGGAGAACATCAGGGCGATCGTCGAAAAAGCGGCTGATGCGGGAGCAAAATATATCCTCTGCTGGACTGGAATGACTATCAGGGAGGGGCAGAGAGAATATTTCTATGAAAAACTTGATGAGCTCTTCCCGGGCTTGAAAAAGAAATACATAGAGCGTTATGGGAATTCTTACGGCTGCTCAGTTCCCGATCACGAGAAGCTGGAAAAAGCATTCAAGGAAGAATGCAGGAAACATGATATCGCGACCCGGATGAAGTTTTACGTTCCGGGAGAGGACAATAGGAAACTTTCGGAGTATATTGGATAACCGGCTATTTCAGCTCCTTATTCAGTATGTTCTGGAACCGCGTTGTCGAGATATAATGATCGGCGAGCAGTTTCCCGTTCCAGATCAAACTGAACGATGCGTATATCGCAGGCGCATTCTGCGCTTCCTTCGGCGTTTTCAGCTCCGTTACTTTAAGTTTCACGCCTTTTTTCTTTGCCGTTTCCTCTAATTCAGGAATGGATCTTGCGACCCACGGGCATTGATTGGAATAGACGATGTTTAGTCCCTTGTATCCGGCCAACCGTTTTTCGGTTTCCTTGAAGTTTGGCAGGGGCCCCTTTTTAAGGGATTTTACCATCAGTTCAAATGATGGCTTTGCATGCGCAACAGACACAAATCCGTTCTTTTTGAACAGGTCGATACCCGCCATGAAAGACCCTTCGCTGGTAACTGCTGCGACGCCGTATTTCCCCGCCTCCTTCGCTTCCTTTACGCATTCGTCCAATAGAAGCGACCCGTAGCCCTTGTTCTTGTATTTGTTCGGCGTAACCCAGATGCAATGGATGAACAGGTAGCCGGGCGCATCAACAGCCCTCCAGGCATTCTCCCCGGGTGCGTATTCGATGAAACCTATGCTCTTCTTTTCCTTTTCAGAGTAGAGAGCCTTGATCTTGAGGCCCTCTGAAAAGCGCTTTTTCAGCCAGTCCCTCTTTAAGACGTATCCGTCGTTTTTGGGATTCAGAAAACAAACGGGGGGATACTCCGATATATTGTTTTCATCGATCCCGACGATCCTTGTTTCAGGCATGATAAATATTATCAATCCGTTCAATAAAACACTTGAAAGACGTAATACAGGAGTCGTTAGACGTCGACGTATACCTCTGTCAGTTTGGAATTGTTCAATAGAACTACTTTTGAATCGACGATCCCCGTATTGCAGGGAAGGTCCCCGGGATAATAGCCGCAGGTCGTATCGAGCGTTATCCAGTTGCCGTATTCGTCCGGGAGGCTGACGACGTAGGGCACGTCATAGGTCTTTCGGATGTCCTGCTTGATCTTTTCAGTCGACTCGTTGTCCCCGGAGTAGAATGCAGCGAACATATGATCGTCGGAGTAATACAGTTTTGTCGTCCCGCCTATGGATTCAACTAGCGAAGAGAGGAGGAATGCCTGGTCCTCGCAGTCCCCGACTCCCGAATCGAGCGTCTCGTCAGGCATCATCCAGTAGTCCTTTCCCCTGGGATCGTTTACATAAGCTATGTTCGCCCGTACCCAGTCGTACAGGGCGTATATCTGCGCAGTATTGTATTCCCCGGAATGTTCCGATGCCGTCTCGCCGACGACGGAGCGCACGGGGGAGCTTACGGGCGTAACGTACCGGTTGACCTTCGCCGAAACAATGAGGCCCGGTTTTTCCATTTTGAGGGCCTTATAGCTATCGAATTTTTCAGGTATGGAGACGTTCACGGTCTTTGGACATACCACCCCGAGATCTGCCCATGAGACGTTATCTGTGTCTGCGCTTTCCGGTCCGGGGGATGTGACCCGGGCCATGAGCCCCGTGCAAACCTCGTATTCCACGTCTCCACCCAGGCCTGAGACGTCCAGATAAACGGCGCCGAGCGGGACCGATCCGTCCCATGTGTAGAGGTAATCGTACGCCATATATTCGGCAGACGCCGCCGCGTCCATATCTGATCCTGCGCGCCTTAAGCCGTAGGAATAAACAAACAGGGTGTCGTTGCCCATGTTCTCCGCGGAGACGGCAGCTACGCCGACGCCGGGCTCGTACAGCTTCATTCCGCTGACGTCGAACATGATGTCGTAATCTGCCTGCGCATTTTTGGCATCCGGTCTGGAAGCCGGCCGCCCCTGGCGGAAGCTCTCGACAACCGGAACCGTGAACTCGGAGGAATTGACGGAAGGGTCCGTTCCCGTCAGAGAGAAGCCCCGGGTCGAGAAATGGTATAGCAAGGCGAGCACCGGAATCGCGAGGAGGACTATTGTCGTAAACAGCAAGGCTGCATAAAATTTCGTATTGGAAGACATCTTGTTATATATTATAGGAGATATTAATAACTATCTTGAATACATTTAAAAACATGGACATATCAATAAAGGTTTATCTCTGCGGCATGCTCGTATTGTCGGTCCTCGGGCCTGCAAGCATAGGATTGCTGCTCGTAAAAGAATCCTGGGCTGGCGGTTTAGGCCTTGTCATAAGCATAATAGAGATATTCTGGATGCTTGTATCTGTCCTGCTATTCCTTTATGCATTGCTCAAACCGCAAAAAGAGAGCAGGTCCGCCGCACTTGCATTGTATTACATAATATACAGTGGCTCGCTGATGGTCATCCTCTTCATTGGAGCAATCGGAGGGGTCGATACAAAAGACCTGAACAGTCCAGTCACGCAGGCGTCTTATGCATCCTACGTTCTATTCTATCTATCGGTCGCAGTATTCTCTGTTTATCTCTTGCGCGGCAGGGAGGATCCCGGGGAAAAGAAAAAAGCGCTCAGGCAGGGCAGGAAAAAGGTCGGCCTGTTTGCCGCGAGATAACAGCATCAAAAGGATATTTTTTCTCCCCGTCCAATATATCTCATAAGATGAAAGTCCTGTTCGCAACGAGCAACCCCCACAAGGTCAAAGAGGCCGTAGGCGTGGGAAAAGATTATGGGATAGAGTTCGTCCAGCTCAAAGAGAGCTATCCTGAGATCAGGGACGAGGACGTTGCCAAAATAGCAGAGGACGGGGCAAGGCATATCCATGACAACACAAAGAAGCCAGTCGTTGTCGACGACACAGGATTATATATCGATGCGCTCAACGGATTTCCCGGGCCTTTTTCCGCTTATACCTTCAAGAAGGTCGGCTGCCAGGGCATCCTGCGCCTCATGGACGGCATGAATAACAGGGACGCCGTGTTCGTTTCCGCCGTCGGGTACTGCGACGGGAAAAAGCTTCTCACTTTCAGGGGCGAATGCAAAGGGACCATTACGAGCGCCATGCGCGGGCCTCCGGTCTTCGGCTATGACCCGATCTTTCTGCCTGAGGGGCAGGATAAGACGTTTGCGGAAGACGGGCAGATGAAGGATCGCGTCTCCCACCGGAGGAAGTCATTTGACGCCTTCTGCAGGTGGTTCGTATCAAAAAACAAATAATTCAAAGAAAATGGAATACAAGATAAGAGGCAGTATAATGCAGGTAGTCGACGTTGAATTGAATGCTGGCGAATCTGTGTACACCGAATCAGGCGGCATGGTCTGGATGTCTCCGAATATGGAGATGTCGACGAACACCAAAGGGGGATTGATGAAGGGCCTGGGCAGGATGCTTGCAGGCGAGTCGCTTTTCATGACATCTTACAAGTGCACGGAAGGAAAGGGCTTGATCGCATTCTCCAACGAGTTCCCGGGAAAGGTCGTGGAATTGAATCTAGCCGCGGGGCAGGAAATAATAGCGCAGAAAGACGCGTTCATGTTCGCGGAAAGCACAGTCACGATGGCTATGCATTTTCGTAAGAAGCTCGGAGCGGGCCTGTTCGGAGGCGAGGGATTCATAATGCAGAAGCTCACAGGCCCGGGTAAAGCGTTCCTTGAACTCGGAGGCGAGATAACGGAATACACGCTGAAAGAGGGCCAGGTCCTCAAAGTAGACCCCGGGCACGTCGGCGCATTCGAGCCCACGGTCAATTTCGACGTATCGATGGTCAAGGGCGTGACCAACATGTTCTTTGGCGGAGAAGGACTGTTCCTCGCGCAGCTCACAGGCCCTGGGAAGGTGTGGCTGCAGTCGATGACAGTGAACAATCTTGCATCGAGAATAATTGCATCCATGCCCGGCAAGTAAACCAATTAAAGCAAAAATGGATCTTTTTTCCATTCTTTTATTTCTTTTTATCGGGGCGGGGGTAATAGGCTTGGCGCTCTCCCTGCTCACCGGATTCGGGGTATGGCTCGTGCAATTGTTCTACGCCGTATACCATGCGCTCTTCGTAAAAGAGGATAAGAGCAAGGGCAAGAATATGGATTACAGCATAGAACAGGGAAAAGAGATCAAATAGATTAGAATTCCGCGAGCAGGCTGGTTACTTCCACGTCTCTCATGTCGTGGAAGTCTTCGTAGAATGACGCTACAGCGAAACTGCTGGTGCGTTTCTCCCAGAACGTGACCACTTCGTCTGCGTATTTTCTTATCTTGTCTGCCGCATCTTTAGGGGATACGGGAACTGCTGCTATCACCTTTTTAGGCCCCTGCTTTCTTACGGATTCGATAGCCGCTATCATCGTGTAGCCGGTCGCCAGGCCGTCGTCCGTGATTATGACCGTCTTTTCGCGCAGCGCGGGCAGGGGTTTGTTCCCGCGGTATATCTTCATGCGGCGCCGTATCTCTTTGTAGACTCCGTCTGCTATCTTCCGTATCTCTGATTCATCGAGGCGCAATTCTTCTGCTATCCCGGGATTCAGTATGACGTCGCCCGCCGAGGTTACGGCGCCGAATCCCACTTCCGGGCTCCAGGGGATCGGGAGCTTGCGGGGTATTATCACGTCAAGAGGTGCGTTAAGCGCTTTTGCTATCGGGTAACCTACCGGCACCCCTCCCCGGGGTATGCCCAGGACTATCACGTCCTCCCCTTTGTATTTTTCCAGGGGCTTTATCAGCGCTTTCCCTGCATCCAGCCGGTCTTTGAACAGCATGTTTTTCGTTTATCAATTGTTTTTTATTCCTTATTACATGGTCCAAAGCGTACCCGGAGAAGATAATAAACATAGGAGCAATCAGTTATCCGCCGGAGGGATAACGTATCAGATTCTCAGGAGTTCGAGCAATTCCTTATGCACCAGGCCGTTCGAGGCGACGGCGTCCTTCGATTTCAGGTTGAAGGATTTTCCGTCTATGTCCGATACTATGCCGCCTGCCTCTCTTACGATGAGTGTCCCGGAGGCTATGTCCCATGGATTCTGTTTCAGCATAAAGAATGCGTCGACCCTGCCGCAGCCGAGGTAGGATAGTTCCAGCTCCGATGCGCCTATCTGCCGCATCCGGTCGGTCACGGGCTTTATTTTAGAGTACGCAATGATCGCCTTATTCACTGTCTCCGGGTCGTGGCCGTGGCAGAAGCAGACGAACGCGTCGCGGATACTGGCTTTTGCAGATACCCTTATTTTTTGGTCATTCAGATACGCTCCCATCCCGTCAACTGCATGGAAGAGTTCGTCCTGGAAGGGGTAATATACTACGCCCAGAACGGGCACGTCGTTCTTTGCAAGGGCAATGGATACGTTAAAGAATGGATTCCTTATGGAGTAATTGGTTGTCCCGTCCAGGGGATCTATCACCCATTCGTATTCCGAACCGGTGTCTTCGAGGCCGGATTCCTCTGCAAGAAAAGAGTATTCAGGGAATTCTTTTTTCAGGGCCTCTTTTATCAGTTTTTCTGAAGCCAGGTCCGAGTCTGTCACTATGCTGCGGTCTTTCTTGTATCGGACAGAGACCCTTCCGTAGTTTGCCATGAGTATCTTTCCAGATTCATATGCGGCTTCTTTGGCAGCCTTTAGTTCTTTTTCCAGCATCATCCTAATTTTTTACAAGCAGCTCCGCTCTTTTTTTCATCGCATCGTACAATCGGTTTCCCTGATAAAACATATGGAAAAGAGTATTTAAGATTCACGCGCGCACATATAGGCCTAAAAACCCAAATAGTTGACCTTATGGCAAAAGAGATATCCTTCGAGATAAAAGACAAGGACATAGCAGGGAGGATCGCAAGGCTCAGGATAGGGGAGCACGAGCTTGAGACACCCACTATTATGCCGGTCTACAGCCCGATTAGGCCGCTTATAACCCCAAAAGAGCTTTGGGACACGTTCGGCTGCAGGGCCCTTATGACGAATTCTTATATCATACTCAAAAACCCGCAGTTGAAGGAGGACATCCTGAAAAGAGGGATACATGATTACCTGGGCTTCGAAGGGGTCATAGCGACGGATTCGGGCTCCTACCAGCTTATGGAATACGGGAACGTTACTGTCACGAACAAGGAGATCATAGAATTCCAGGAGAACATAGGCTCGGACATAGCTTCTTTCCTGGACATCCCAAGCCTGCCCGATGCATATAAGCCGAGAGCCGAAGAGCAGCTTGAGATAACGCTTGAGAGGGCAAAAGAAGCAATCGATGCGAAATTTTTGGTCAACGCAGGGGTGCAGGGCTCAACGCACCTAGATTTAAGAGAGAAGGCGGCAAAAGAGCTTGGAAAGGATTACAGGCTTTGCGCAGTCGGGGGAATAGTCCGCCTTATGGAGATGTACCGCTTCTCAGACCTTGTAGATATAATATCCACGGTAAAACAGAATCTTCCGGCTAACACGATAGTGCACGCATTCGGCCTCGGGCACCCGATGGTATTCTCCCTTGCCGTCGCCATGGGATGCGACCTGTTCGACTCCGCAGCCTATGCGCTGTACGCGGAGGGCATGCGTTACCTGACGCCTACGGGCACTATGAGACTGGAGGAATTAAGCTATCTGCCGTGTAGTTGTCCCGTCTGTTCAAAGCACGGGATGGGCATAAAGGAACTGCCCCAGGAAGAAATAGTAAGAGAACTAGCACGCCACAACCTTTATATCAGCATGCAGGAAATAAACACGATTAAGCAGGCGATAAAGGAGAACGCGCTATGGGAGCTTGTGAACATGAGATGCAGGGCGCATCCGCAGCTCTACAAGGGCCTGCTCACATTGCTGGAACAGGAGTACCTCGCGGAATACGACCCGATAACAAAGAGGTCTGCGTTCTACTACCAGGGCATCGAGTCGGAGAAAAGGACCGAGGTAACCAACGTGAAGAAGAGGATAGCAGGCATCCAGTCGAACAACAAGGCGGAGATAGCGCCCTTCGGAGCGGTTCCCTGGGAACTCTCGGACATTTACCCGTTCAACTCCTTCAGGGACGAAATAGAGTACACAGGCTGCAAGATATCGGATCTATCCAAGGTCCGCGCCATAATGGAATACCAGTTCGGAACAGGCGCAGGAGAGCTGATACCCGACAAGGCAGTGATAAAGAAATCCAAAGCGACCAGGAGGATACGGGGGATATACGTCGGAGGAGAATTGATCGCCGCGGTAAGGGCATCCGATCATTTCATAATACCCCATGAGAGGCTCGCAGAACAGCTACATGCCAAATTCCCTTATCCCAGGTTGCGCGTAAAGATAGACGATGAAGCAGTCGAGTTCGTAAAAGACGGGAAGAGCGTCTTTGCAAAATTCGTTACCGACATAGACCCGGACCTGAGAGCAGGAGACGAAATACTCGTAGTCGACAAAGACGACAAACTACTGAGGACGGCAACACTCGTCATGTCCCCGAAAGAGGCACTCGACTTCGAGCGGGGAGTAGCGGCAATAACAAGATAATATCCCGTATCCGGCGGTCTGGCAGCATTATCAGATAACAACATAGTATTATGCTTTCGTAGTGCCTAACTTTTATAGGTTATCACATAATGATATAACATGGTCTACGTGCGCGCAAAGAAGATAAAGGGCCAGACGTATTACTATCTGGTTAAATCTGTCCGCGAGGGCGAAAGGATCAGGCAGGTGTCCCTGGAATACCTCGGAGGGGATCGGCCAAGCGGCGAAAAACTGCGAAGACTCGAGAAAAAATACCGCAGGAGCGCATCAACGGGCCCATGAGTAGCATAGTTCCTTCAGATCGACGTCATCTATCCTGGGGCACAAACCAGGGTTCCTGGACTGGATCGCAACGGTCCTGAAACATTCGTCCTTTTTGCTCTGTGTAACAACCATGTCGCATATCGTGGCATTCCTGCCCTGCGACGCGACCTCTACGTAGCAGGCGTCCGTCTGAGCGGGATCGCTTATCTTATCGCACAGGGTTATATTCGACATGGTTCTTGCTATCCAGTAATAACAGAGGTCTCTTCCGTTCAGGACTTTGGCATCCTCGCAAAACGAGGAATCCCCGCGGACCCAGGCGACGCAATAATACTGGTATCCCTCGTCAGGTATCTCGCCGCATATCCTCTGGTTCCCGGAATACTTGGCGACTTTCACATAACAGATGGATTTGGTATCGTTCACCTGTATCCGGTCGCATGGGGAGGTATCAACGTGCATGAGAGCCGCGTCCATGTAGCAGCGGTCCAGGTCCACGGTGTCGGAATTCTCCTCGCATATGGCTATCAGATCGGACTTCTTGCTCATGCAGCAGGAGAACAGGATAATGAACACTACCAGGATATAAGCCAACTTGTTCATCGTATAAAGGATTAAACTACAAGGAGATAAATAAACATTTAGATCAATCATGTTATCGCCGCTATTACAGTTATGGTATTGTTGCATACCCAGCGCACTCCGGAGGGGATCTATATAGTCTAGTATTCGTTCTTGGTAGAAGGCTGACCGTTTACCGTAACAATCTCCCTCAATCCCCGGATTAAAAGCAGTTCTCAGTCTGCTAACCGGTCGACGCAAGCTTTTTGTCTACATCGCCGAATAATCCCCGGAGGAGACGGTCCCGGAGTGATTTACGTCTTTATCATGAATCTCACCGCCAGAAACGGCTCCATATTCTGGTGCGGCACTCCTTCCCCGGTGTTGTTGATCTCTATGCTGTAGTCGGACATGTTGAGATCCGGGGGCGGAGCAGCATATAGATTTGTCCGGGTTATTTTGCCCGGGACTGCACCTGTCGGATCGGCGGTAGTTCCGGTATCAGACCCAACCAACCAGGCATCGTGCTTGTGGACAGGCATCTGTTCCAGGGTTATGTTAATTGTCTCGTTTCCGCCCCTGGAGCCCTGGGCTCGGTTGATAAGCCCGTCTCCCTGGCCTTTTCCGATGGGCACCCTGCTACGCATGTCAGGCAACTTGAAAGTAGTGGCACCGTTTCCCCCATACAGGATGCCGATATAAAAATATAAGGCAGGATAATCCACTATGTTCAGCTCCTGGCCCTCGCACGCAAGCCACCCGGAAGGCACGGTATCCCCGGCAAACATCCTGATCTCCCCGGTATAGACCGACGGCCAGCTTGTCCGGCAATCCCCTGCCAGGCATATCCCCGGGGAGGATAACCTGCTGCCCGCGCCTGATATATTTATGTCCCCAGCAAGGCTGACACCGCCGGACGCATTGACCCCTCCGTTTTTTATTATGACGCTACCGCTCTGGGCCATGAGCATCGCGGAAATCATAAACACTGCGACTACGGACGCAATTTCCAAACCTCCTGAAGCCTTAAAATTGAATTCCACTTTTTAAGTTTTTATGATATACGCGATCACCAAGTATGGTTGCATGTTCTCGTGCGAATACCCACTTCCGGCATTTAGTGTTTCAATAGAACCGTTGGCCATGGATAAGGAGCCCTCCAAGAGAGAATACCGATTGCGGCTGGGATCTATTCCAAAAACATTCCCGCTTGGAGTACTCGAATCCCCGTTCCCCGCAGCATAAGCCTTCAGCATCCCGGTGTGAGTGTGAAGCGGCATCTGGCTTAAGGTCAAGTTCTCCGACTCGTTGCCCCCCATCTCGCCAAGGCTTCTATCGGTCAGCCCGTCTCCCTGACCTCCCCCAATAGGAGATCTACCCCTCAGGTCGGGCAGCTTGAAAGTAGTATCACCGTCTCCGCCGTATGCGATCCCGATCACGGCGTACAATGCAGGGTAGTCAGCGATGTTCAGCTCCTGGCCCTCGCACGCAAGCCACCCGGAAGGCACATTATTCCGTGCAAACATCCTTACTTCTCCAGTTAGGCCCCCGGACCAGGTTGTCCTGCATGTCCCGGCGATGCACAGCTCGGGCGCATATACCTTTGACCCCGACCCGTAAACGTTTATGTCTCCGGCCGTCTCAATGCTGTCTGAAAGCAACACCTGCCCGTCGCGCACTGTAAAGTTCCCGCTGCAAATCAATGCAGATACGAGACAGAACAATAAGACAAATGGAACGATATGCATTTTCTTCAACTTACGCGATTTGTTTTTCAATTTCACTCAGGTTTTGATCATGTAATTCAATACGACATAAGGTTTCATATTATTATGAGGCAGCCCCCCTCCAACAGCAGAAATGTTGGCTCCGGTTGAGGACATGTTTACAAGAACGGTCGTGTTGCTGCTGTAGCGGAGTGCTCCACCCTGGCTTCCTGGCACGTTCCCGCCAGGGTTATCTCTGTTGGAGGTGCTACTACCGATTGAATGGGCGCTGTGATTATGCACAGGCAGGTTGACTGCCGAGAGGGTCACGCTCTCGTTCCCTCCGGAAACGCCAAGATCCCACTCCGTCAGACCCTCGCCCTGTCCGGCCGCTATCGGCGCCCTGCCCCGGAAGTCCGGTATCTTGAACGACGACACGCCGTCTCCGCCATACGTTGTACCTATCACGACAAAGAGATCCGGGTAAGCGGAGGGATCAAGCGACGTTCCGTTGCAAAAGAGCCATCCCACAGGCTCATTAGATCCCGCATATAGACGTATCTCGCCAGTGTTGGCCCCGGACGAATCCCAAGCAGTCGTGCAGCTTCCCGCCAGGCATACCTTCGACGCATATATCTTTGCGCCCGCGCCGGACAAGTTGAGCAAGGAATTTGCCTCTATGCCTCCGGACACGTTAAGGGTTCCGTTGCGCAGATTAACCTCCCAACTCTGAACGAGATATGATACCAATATCCCTGATGCCGCAGCGAGCAGCAAGTAATATTTCAGCCTGCTTTGACGGAATTTACTCATTTTCTAAGTAGATAATAATTATATGGGAGTCAATAAATTTCATAATAGGGTGTTCGACGCAAGCTTGCCCCGCATGCAAAGGCTGCCCGCCGAATCGATATAAGCCATATTCGTTCCTGCGCTGTTTTGCACCACAAAAGAGCCCTCCCCGGGATACGAGCAATCCAGATCGTAGTCGCTGCAAGTCGTATCCTGTATGCAGAGGTTGCCCCATTCGTCTATATATGACACGGTCGCATCGCTGCTGTTTTGCACCAGGAACGTCCCGTCCGGCGGAGCACTGCACGACCCGCCCGCGATGCAGGATCCAGTCAAACGGATCTCTCCAGCATCGCTAAATGATGCAACCTTGTCGCCCGAACTGTTACGAACATAGAAATACGTAATCTGCGAACCATCGTCCAAAACCGCCAAAACAGTTACAGTATTATTGCACGAACCGCTAACGCCAAAGGGGATGACAATAGCCCAATACTCTTTCCTGGCTGACGCAACGCCTTCAGACGTTTCAATGCCTTCAACGCCCAGATCGAAGGCAGACTCATTTACATAACCCGTCGACAGTTTCTTTGCAGACATGCTATCATAGTTTCCCGGGAATACGCCGTAACTGATATTCCCCGCGCCGATCACACCCGCCCCGGAACATGACATGTCCGCGTTGGCGGCAACCTGTATGTCGATCATTACGTTCCCCATGTTCGTGATATTGGTGCTGTTGGCAGAACTGCTATTCTGCCCAGGACTCATAGAACCAAAACTTACGCTATCCTCCAAGACCGACAAAGCGACCAATTGATCGACGATACTATCCCCTGCAGAAGAATTTGAATTATCAATTGAATCACTGGCAGAAACATTACAGGTCCAGGTCCCGTTCAAAGCCTCATGATGCAAAGTGAACGCACAGGATACGTTCCGTTCATTTCCGCTCTCGCTTGTAAAAGAGCAGCTTGAATTAGTATAATGAACGTTGTAATCGTCCGGGTCTGGCGAGGAAACGGTCTGGTGATAAAGGGTCGCGTCGGCAGAAACGATATCCTGGTACCCATTGACGTCCGTGACCGAAGCGTTGCACAAGACAATGGTATCGTCTGCCACAGACAGGCCGATATTCCCGCCGTCAGAATCGGAAAGAGAGACTCCGTCAACCACGGGAGCCTCGTTAGACCCTGACAGGTTGAAAGGATAGCTTGCATTCATCGCCCCGCCGTCGTCGCTTACAAGCACGTTGCCCTCGTTGTCGCACAATTCCGCGTAGGCCCTGTACTCCCCTGCGGGATTGTCGGAAGTATTCCATGCGCCGGAATTCCACCACACCTGATCAAGCGCAAGCCCGGAGCCTGCCGTAATGATCCTCGGGGAAGAGTCGTTGACTATCGTAGCCTCGTCGATCCACGCCCCCTGTTCATTCTTCTTTTGCACGACCATGCGCAGGTATGCAAGTATGGAAGTAGACCCGGAGTTGTTCACCTCGGATTTGTCCACGCCGAAATAAGAGGACCCGGATAACATGAGGCCGCCGGTATTATTGACGTATACGTTCACAGTCCATATCTCCTTGTATTCGTCCCCGTAGGGGATAGTGTAATTGTATTCGTAGGTCAATCCGCTGGAAATAGACCCTGCGGGAGTCATCGAGGCGTTGTTCACTGCCGCGGTCCCACCCTTCAGGAGAAGCGTGATCACTGCCGAATCGAGGCTGGATGCTCCGCCGATGTCGGTCGCGTTGACCCGTATCCTTATATCCTGCCCCTGGGTGAAAGAGGCAGATGCGCCCAGGGAGGAATCGTATGTCAGGGGCGAGGAGACAGTCATCTGTATGTCGGCTATGGTAATGACCCTTACCTCGCTTACTTCATACGTCCCGGCGGAGGAACAATTAACCCACCAATAATAGTCTCCCAGATCAAGGGACTCGTTTATGGTCAGGGACTGCTCCGTATTATTCGCTATCTCGCAGGAATCGCAGGCAAAGGCCGGACCTGAAAGCAGAAAGACGCAGAGACAAACGTAAATGGAACAAACGATTCCATGCGCTCGCATCGTGCGCCCAATCTTCTTTCTATTCGCTTTCATAGACCATCTTCGCATGATAAATGGATAAAGTAGCTCAGCTGACACTGCCAAACCTGACGCAGTTGATATAGTAGGCAGAAGTCTTAGTCCTGCTATATGAGTCGGTTGGGTATTGAACAGTCTTCATTGTAGCATAATTCGTATCAACCCCATCATTCGACCAAGTCTGGTAGTAAGACCCTGAGACCCCGAAACAAGTCCTGGCAGCGGAATCACATATGTTGGTATTAGCGAACAAAATATTGTAAGGTATTATCGCCGGAAGAGTCCAGTCATTCCACCCTGCATAAGACAACGTATCGCAGTAGTTGCATGCAGGATAACTGCTGCCTTGATTGTCGCACGTACCCATGCTTGTTCCCGTAGGGCCCCAGGTATAAGTCGATGCGGAACCCGGGGTCCAGCACTTGTCTGGCTGGCCTGAATAAGTCGTGCATTGCAGGTAAACAGTCTGCCCCTGGATACTCAGGACGGAGTAGCTGTTGTCGCCTGAACCGCACGTACAGTCCTCGCATCCGGCATCGGACGCGTCAGAGTATCCGTCGCAGTCGTTGTCTAAGCCGTCCCCGCAGTTCCCGTTCGCGATGGTCTCCGCAGTGTTGTATCCGCCGCAGGAACACGAACAGTCGCTGCATGAATCGCAGTTGTAATCCGTATTGCAGCTACCTGCACCGTTACATGTATGCTGGCAGTTGCTGGTCCCGGCGCAATGCCATGTACCGTCGCACGCACCGGAGTTGCACGAACCGGACGAACAATACGTATTGGAACCGCAGTTGGCGGTCGCATCGTTAGCATCGCAAGCACCTGCACCATCGCAATAACCGTCGCCTCCCTGCTGGACGCAGACGCTGGAACAGGCAGTATAACTGGCAGTGCACTGGGTGAAAAGATCTTCATTATCCGCCTGATTCGCACAACTGCCGCTGGAACACTTCTTGCAGGTTCCGCTGCATGTACTGGAACCCTCGGTATCCTGGGTATTATCCGTTATGCTCACAGGATCAAAAGAACTGCCGGAACAACGCTTACAGGAAGGCTGAGAGTCCTCGCCAGCAGACAAGTAGGCGCAGGCATAACCTGAACCGCTGCATGTGTCCGCCCTGCACGAATTAGCAGCAGGCGCACCAGCAGTAGAACACTGACTCCACAGATCCTGAGCAGCAGTCTGATAAGTGCACGCCCCGCCAAAACAACGATAACATGTACCGGTAGAAGAATTACAAATATTAGAACCCTCGGAATCAGCACTATTATCCGCAACACTCACAGGATCAAAAGAACTGCCGGAACAACGCTTACAGGAAGGCTGGGACTGCTCGCCCGAAGAGAGATATGAGCACGCACCTGAGCCGTCGCATGTCTCCGCCTTGCACGAATCGGCCGACGGAGGAGCAGCAGTTGTGCACTGGCTGAACAGATCCTGGCCCGCTTCCTCGTTCTGGCAGGATGATCCGTTGACGCATCCCTTGCAGGTAGAACACGCCGCGCCCGAACCATAACACCCGCTGCCGGCGGTGCACCCGGCATAGGGATGACTGGCGTCATAGCAATAAGCGGCGCAATTTGTTCCGCTGCCGGAGCACCCGAAAGGATCCTGGCATTCTGAAGAGGTATACGTAGAATTATAGCATGCCAGCGAGCAGTCGGTTACAGTATGATTGCAGCTCCCGGTCATGTTGCAGGAATACAGGCTGTACAGCGAAGCGCTGCACCTGCCGAGAAACAGCGTGCAGTTATAACAGGGCTCGGATCCCGAAACCATGAAATTAAAAGTGGGACTACGGCTGCCGGAGGTGGCGTTTTCAGGAGAAACAAGGTTTACCGAAAACAGCGTCTGCGCATAAACGAATAACATAAGGGCAAGCGCAAGTATGAAAGAGGACAATACCGCATATCCTACGATCCGTCTCCCGTTTTCTCCTTTTGTTTCCATTATTTTTTTCGTTGGTTTACAAATCCCGGCATGCTTGGATCAATGCGATCAAACGCCTGCCGGAGGATCCGTGAGATTCACTATCTCATTTGGCCCGTATGAATCTTTTTTGGTTGCGACCGTCAGGGAAACGTTCGCTTTGACGCTGAATGAACCGTTAGTCCAATTAATATTATTTGCAGAGTCATTAACATAAATCGTGTAATTATAAGTCCCCCATTTCCAGGTTCCAGTATAGTTGTATTGCCATAGGTCCGAGACATTAGTCATCGAGTAATTGGTCTCCAAGCCTCCAGGAGGCGTTATGCCTATCCAGACCGTGCTTATCCCGAATGACGAAGATGCAGAAGCATTTATGGAAACGTTGTAGCCGTAGCCTAACGGATCCGGCCCGTCGACGACGTCTGTTATATTCGGATTAAGCCAATCAGATGATACGCTCAGGTTATAATCGTCCGAGCGCCCGCTGTGCCCCTCAGAATCCGAGCAGTTAACAGACCAGTTATAAATTCCGTCAGGCAGGAATAAATTGAAATACTGATCCGTGTTTTTTGTTACCAACGTGTTTGTTTGGCCGACTACATCATTTAGCAAAAGATCGCAGAAAACGATATCATAGCCCCCGCTCACGTTGTAGGTGAAATTCACAGTCCTTGATTCAGTCCATTCAGAGTTATTGGCCGGCGCGATTAAAGACACATAAGGCGGCGAGCGAGCAATCGTAAGATACCTTGAGTTCGAAGAATCAGTATAATTCGAGTTTCCTGCAGAGTCGTTGGCCCAGCCGTAATACGAATAAGTCCCGCTTGACAGGTTCGTAACATTGACATAGAACAGATAAGTAGAGCTATTGTACTTCTGGAATTCAGACCGGTACTGAAACCAAATTTCCCGGGAGGACAAAGTACGATTATATAACCTAACCTCGTCGATAGATCCGTTGAAATCGAAATAAAGAGGATACGCGAAGGACATAACGCCAACGGCAAATCTATCCCCCTGGGCAGCCCGGTAAACAATCGGACCGGTTAGGACCGAACTAGTCTCGTTGACGCCGTTTAGATATAACTGCGCTCCGCTGGATGAATTATAAGTCAAAGCCACGTAATACCAAACATCGGTTGTGACCGAGGAAACAGATTGAATATTTATCTCATTCGAATTGTTAAGATCATCCAGATTAATCGACACCCATATCTTGTTATTGAGCGAATACACATTGTAGCCCGACCCCCAATTATTCCTGCCCCGGCTAAGGATAAACTGAGTACCGGAAACCATATTAAACTTGACCCACGCCGAAACCGTGAGATAATCGCTTGGAGCCAAAACCGAAGAATTACCAAACAACACATAATCGTTATCCCCGTCAAAACTCAAAGCCGAACCAAACCTCCCGGAAGAATTCCAAACAGCATCCAGGACAGTACCGTTATTCCCATACCGGGAAACATCCACAGCAAAAGTAGAATTCTCACCGATCGCCGAATTATTATTGAAATTCATATCCAATACGAGCGAGTTATCGTATATCGAATAATTCGAGCCATTCCAATTGAATTTGAAGAAATCAAGATTCTGCTCGGTGATCGATATATTGACCTGCGTCGAATTAACGGTAATCGTCGACCCGTTCCCGGCAGTCGGGAAAGAGAAGTTAAGGGCAGGAGCAATCGTGTCCGCCGAAACGGTCAGATACCTTGGACTCGCCGCAGTATACGTGTTCGTATAATTCGAATTCCCTGACGTGTCGTTCGCCCAGCCGTAGTATGTGTACGTGCCGGAGGATAGATTAGTCAGGTTCGCGTAGAACCGGTACTGTGTCGAATTGTATTTCATAAACTCCGACTGGTAGTGCATCCAGACCTCCTGCGCGGACAGCGAGCGGTTGTACACGCGGACCTCGTCGATGGAGCCGTTCCAGTACCAGTTCGTCCATTTGTTCGCACCTATCTCCAGAGGAGCTGCAGACGAAAAATCGCCAATGCTGCCCGAGGCGCTATTAGCCAAAACACCATTTATATAAAGACGTATAGTATTGGAGCCGTTATAGACCCCCGTCAAATGAACCCATCTATTCGTAGCCGAAGAATCTAACTTCTCAGCATATAAATAGACGCCCCCGTGGTAAGTAAGAAAACGCCACTGCAAAGAATCCCTTTTATAATACAAACTAAAATAGCCAGTTGAAACACCCTTGCTAACAATACCCAAATGAGCACTACCCGAAACATCCACAAGATAAACCCAAGCCTCCACCGTAAAAGCAGTAGCGTTCGAAAAATTAACAGAAGGATTATGAGAAACATTAAAATAAACAGCAGACCGATTATACTTAAAAGCACCACCAAACCGCCCAGACGCATTCCACACAGGACAAGAAGACAAAAAACAAGAAGCATTATTACCATATCCGGAAGAATCAACCACATAAGACGAATTATCACCCAAAACAGAATTATTATTGAAATTCAACGCCAAAACAAGCGAATCATCATAGAAGGTATAATTCGTACCGTTCCAGTTGAACTTGAAGGAATCAAGGTTCTGCTCTTCTATCGAAATATTCACCTGGGTCCAGTTGACGGTGATCGTTGATCCGTTCCCGGCGGTCGGGGAGGAAAAATTTAGGGCAGGCGCCATTGTGTCTGGTTCAATCAATGAAATGGTCAGATACCTCGGGCTCGACGCATTATACCCATTCGTATAATTGGAATTCCCGGCGGAGTCGTTGGCCCAGCCGTAATACGAATAACTCCCGCTTGAAAGGTTCGACAGGTTGGCGTAGAAACGATAAGTCGTCGAATTGTACTTCGCAAACTCCGCCTGATAATGCATCCAGACCTCCTGCGCGGACAACGCACGATCATACACGCGGACCTCGTCGATCATCGACTTCGTATCGCTCTGAGCGATGTGAACATACGCTGACATAAAGCCAGGCCAGCCGTCAACATACGAACCGACCAAAACGCCATCCCGATAACTGACCCTGGACCCGGAAACATTGGAGAAAACAACCGCATAATGATGGAATCCTTCCTCCAGAACGATAGAAGGAGAATCAAAATAAGAACCCTCCACGCGCGCCACAGGCATAACCATCGACACACCGCTGTCGTTATAATACTCAAAAGTAATACGACTAGACCCATCCATGTCAAAATTCAAATAATCACCCCAATCAACAGAAGAATCATCATCCCTCAACCAAAACTCAAAAGTAGACGAAGAAGTATTAATACCGACAACACAACTCACACCGTCATCACTGTCCAAAAACTGATAAGCACCGCCAAACCTACCAGAAGAATTCCACACAGCCCCACCAGACACATCACAAACAAAACCATTACCAGAAACATCCAAAACCAGAGTCGAATTCTCCCCGATAGCTGAATTGTTGTTGAAATTCAAAGCCAACACAAGCGAATCATCATAGAGAGAATAATTCGATCCGTTCCAGTCGAACATGAACGAATCAAGATTAGGCTCGTCAATGGAAATATTCACCCGAGTCCAATTGACACTGATCGTCGAACCGTTCCCGGCGGTGGGATCTTCAAACGATAACACGGGAGCGGTACTGTCTGCTTCTATTGTGAATCCGTCGGCCGCGGATAGGTTGTCGTATCCTGTGTTGTGGTCGACGCAGCTTATGTTGTAATAGTAGGTGCCGCCCGACGCAAAAGACCTATTGTATTCGTAGACGCCGGAAGATGCGTTATAAGACATGTTCACGGCCTCGCTCCAGGACCCGGAGCTGTTCTCTGAATACTCGCAGTATATACCCGTGCCATTTACAGGATCCCCCGAAGTGCCATTCGTATAGTTGGCATAGAAGAGCACCTGCTCCCCAGCATACTTGCTCTCAAGGTCGGTGTCATCCCATATAGTAAGGTTGCTGTTATAGCCCATGCCGCCGGCATAAGCCGTGAATGACGCCACAGTAAACCAGAAATGAGTCCCATTCTCCCCGTAGGAGTAATCGCCGGTTGAATTCTTCTCCCATGAACCACAGACCCCGGAGGAATAATTCCAATCCGTGCAGTGATAGATATAATCGATCCTGAAACTCTTAGGGAGGGTGATGAGCGCGTTCTGCATACTGAACTGCGTAGTATCCAACGCAACTATCGTCGAGATGTTACGGGCATCAGAAGGAAGACCCCCCTCAAGGGATGCGAACTGCGGGCCCACTGATACATTACCCAAAGTAAGATTCACACCACGCAAGACCATGCTCCCGATCCCGGACGAAATGTTAATATCATATAGGTCGTAGAGCGCAGCATACCTGCTAATCCTCGAATCAGCCAGAGAAAAGTTCTTTGACTCCAAAAGATAACCATTCCGATCAAAAACATCGGCAGAAGAATCCAGAACACCCAGCGAAGAATTATACGCAGTCACGTTCAAGAACGCAGTCGAAGGATCCACAAATAAATCAGCGTGAGTAGAAGAACTCATGTTCTCCGAATAATTAGAGACATACACACACCAGTGTATGTCCGACTCAGAAGAAAGAACAGTCCTGGAAAGATACGAACCAATACCCCTACGCTCAATATCCCCGGGATAAGTATGAACAGAAATCTCACCCCCATCCACAGAACAAGACATACCAGTATTCTTCACCTTAACAGTCAGATTAGCCGCATCAACCCAACCAAAATCATCCTCAACTGATATGTTCAATACAGCAGCATCCCCCGCCATATAACGCGAATTACCGCGCAGATTAATAGCATCAAGATCCGTACGCACCCGAACCAAACGGAAGATAATAGAGGAATTCCCTTGAGCAGCAGAGTAATTAACGCCCGCATCCGAATAATTGACCGAGAGATTATAATAACCAGGCGCATAAACAGTCTTATCAAATGACAGGCCACAATGACCCGATGAATTGGTCGCGTTCATGCCCAGGTATGAGCCGTTCAGATAGAACGAACAATTCGCAAGGACACCCACAGAGGAATTATAAAACAGGTAGACTCTGCCCTGCACAGTCAAATTATTACCAACTATGCCCAACACATCCTCATGAGGAAGAGAACTGGTATAATTACCCCGGAAAACACTTCCACCATTAACCGGACTGATCAAATCCGCACACGCATACCAAGACACATTCACAGACAAAGAAACGTTGTTGTTCGATTCGCCGGACTCCGCAAAGGAGCCATCCGAGTCAACCGCCCAGAGGAACGAATGACTGCCTCCTGAAGCAGTCCAGTTAAAAACGATCACATGAGACGCATTTCTCGCAATATCCACCACGACCGATGAATTCAGGACCGAATCCACATAGAAAGACAAATTCAAACCGGACACATTCACAACGTCATTATTATGAACCGTCAGATTAAAACTCACATTATCAAACTCCCCGGCAGAAACAGGAACATAAGAGAGGTCACTGACATTCACCGAGAAATCAAAGGCATTACCCGCAACCAGAACATCGTAGGCGGAAGTGAAATTAACGTTACCCGCAGCATCCTGCACGTAGGCAGTATAATTATAATAACCGTCAGAGAGGTTTGTGAAATTCCGATACAACCGGTTTAGACCTGCGTTGTATGAGGCATTGATCTCCTCGGGGGAGAGTGCGCGATTCCAGATGCGCACTTCGTCGATGGAACCGTTGAATTGCTCCCCGCTTCTCCCGCCGATCCTGAAAGACGACGCCGGCCAGTCGAAGCTCTTATAAGCGCAAGAAGACACACTGGTGCCGTTAAGATATATCGAGATATTTGTAGAGTTGGACGTTACCGTCACATAATTCCAGGAATTGCAGGGCATGGGGCTAAATGAACATATAGAAGTATAAGTACCATTGATGAATGCACCCACATAAAAAAGGCTCACGTTATTCATTCTAATACTGGGTTTATGGTCTGCTCCTTCAAAGATGTTTCTTGTAGAATCGCCTGCAGACCGTGGATTCAGCCAGGCAGAAAAAGACCAGTCTGAGTCATTAAAAACACCGTCAAATGCAGGGGAATAAGGAACGGAAATAAAATCATCCAAGCCGTCAAAAACATATGCTCCTCCAAATTTACCTGAAGAAACAAACAGGGGGCATGAATTATCAGAGCAAGTACCATTGTTCCCATAACTGCTCCAGTCCCGGACAAACGTAGAATTCTCCCCTGCCTCATTATTGAACCTCCACCACCCGACAAGCGACCGGTTAAAATCAATGAACGCCGTCCCCGCGGGGGATGAGCCGTTCACCGACACGTTCACATACAACGAGTTCACGTTCGTCGACGCATTAGATAACAGCGTCGGCGAAGCAAAGCCGATAAGAGGATATATCGTATCAACAGCCAAAGTCCTCGCGCCTGTTTCGCTGATGTTTCCTGCCGAATCGTTCGCCCAGCCGTAATATATATACGTGCCGGACGACAGATTCGTCAGATTCGCATAGAACCTGTACTCGGATGTATTGTATTTTGAGAATTCTGATTGATAATGGAGCCATATCTCCTGCGGGGAGAGGGAACGATTATAGATGCGGACTACGTCGATGGATCCGTTAAAAGGAAATCCGTCGCCTCTCTTGCCTACATAAAGACTCTGATAAGATTTAGTCAGGCCATGTGCGAGAGTCTTGTTGTTTTCCAGCCGGCCATCGAGATAAACATCAGCTTCAAGAGTTGAATTCACGTAGGTGAAGGCGACATGATGCCAGGACGTATCCACACTGGTCGATCCCGTGACGGCATCATCGTTAATACCATAGTTGATATATCCTTTCAAAACATCGTTTACCACGCAGAAACCGTATGAAGCAGTATATGCTTTATCGACCATGCAGTGAACCGTTCCTGTTGAAGACCTCTTGATCCACGCCTCAATGGTCAAGGCTTCCAGGATGTCCAGGCTGGACGCGTTCCCGCAGCTGGCATAGTCCAGCAGGCCGTTGAATGTATAAGCTCCGGAATACTTGCCATTGAGGGTATATAGCGGCCGCCCATAGGTCGTCCAACCGGAATTATGCGTGTCTCCGTACGCGGCTGACTTGTCTGAGAAACCGATCAGCATTCCGTTGTTTCCTGCCCCGGAGAGGTCTGATGCAAGGCTTCCTGATGCGTTGACAAAAGGGATATAAAGGACGAGACCGGTTTCGTTGCTGTAATTGCCCAAATACTGCTGGTACGCCTCTTCTCCGGAAACCGACCGGTTATATACTCGTACCTCGTCTACAGAGCCGTTAAATAACCTGTTAGGGGAGATAGCAGAATGAGTCCCAATGCTCAGGGGGATCTCGTTTATTGAAGCATTGATCGTCTGAAGCGCGTCATCCTTCAGCGCGCCGTCTACGTACAGCATGACATGAGTCCCATTCCACGTGCCCAGAATATGATACCAGCGATTGGTGCTATATACGTCGCCTGTATTTGTCGAAATCTGTCCGACGCTATTGGCTATGACAAACCAGAAATTACCGACAGAATCACTAGTAGAAGTCGTCGAAATAGTGTAACTGGAGTTCTTGAAAAAATCGTCAAATGATTTGCCCACCATGCTGGCCCCGTATTTGAATGCCCTCACATAGACCCATGCAGAGACCGTCCCTGTGGAAGACAAATGAAGGGACTCGCTATCCGAGACATTGACCCAGTCATTGCTTCCGTCAAACTTGAGGGCAGACCCTCTCACAGTACAGTTATTCCCGTATGGAGAGACATCATTTGCGCCTGTGGAATTCTCCCCGATCGCAGAATTATTGTCGAAGTTTAACGCCAGCACAAGAGAATCATCGTATATCGAATAATTCGTCCCGTTCCAGTTGAATTTGAACGTATCAAGGTTCTGCTCGTCTATCGAGATATTCACCTGCGTCCAGTCTCTGTTGATAGTCGTCCCGTTCTCCCCGGTCGGGGACGAAAAATTCAGGAACGGCGCCGTCGTATCCGCCGCTGCAAAAGAAACCGTCAAATATCTTGGACTTGTCGCAGTGTACGTATTCGTGTAGGCGGAATTACCTATCGTGTCATTGGCCCAGCCGTAGTAACTGTATGTGCCGTCAACAAGGCCTGTAACATTCGAGTAGAACTGCCACTGCGTAGCGTCGTACTTTTTCAGGGTGGAAAGATAATGGACTTTTATTTCCTGAACGGATAGAGAGCGGTTGTATATTCTTACGTCGTCTATGCTCCCGTTGAAATACCTGGAACCGCAGCTATATCCTATTTTCAGGGAGTTGTTTGTTTCTTTCAGGGGGCCTAGGGCGGCAGTGCAGTTCTTGGTAAGCACCCCGTTAAGATAATGATAAACCTGGGTTCCGCTCCTCTGAACGACGAAATTCTGCCAAACCTCGCTCGTGAGCTGCGTTGAACTGTTACTTGCTTCATTGCAATAACCGGTTACGCCGATAAGTAATGAAAAAGTGAACGCATTGGTAATGGCTCCATCCTGCTGGATGGTAAATCCTTCAAGATGGCAGTTATGCCTGTCCAAGAGGCCGGCATAAGTAGCTGATTGGTTTGCCCCGGGCTTAACCCACATTGAAATGGTCATGTCATTGACCGCAGAATCCAGACTGGCCGAATCGTTCACAGAGGCATAATCATCGAAGCCATTAAACCTCATCCCAAATCCCTCTTTACCGGGGTAAGTCCATAAAGGCCTGCCGTAAGTAGTCCATCCGCTTGCAGAGGTGTCGCCTGCTCCTGCGGTTGTGTTGGCATAGTTCGTGAGGTTCCCGTGGTTGTTCATTCCGGACTTGTCTGAGGCGTTCGTGCCGGAGGCGTCTGAGAACGGGAGGTATAGAACAAGTCCCGTATCGTTGCTGTAGACGCCTTTGTATTGTTCGACGATCTCCGCTGCTGTCAGTGCGCGATTGTAGATGCGCACGTCGTCGATGGAGCCGTTGTAGTATCCAACGTTCTCCTTGCTTTTTCCGATATACAGCGTCGATGCCCCGGTGGAAAGCGCGTGAGGAGCGGATATGTCAGGCGTGGTGTTGCCGTTGATATAAACATTCAGGATCGAACCATTGTATGTTACCGCCACATAATTCCACTCATTTCTTATTATCGTATTGGTATTCCCGGCAGTATCATCGGCATAAGCCCCCCAGTAGAGCCCTTCGTCAGCCTCGGAATAGTCATAAAGCAGGTTGAACATCTGGCTTGTTGCCGTCGCCCCGAACGAAAACATATCCTGCCTTCCCTGCTTTCCGGAAGGCTTGAACCATAAAGTCACTGTCCTCGCCTGAGAGCCGGTGATGCCGACATTGCCAACCGTATCGATATAATCGTCCAAGCCGTCAAACTTCAGCGCAGAACCCCTTATGGTCCCGTTGTTCTTGTAGCTTGAATATTCATAAGACACATTTCCCGTGCCTTCATTCATCGGAAGAGCCAAAACCAGATCAGAGTAATTGCCGCTGTATACCGGCGTTGAATTGCCGGCGCTTCCAAAGAAAGTATAATTCGTGCCGTTCCAGTTGAAAATAAAAGTGTCCAGATTACTCCCATTTATCGAGATATTCACCTGCGACGAATTCACGTTAATGATCGAGCCGTTTCCTGCAGTCGGAGCAGAGAAATTAAGCGCCATAGCGACAGAATCGATCGTAATATATCTTGTATCGGTCATTCCCGTCCCTGCTGCCGTGTCATTGACCCAGCCGTAGTAACTGTATGTGCCGTCAACAAGGCCTGTAACATTCGAGTAGAACTGCCACTGGGTCGAATTATACCTGGCAAGGCTTGAAGAGTATTGGAATCGTATTTCTTCTGTGGTAAGAGAACGGTTATAGACGCGGACATCGTCGATAAGACCGTTATAGCAGGCGGTTTTTGCCAAATTGCATCCGACTGCATACTGAGTGGGAGCAATGTTTGTAACCATCGTCTTGTTGCCCACAGAAATCCCGTTCTCATACAGAGTGTACATTGAACCGTCGTAGGTTGTTGAAACAAACAGCCACTGGCCTTCGACCGGGATATTGCCAACTAAAGCATCGCCATACTGGCTCACATAAAGGTTTTTATTCCCAGACAATAAGCCTATGTGGAATGAACTAGAAAAAGAATCAACTCCATCATTATACATTATATGATAGGAGTCTGTTGTTATGACCCCCGGCTTAGTCCAAAAACTGACTGTGCGAGACTGGTTCCCGCCCGGAAAAGCAGAATTATTTCCAGAGACATAATCGTCATAACCGTTGAAACTAGCACCGTAAGAGTACTTCCCCCGGTTAGTCCACATGGGACGGCCGTACGTAGTCCAGCCTGAGCCGGAGTTGTCTCCTGCGCCGGCAGAGGTGTCGGCAAAGCTTGTTAAGGTGCCGTGATTGTTTTGGCCCGACTTGTCTGAGGCGTTCGTTCCAGAAAGATCGGAGAATGGGATGTACAGCACAAGCCCGGTATTGTTGCTGAATATCCCGTTATAATGTTCAGCTATCTCAGTTGCGCCAAGAGACCGGTTATAAATGCGAAACTCGTCGATGGTGCCGTTGAATGCTCTTCCGGCGCCATACCCCCTGCCGATCATGTAGTTTAATCCGGTATTCGGCGTAACGGGGGTAGTGCATGAATCGGTTATGTTGGGCACTCCGTTCAGGTATATAGTACATGCGCTGGAATTTTTGACGACCGTCAAGTATTGCCACAAATCTGAGCTAAGATGTAGTTTGTTCGACGTTGCAGGCACCCATGCGGTTCCGTTTCCATAGGCAAAGGAATAGTTATTTAGATTGGTTGAATCCTGCTGGAATACTATCCCCAGATAACTTCCACCGTGGTTTCCAAAAATGTCCGCATATTGAACCTGCGCAGAACCAGGCTTCACCCACAGTCCTATTGAGAAATTGTCCGTTAACAGAGGAAAGTACGTACCGGTATTAACATAATCATCGCTCCCATCAAACTTCAACGCGGAACCCCTTGTAATCCCGCTGTTTCCATAGAAAGAATAATCATAAGACGTGTTTCCCGTTCCTTCATTCATCGGAAGAGCCAAAACCAGATCAGAGTAATTGCCGCTATAAGTCGGACTTGCATTACCGGCAGACCCGAGGAACGTATAATTCGTCCCGTCCCAGTTGAACTTAAAAGTGTCCAGCGTTGGCTCAACAATTGATACATTTACCTCTGTCCAGTTCCTGGCGATTGCTGTCCCATTCGATTCGGTCTGTCCGATGAAAGAAATATTTGTATAAGTCGCGTTGTTATATGCATATAGAGTAATGTTCCCGTACGTGAACTCTAATGTGTGTTTACCGCCAGTAAGAACTTTTGAGGCCTCATAACCGATTCCACTACATGAATAATTCCGCACATAAACCGAATCATTGACCCACTCATAACTTAAGACGCTGCCATCGCACCTCACCTGCAGGAACATTAAGTCATTCCCGGAATCCGCATAATCAGTCCAAGCAGTCCCGTTAAAAGCCCTGATACGCAGATCAGCCATCCCCGAGGTATTGATCCTAACAGTCCAGTTTCCACCCACTACAGGGTAGCTCTGCACGTTCAATATGTTCAACTCTATTTCGAAAAACTGATCAGACAACTGAGGCACGTTCCAGTATATGAGGTCTGCTATGCCGTTTTGATTTACGTCCTGTAATGAGACATTATATCTAACATCTTCAGTCACATCTATCCGGGAGCCATTCTCCATCCAATAAAGACGTATCAAAGCCCCTTCTTTTTCTTCCAGACCGGAGTAAGCCGAGACGTTGTAGTAATGCATGGACGCATTACTCGTTATTCCAACTGCCTTAAGCCATTTTCCCTTAGACTTCTCAGGAAAAGACGCATTCATCTGCGGCGCGGACGTAGAGTATCGCACCGTAACGTTTTCGAGTTTAAGCGTCCAATTAACAGGCTCACCTATCAGGGCCGCACCCTGCAACACCTCGATCCTGGGCGCTAGAGTATACGTCTTATTCGAGAGACGATCCACAGTTACGTTAATCCTATCTCCCCGCACGTCTTCCTCATCTATCAGAAGTATTTTATCTGTCGACTCGTCAGTCAGAGTCTGATCCATCTCAGCTACCGGAAGTCCCAACGTAAAATTCTCATAGTGAAGCGACGAATTATGTATCAACGTTATCTCCTGCTGGTAGACCGGGACACTCAGATTCGAATCAGCCAATACGTCTACGCCGGAAAATGTCCCCGTTATCCCGCCCGCCTCCTCAACAATTATATCGACCGCATCCGCAGGTATGAGAGATGAAATATCCATCGTATAGTTCTCCACCAAAAGCTCAACAGGAGAAGTCTTAAAGCGAATGGAAAAATCCGCAGATCCATTTAATTCAATCAAGAAACACGAAGCATTCGAGAATGCTTCGTCTGAGTTATAAACTACAAGGTCGAATGCATCAGAAGGAACCGGCAAACACACCTCATACATAGCCTCATTACCGGAAACATTCTCCAAAAGAAAATCCCGGCTCCAGGAGACAGGTACCCCGGGGATTATGTCACCCTGCTGCAAGTCGTATGCCTCCAACACGTAAGAACCATTCTCCGGGATGACGTCAGGCAATACTGCAAAAGAATCAGTCAACTGATCCATAACGCCTCCCCCAGGATAGAATTCCGCACGAACCG
>JBAQYF010000020.1:0-69227 GCA_049299895.1 Candidatus Altarchaeia archaeon
GCCTCACCACGTCATGCAGATCAGCCTGCGTATCATATATCGCCGCATTAAACCTCCTCTGAGCAACCAAGTCAGCCTGATTAGACACATACGAAGTGTTTATCAAGTGTATTGCGATCACTGCGACCAGGCATATTACCATTAGGCCTATTAGGGTGTAGAAGAGCATTCCTTTGTTTTTTATTTTGTTTTTCATCTTTTTATCCCCTCCATATGTATAGGTCTAGTAAAGCATTTTGGCTGTCGTATACGAGTAGTTTTTTTCTTGCGTGTCCTGCGTTGTCCGGTATTTTCGTGCAGTTTCCTAGGGTGATCTGGTTTGTGTCGCAGCAGGTTTTTGCTTTGAAGCAGTACGTGTATCCTTCCAGGTATGCGTCCAGTGCTTTTTTGACTTGTTCTTTTGTTATGTCGCGGAAGTCTTTTCTTCCGAGTGTTAGTATGACTGCTTGTATTATCCTGCTTTTTGAGTCTTCGGTTGTTTTGTTTGTGTTGTTCTGCGTCTGGTTCCCGGTTATTGTCTGCGTATCGTTCATTTCGTATTTGTCGGCGCATCTGGTGCATTCGTTGCATCCGATCGAGCCGCAGCCCGTGCAGTTTTCGCATGCTTCGAAGGTGTTTGTGTTTGTTATTTCGACGGTATGCTCAGACCAGTTAAAGAGGGTATATAGGTCGCTTACTGGGTAGGTGTTTTCACATGTTATGCATGCGCCGCAGCCGGTGCATTCTTTTGTTGTCGCATTGCATTCCAGGCAGTTTATGCAGAAGCTGCAGACCGAGGCGTTTATCAAAAGGGTGCTTGTATTTCCCTGCACGGCATATGTTTCAGGTTCTGTTTCCGTTTCTTCTGAAGTATTCAGGTATTGCATCCCTATTATTGCAGCTATTGCGCCTCCCGCCCTCAGGTAGTCTGATTGTACCAGGCGGTCTTCTACGTAAAGCGATTCGCCCGCCATCATGGTCAGAGGAGCAGTCCGCAGGTCCGCCCTAACAGGCAGCAAGTCTATCAGTGTTGCGTTTTCCTTTACTCCCAGCTCCGCATAGCTTATGTAGTGGTCCAGTTTCACGTTTACCTCTCTTAACAGGCAGCGTGTTTGTTGTATCCGGTCCAGGAGCATCTGATCTTCTGAGTAGCTGTCTATCTTTGTTATTATGTCCTGGAGGGCATTATCCGAGGTGTCTATTTGTTCTATGACCCCTGCCGAGGCATTGGTTACCCGGGATGTGAGCGCATCCACCTGGGCGCATGGGTCTGAGTCGTTTATGTTTATCCCCCCTATTATCTGTCCATAGACGTTTACGTCTAGTATTTCATCGCATTTTGCCGGCAGTTTTTGTATCTCTTTGGATGTCTTATCCACGTAATATTTTGTCGTCGTGAGTATTTGGCGCGCCAATTCTATGCTGGTCTTTACCCTGGTTAAGTCCTCTTTCAGTTTTGAAGAGTTATCAGACCATCCATCCAGTGTGGCATCCAGGTTCCCGGTTAATTCTCTGAGCAATTTTCCCGCATCCGACAGTTTCTTCAGGTCTTTGTCTTCTACGTTTTCTATTGTGCCTGCCTGCACTGTTTCGTATCCGTCCCCGTCTATCGTCAGGTATGACAAGGCATCCAGTGTCTGGGCTGCATACCTGTTCTCAGCTTCATATCCTATGTTTTTTATGCTCGCAGACTGGTGGGATACTGAATATATCTGTATTGCCGCAAAGGCCATGACAAGTATGATCGCATATATCATCACGTCAAAGAGGCTGGAGATTCCCTTATCTTTCATTTTTGCCTCCAGACCCATGTTTTTATCTTCCCGGACCGTATGTCGTCTATTTTGTGCAGTATCGCAACCGGCATGTCTAATGCGACCGCGTTTTCCGCGGGGCCGCCGCAGGTCTTGCTTTCTCCCGCTTCAATTATCTGTATGCTGCAGTTGTAAGCTGCCGGACAATACAGGTATAGTTCCTCGCAGGTGGTTTTCTGGATGGCTTCATAGTCCAGCAACTGGGGCGTGTTTGCATGGGTGAGACTGCTTTTCTTTGACAAAACCTCCAACAGGTCTGCTGCGGTCTTATGTGTTACTTGGGCCTCCCGTTCCTGGAGGTTTCTCATAACTGAAGAAAAAGTCAATGTGATGAATACAAAAGTGATTATCAACGCGATCACCAGCGGGAATAACACTTCAAAGGAGAAGGGCCCTATTTGCCCTCTGTTTAATATTCTTGGCGCAGGCATGTCTGATTCACCCCGTCTGTTAGAAATAATATATCCCCTGCGTTGTTCCACACTGCCTTGCAGGGCCCCTGTTGGTTACACCAGTATAAATGATTGCTTAGATCGTTCCCGCAGCCGGTATATACCGTAACTGAAGCGTTCGGAGAGAGGATGTATTGTAGGAATATATATTTGTGACCTATTTTGTCGGACAGCACCCAATTAGACAGGTCAAAAAATGTGTCACAGCCGTTCCTTAATATAACATATTCCCCGTCTGTGTTGTTGCAGTCGTTTCCCTGGGCATTGTAGTGTATGTCTGCTTGTATGCATCCTGCGCAACTGCTTTTCCTGCCCAAAAGCAGTCTCCCGTCGTCGTTTTTCAGGAACAATGTGACGTTCTCTTCCGACTCGTTTTTTATCTGGCGCGGAAAACCGGATAAATTAACTTTGGCAGGCGCCCCTCCAAGAGATACACCACACCTGGTACCCAGAACGCTTATCAAAACCCCCGTCTTAGCTCCGTCGGCTATCCAAAGCTTATATGGCAGGCCCTCTATCTTTTTAGGCAGACTATACTCGGTTTTGCTTCCTGCAGGCCCAGTATATGCGTTAACCATAGCGGATGCGAGACCTTCAGCCACTTGATTCGCCCGGTCTGAAGCATTTATGCAGCCAATATAATTAAAAGTCATAAACATCAGAAGGACTATCGTTACGACCGCAATCATAATACCAACGCGAGAAAGCGTCCACGTAATCCACCCCCGGTCGTTCATCTTCAAATAAACCTTTCTGGTTATATAAAATTCCGTTTCTTTGAGTATATAATAGATGTCTTGCGTAATTATTTTGTTGGTTTGAATAGGGCGTTATCTGATTGGGTTTTCTTATCTTATAAAGGGTTGAACGTTCATTCCTTGCGTGTGCATTGTTTGCAGGTTTACAAGTCCTGCTGCAATTGAGAATACTGTGTTGTAGTTTTCTTTTTTGTTCCGGTATTTTTCTCCGATTATGCTATATTTCTTAATCTTGCAAAGGGTGTTTTCCACAATCACCCTTTGCCTGCTGTGCTTTTTGTTTCTTATTTTCTGTTCGGATGACGGGCTTCCCCCCTTTTTCTTTTTCTCCGGAAGCCTGACTTTCATTTTTGGAAAAATCCTTTTTCACTCCAATGCATCCCAAGTCTAATCCCGCTCCAATGCCTGGAGGTATTGCCGGGTGCTGTTCTCTAAACAGTTGAAGGTCGTGCTTTCTTCCTTTTACGTGCCGTGTATTGTGTAGTATCAAACCGTTACTATTTACCATAATCCGGGTCTTTATCGAGTACTTCTTCTTTTTGCCCGAATAGTAATTACGTCTCATCATCCTATTTTTAGGTCTGGGTTTCTCCTGTTAGGTTGCATCTATGAATGCTTTTGCCCCGGGAAAGAGCATTGGTAATTCCTCTAAATTCTTGGCCCTCTTAACTTTTTTATAAACCTTGACCGGAGTCGGAAGGCATGATCTCATCAAAGGAGCAAGAATAGACATATTACGACACACGTTGCTTTCATGCAGGCCAAACAAAAGGCCTGCCAAGCTTTCTGTAACGTACTGACGATAACAGAGCAAAAACATCAAAACACGGTCAGGCAAACAATGATTATAAGGCCTGCCACCCCCCCCCAACAGCGTTAACTAGATCATTGCGCCTTCTCTCATTAAAGACGGAGTAATTAATCTTTGCAAAGGCCAAAAGCCCGTCAAAAACCTCAACACTAACCCCAAAAAACCTAAAGAACTCTTCAGGCTTTTTAATAACAGACTCATACGTAATCAATGCAAACGCCTCTTTATACGCTAATCAGTATAAGGAGGTCTGTATACTCACACAACACACCAATAATTATGCAAGAGGTCTAATAATGGAGAAAAGATCGGCAATACGCGGATACTATAGCCGGACGTGTACCCCGTTCTCGTTTAAGTATTTTTTTACCTTGGATATGGGATACTCATTGTAGTGAAAGATACTTGCTGCAAGAGCCGCTGAAGCCTTCGTTTTTTGGAATACTTCGAGCATGTGCTCCGGTTTTCCGACCCCCCCGGATGCGATCACTGGGATCTTCACGCTTTCTGAGACTGCTTTTGTCAGCTCGATGTCGAAGCCGTCTTTTGTGCCGTCACGGTCCATGGACGTTAAAAGGATGTCGCCTGCGCCTCTTTCGTCCGCTTCCATTGCCCATTCTATTGCATCCATACCCGTGAACTGCCTTCCCCCGTGCGTGGAGCATTCGAACCAGCATACGCCTTTAGAGGTCTTGACGGTCTTCCTGCCGGAAAGATGATCATACCTCCTCTTTGCGTCGATAGCGACGACGCATGCCTGTCTTCCGTATGCTTCGGATATCTCGTTTATCAGGGAGGGGGTTTTTAGTGCTGACGTGTTTATGCTGACTTTATCCGCTCCGGAATTGAAGACCTTGCGGGCGTCCAAGAGGCTGCTTATGCCTCCTCCGACCGTCAGCGGGACGAATACGCTTTGCGCGGTCTTCTTTATGACGTCCGTCATAGTGCCACGTCGGTCGCTTGATGCGGTTATGTCGAGGAAGACTATTTCGTCCGCCCCGTCCAGGTAGTATTTTTCCGCGAGTTCCCAGGGGATCCCGGCGTATTTGATCTCTTTGAATTCCTTTCCTTTAACGACCCGTCCTTCCGGCGTTCCGAGGTCGCAGTCCAGGCAGGGGATTATGCGTTTTGCTAGCATTTGACGCACCCCCGGAAGTTCTCAAGGATGGCGAGGCCTTTTGATCCGGATTTTTCCGGGTGGAACTGTAGGCCGAATATGTTGTCTTCCGCGACGACGGCCGTTACGTCAGTCCCGTATTCCACGGACGCCACTATCACCGGCTTGTCTTTTGGGACGCAGTAATATGAGTGCACGAAATAGAAGAAATCCCCGTCGGATATGCCGTCCAGGAGGCCTATCGGCTTTGTTATCTTTATCTCGTTCCAGCCTATCTGAGGCGAGAGAACGGTCTTCGGAAGCTTCACAACGTTCCCGGGAATCAGTCCCAGGCCTTTTGCCTTCCCTTCATCGCTTCCGTCGAATAAGACCTGCATCCCCAGGCATATGCCCATAAAAGGGATCCCGGATTTGACGGTGTCCAGTATGTCATCTCTCAGGGGTACAATGTTCTTCATGGCCGAATCGAACGCTCCGACGCCGGGAATAACGATCCCGTCCGCATCTTTGAATAGCTTAGAATTTGTTACAACTTTCACATCCGCGCCGGTCTTTTCAAAGGCGTTCTTTATACTGTATAAGTTCCCCATGCCGTAGTCGATTATGGCGATCATTATTTTAGCATCTCGACGTATTCGTCGAACAGGTAGTAGTTGTACCAGGGCCCTGCGTGTGCCTCGGGGTGGTACTGCACCGCTCTTATGGGCAGTTCCTTGCTCTTTATCCCTTCGACCGAGCCGTCGTTCAGGGAGACGTGCGTGACCTCCCATTCAGGGGGGAGGGTCTTTGCATCCACCGCGAATCCGTGGTTCTGACTTGTTATGTGCGACCTCTTTGTTTTCAGGTCTTTTACAGGGTGATTGCTTCCGCGGTGTCCGAATTTGAGCTTGTAGGTCTTAGCGCCGGATGCAAGGCCGAGGAGTTGGTTTCCGAGGCAGATGCCGAACATCGGGATCTGCTCGTCCATCAGTTTCTTAATAGTGTTTATCGCGTAATCGACCTTCTCAGGGTCGCCTGGGCCGTTCGATATCATTATCCCGGAGGGTTCGTAGGCCATTATCTCCTTTGCAGTAGTCCTAGCCGGCACCTGTATTACGTTGATTTTGCGCTCTGTTATAAGGTTTATTATGCTCTGCTTCGCGCCGCAGTCCAATACGACGACCGTTTTCTCCCCGCCCACGTCGTAGGTCTTCGGTTTCTTGATCGAAACGAGATCGACAAGGTCTTTTTCCGAGATTGATCTTAATTTTGCCGCCTTCTCTTTCAGGGCAGGCAGCTCGCTCTTCTCATAAGGGTATTTGAGTATGCCGTTCATGACGCCGTGGTCCCTTATCTTCCGGGTGAGAAAGCGGGTGTCTATGCTGTGTATGCCGGGTATGCCCTGCTCTTTGAGAAAATTATCAAGGAGACCGGTCATCTTGCCGTGCCAGGGATGATCAGTGAGCTCGCGTATTATGTATCCCTCGGCCTGTATCCTGCCGGATTCAAAATCAGTCTTGTTGACGCCGTAGTTCCCAACAAGGGGATAGGTCATCATCAGTATCTGCGCCTTATAGGATGGATCGGTCAAAGTCTCCTGGTATCCGCACATCGAGGTGTTGAAGACGACTTCCCCTTCCACCGAGGTCTTTGCGCCGAATCCAACGCCTTCCACAATGGTTCCGTCCTGCATGACGAGGACCGCATCAGTCGTTTTGCTCATCAATAATTTATTCGGATTATTGACATAATAAACAGATTATCCGGCCATTAGTCTAAGACAAACCATGGGAGATTTTCCTTCTGCAGGCGACCATAAAATAGCATAATACATCAGTGCAAACCCCTGACACAGCGAACCGGCGCATTGGTAACCCGGGTACGCTGGAGGTGATCGCCAGTCGCCGTGGAACATACGTATGCAAGATTCAAACCGGAACCAGTTGACGACCAGTACGCCGCGGATCCTCCGTCGGAGCCGAAACACGTCCTCTGGCTTGGAGTGCATATGTGGGTATTGACAAGAAGCCCCCCTAAAACACCATAATTGGGAAGAGTCCAGTCGCTGAGCCCGGCATAGACCAGATCATCGCAGTAATAGCATGCAGGGTAGCTGTCTCCGTCCCCCACGCATGAAGCCTGTGCCACCCCTGTCGGACCCCACTCATATGTGGTTGAAGTGGCCGGAGCCCAGCACACGTCCCTATTGCAATCAACATACACCGTCTGACCCTGAACAGATAGACTCGTATAACCGACGCCGTCACAATAACAACTCACGCAACCCGCATCAGACGCATCCACGTAACCGTCGCAGTCGTTGTCTAGGCCGTCTGCGCAGTTGCCGGCGGCAACGGTCTCGGCAGAGCACATGGTAGTTGTTGTCGTGGTAGTTGTTGTAGTAGTCGTTGTCGTACTAGTAGTCGTAGTAGAGGTCGTAGTAGTGGTCGACGTAGTCGTACTGGAAGACGTGGATGTGCTGGTAGACGTCGTTGTCGTAGTAGTGCTGGTCGTAGACGACGTAGTGGTCGAGGTAGTAGGCAGCACAGTAAACATTCCGCCATCAGACCAGACGCTATTACCCACAGAATCATTTACGTAACACATTAAAGAATTATTACCAGCCAAACCAAAGGAACTAAGATCATACCAGTATAAGCCATCTAAAACACCTGTATAAGAATAATTTGTGTTATGATTCAACTCAAAAACGGCGTTATCAACAGGATAAGTTCCTGCGGAAACGTTCTGACTCAAACGAACAGACTCGCCTTCATAAATTGAAGAAGCATTGATGCTGCATGGAAGAATCGATGGAAGAAGGGTTGTGGCCGTCGTGCTGGTTGAGGTGGTTGAAGTGATAGTCGTAGATGACGTAGTGGTCGGGGTAGTAGTCGTAGTAGTCGAGACCATAGGCAGCACAGTAAACACTCCGCCATCCGACCAGACAGTATTGCCAACTGAATCATTCACATAGCACATCAACGAATTATTACCTGCCAAACCAAATGTGCTTAGATCATACCAGTATAAACCGTCCAAAGCATCCCCGTAGGAATAATTCACGTCGTGATTCAACTCGAAAACAGCGTTATCAACAGGATAAGTTCCTGCGGAAACGTTCTGGCTCAACCAGACGGATTCGCCTTCATAAACAGAAGAAGCATTGATGCTGCATGAAAGAATCGATGGAAGAAGGGTTGTGGCCGTCGTGCTGGTTGAGGTGGTTGAAGTGGTAGTCGTAGTAATCGTTGCACACGATACGTCCAACATCCACAAGCAATAAGTGTTGTTTGAATCCCCGTCAATAACAATCTTGATATCAGTATACGCATTCCCTGTCCATGTCTTGGTGTTATTTGCATGATCGACCACTGCTTTTGCATCGCAGGAAGTATTGTATATGTACAAATCGTTTATATTGCATCCGGCGCCGCTGTAGGTAAGGTTTACAGTTACTCTTTTCCCTGACGATTCGTTCACCTGGTAGATCCTCCAGTCATAGGCATACAGGCAGCCATTGATAGTTGTCCCGCAGTTTATCGAGTCCGTAGAAGTTTCGCACTCCGAGCCGGTTATGTCGCATTGGAGTAACGTTGTAGTAGTGGAGGTGGACGAACTGGTGGTTGATGTTGTAGTAGTTGTGGTAGAAGTGGTTGTCGTAGTTGTCGTGGCATCTATGCAATTAACAGTAAGCGTCCATCCGCAATTATTGTTGCTCGAATCCCCAGCTACGCCAACAGTTATTCTCGAATTAATTGTCCCATCCCAATACTTGCTAAAAGCGCCTTTATCAACATAGTCCTGATTCATACAATTATCGTCAAACACAAACAAACGGTTATTGTTACAATCTTCTCCAGCATAGGATAAATTGAGAGAAACTCGTTTATTTTCCGAATCATTTATCAAATAGAATTTCCAATCCACGCCATTCAGACAACCGGTAATTGTCTCCCCGCACATAAGTTCCCCGTCCGGAATAGAGCAAAAAGAATCGCTCATCAGGCACTCAGGCAAAGTTGTGGTCGTAGTTGTCGTAGAGGTTGTAGATTGGATGCATGCACCATTTAAACACCCCAAAGTACAATGCAGGTGCTCTTGCAGCCATTCCGAGGCGCATGAATTCTCTTTATGATGGGAATCTTCAACAAACCGGCATCGGGGTATCATCCAGGTTCCAGGCGCAAGAGTACTATTATCAAGACAATATATTGAACTATTTACGTATTCTGGTTGCCCACAATCAGTATCCATCCTACAGAGGTTACAGACATCATTCTGACACCCATAAGGACATGTTCCCGCAGTAATTTCATCTATATCATTTGTGCAATAAGCTGTAGCAGAACCGGGGTTTGAGCAGCTAGGATAATAATAAGCTCCGAAAGTCCTGCTGGTTCCATCAATCGAACACCTTAAAGGATCATAAGATACGTAGTACGTCGATCCGCAATTAGAATCATATGAGCATAACAAATTTAAAAGACTGCTTCCTGAAACATCATACCTCTCTGTTCCGGTATTAGCAGTACCGGAAAAACTGTAATTTTGACTTAGAGTTTCATTTGGTATATGCAGTATGTAGGACACAGCAGTATTTTGAACAGGGGTCGTAAAGTTACTAAACAACCATTCAACAGTATTTCTACTGCTAAAATAAGCCCCGTTAGAAGACACTGATGACACGTTCCAGCCACCAGGTACATATTCTGTCAAGCCAAAAGCATACGGCTTGCTTGCTTCATCAACTTCAATAGTCAAAGTTACATTAATTGCTTGTCCGGGAAATGCATAATCAGGTAGATTCCTGGAAACAGACACCGAATCAAAAGCACTTGAGGCCATCATCTCACCGTACAGGGATTCCGGCTGAGACCATTCGATTATTAATGCTATTACATCAAATAGATCAAATTCGTCGACAACCCATAAATTTATACTAGCCACCAGCTCACTCAAGATAATCTCGTCGCAGGGCTGATAATCACCCCTGAGTCTGCAGATAGAATAATAATCGTTCTGCGGCGTATACCACTTACTATTAGAACATTTTACGCCGTCAGCACCATATGAATTACTTAAAACCTGCGTAGTCCAGCCAGTATTATTGCTCTTATCTACATATTCTCTAACAGTTCTATTCTGCAAGGATTGATTAAAGTCCTGGTAAGCGTAATTTCCGTCGATGCATTTACAGAGCTTCTGTAAATTGGAAAGATTACTTGTACTGACATAATCCGAAGAATTCCAGCACGTCACTGGCTGGATGGGAACGGTAGACGTGGTCGACGTTGAACTGGTGGTGGTCGTGGTTGTTGTCGAGGTTGTAGAATTCAAACTCGTTGCAACGACATTGACAATTCTTTTCTTGGTAGTGTTCCAGGCAGGATCCCCCTGGCCGATTAAATCAAACGCATTCCCATAATAGGTATAATTCCCAGGCTGGGACTCCGACGTAATCCAGGTATGCGAACATGAAACAGTCCCGGCACAAGAAACGAAATGCCAAGCACCCCCATACATCGAGGAAACATTACTTAAACCTACATCATCTGATGCCGAAACGTTAAGCGAAAAAAACGTACCAACGACTCCCGAAGCAGGGTAAACATCAAAAGAGAGAACAGGCGGGAGATTTAAAGTTGTTGTCGTCGTGGAACTAATAGTTGTTGTAGTGGAATTTGAACCGCCAACGTTGATGCTTGTAGTCAAGAAATTGTTTGTTTCATTACTTTCAGAAATATAATCCGCAGGATCCGCAACCAGAGTCAAGTTATGTTCACCGGAAGAGTTTGGAACCCATACAATAGAAACATTAACCATTTGCATGGGGGCCAACTCCGTTAATATGGTGCTATTCGTTTCATTCCATCCATCATAAGCTTTGATACCTATATTCTTCGCAGTACTGCTTCCCTTATTTCGCACGACTAATTTTAAAGAAGCCATATTCCCCACAATAGGCATAGAAGGAGTTAGGCTTAAATTTTCAACCACAAGGTCAGGACTTCTGATTTCCACGGGAATGGTGCGTGTTGCCACGTTCCCGACCAGATCGGTGACGTTAACTATAATAGTATAGTTCCCGTTCAGTCCTCCGCATCCCCAGTAAGTACGCTGGCCGCTGCCGATTCGGACCGGCCCTGTTGTTGTTTGCAGGTACCAGTCGACGCCATTAATTCCTGAGGTATCTGCTGCTACAACTTCCAGGTATGCTGTGCCGTCTATTTTCTGGCCGGATTTAGGATTATTTATTGCAAATACCGGGGGATAATTATCGACAAAAACGTTTATGGTTTTCTCCTCTTTGTTCCCGGCAAAGTCCGTTACTGCCAGTTTAATTGTTTTGTTTGTGTTGGAAGACAACCAGGTGTTCCAGGACATATTAGAGCCCGATCCGATGAGGCCACCATCAATGTACCAATTGATTTCTTTTTCGCCGGAGTCTGGATCATAGAACAGACCGGATAAACTCGCTAAACCGCTTACAAAGCCATTGGATACCTTTCCGTCTATTGGAAGCACGTTCATTTCCTTGATCAACGGCTTGGATGCGTCTTTCCGGACTGTTACATTTAATTTCTTCGTAGTTACATAGCCGCTATCCACGCTGTATGCTTTAGCATATACAGTATGAGTGCTGTTATCTACGTATCCGGTAGTGTTCCAGACACATGATGCGATACCATTATTGAAATCAGAGTCTATGCATCCAGAGTATAACACATCGTCCACGTAAAATCTTGCATAATTGAGGCCTTGCAAATCAGAAGCATTAACCGACAGGACAACCTCGTTGAATCCGTCCAGAGCAGAAAACAAATTAAGCGTCGGAGGAGTGCTCTGATCCAGATTAAAACCAAAAACATCAGAATAAGAGTATTGATTAGGCGTGGCCCCAATCCGATAACCTGCCTTCATTTTAACAAGATAATCCCCGCCCCCGATCAAAGGAACCCGCGCAGTATAAGTTTCGCAGTCCCCGGAAGCTATCGATTCACCTACAAGATCCGTTTTATCATCCAAATAATTAACCCACTCACCATCAATCAATATGTAAGGATACAACGAATCCATGAAAACCGTCATGCCAGGCTCATAATTACATACGGTCACCTCAACCGGCATATAATACTTCTCAACCCCTTCAGTATCCTCGCCCAAATACTGCGAAGGATCAAAATCTTCTCCCTGACCCAGATCAATCAACCGACTGTTCCCTATCCGGCTCACCTCAACCGGCACATCATATCCCGAATCCATCAAATGCAACCCGCCGCCTGCAACAAAAGCACTGCAGTCGACAGACGCCTCAGCATCCCCGCACAGAAGAGTCGTGTAAAAATATAGCTGCGAAACCGCGTCGCTCCCAGTCGTATTCGGAACAATACGCTCCACGCCGCTACCGGAAATATTGAACACATAATCAAAATTATCCGAATAATGAATACCCGGAACAATTTCCTGCTGCCACCTGTTAAATTTGATAAATATCTTTCCACCGGACAAAGACGTGAAAGAAACAGAAGAATTGCTAAAGGTCTTAACCTGACTCCAAAAAGTCCGATTAAAACGATCAACCTCTGACAGATACACGTTAATCAAATCATTTGACGATACTGAAACAACATAAGTCAGACCCCTCTTAGACTGAAAAACATAACCATCAAACAAATCACCATTAAGAGACAACAAATGACCAGCCAAAAGATCAGACTCATAAAAATTCGGAGACGGATTAGACAAATTAATCAGAACTGAAGAATTAAAGAAACTACCAGCATCCCTTCCGGAATTCGCATCATCAACGACCCTTACTTCAAACATGCGCTGATCGTTGTCATTCGTCGACAAGGCGCCTGCGACAATTTTGAACTGGATGGTGCCAACCGGATACGTCGAGGTGTTGATCAACACCGACCAGTTACGATACAACGCGGAAGGACTGTTGGAGGTCATGGGGTATTGCGTGCTGCCGATGGTAACGTTTACGCCGGACGATATAACGGAGTCGTAGACCACGCCGACGGAAATATTCAATAAATCGCCCTTGTGAATGGTTGAGGGAAAAACTGGTGCAGCTATATATGGTTTGTGTTTCTGGAATTGAGAAATTGCGGGTATGTCTGACGCGGCCCATGACAAGTCCCAAGTGTCGAAATCGCAGTCTAATCCAGACATTAGCTCTATTTTGTGTCTTAGTCTGCCTGTTTCGTTAAATGATTGGTAACAACTGCTGACGCCGTCGGCAGTTACGTCTTTAGTTTCAATTAAGCCAGTAGACATAAGCACTGTATAGTTATTAAGGACACGTGGTCCAATATAGGGATACTCTTTATATTCAGTATATGGTTTGAAGTAAACGCTGTTTTGACAATCAGCAAATAAATCGAAAGTGTCATAATCCGGACCAATAGCCACTTCCTGAAGCTCTTGTCCCTTATTAACCATATACACCGGATAAATCTCACATACGCCTCCGCTAAAAATAGAAGAACAAGTTGACTTTCTGGAACCGATAAAAATATCCAAATCATCTGTTTCCGCATGCTCGCACATATGAGCATCATAAGTCTCATGTATCTGCGCATTCAAACCCATGGTAACCGGGACAGCAATAACTGCGCCGATAACAAGCGAAGCTCCCCCACCCAAACCAATAACCCCTTCAAGCACCCCATTCACGCCAGCAGAAACACCAAGACCTACAGACGAAAAACCCCAGTTACGCACATTCTCCTGGAATGTAGGAGGATCAGCAATCGACTCCACACCCAAAACAATAACAGTCGAACCTGCCTCAGACTTCAAAGAATCCTTGAAAGAACCGCTAAAAGTATGCTTAAGAAACTTCTTATTCTTAACACTACCGCTACTTTCAATAGCCCCATCCAATGCGCCAATAGCAGTACCCAGACCAGTCTCCCCGGCATCAGTAATAACAAAAAGACCACTACGGTCAAATTTAGGATCAACATGAGACAAATTCAAAACACGATCAGCATACAAACGACCATAACCACCCAAAGAATCAAAATCAGTCAACAACATAACCTGAGCCTCATCACCCATATGAGTGGGATTATTCTCGTTGACATCAACATAAGTCAAAACCTCATTCATCTCTTTATAAACATGCTCCCTCTGATAAGAACACCTTGTAACCTCAACCCAAACATTATGGATACTATCCCAGACCTGATAATGGCTATCGCAGCCCATATTCAAACAATCATAATAACCATGACCATCAATACCACCAGAACGATTATTCAGAAAACCAACAAAACAACTATCATTACAAGTATAAGGAGTGTACCCGCCAGGAACACAGACATTATAACAATCAGGAACATCAACACGAGAAAGATAAGAAGGAGCATTATAATAACAAAAATAAGGACTATTAACCTCACTTACAAAACGCATAGTAGCAACAGCACGAACAGAATAAAGACCAGACTGGCTAATAGGAAATAAAACTGACGGTTTGTTATTCGGAAAAGATTGATTGTCTATTTTTTTCTCGTCTCTATAAATTTCTACAGTAAGATTTCCATAGATAAGATTAGTACACTGTGCCGTCCCATAGCAGTTTACATTATTACCTTGTTGATCTTTCACATAAACAGTAAGATTCGCAACTTCAGCGGCATGTACTGAAAAAGTACTCAGTAGAATCAATAAAATACATAGAGAAAAAAAATTATTTTGTTTTGTTTGCATCGCACATCCCCCGCTGATATTCATTTTTTATGAGGCCACATATTTCAGGATCATTAAGTGAATTTGCAATGAATAGATAACATGATTCTTTATCATATTCCGAGGAAATTGCTTCACAAATTTTATAATCTCTTTTATTCTGGGCAAAATCCATAATGCAATAATCTCTTCCAACAACTATTTTGTCGCATATTTTCACATCGTTTTTCTCTATGGCTTCCTGTGTGACTATTTTCTGGTATTCTTCCGGTTTGGGCTGGTTAAACGCCCATACATTAAAAGCAATGTATGCCAGTATTATTAAACAGATTACTACCGCTGCTTTCTTGTCTGTTTTGTCCCATGGTTCAAGGTGTTCTCTTGTTCTAACCAAGGTATAAATCGAAAGAAGTGTTAGTGGGATTCCCAATATTGCGTAGGCGGGGTAAATAAGGTATTCACTGAATAGTAGTATGTCTGGCAGCACAACCAGCCAAGACAGATAATAGGCGAATAGTTTTCTAGCCAGCAATCCAACAGCCGAAGCAAGATATAAAAAAGAGATCAACAGAAACAATGCACTAAAAGCCTGATGCTTCCACTCCCCATAATACAAATCCTTAAGCCCTAAATAAACAAAGAAATTAAAACCACTTCTAATCAAGAAAATAATAGACAGGAAAAGTATCCCAAGAAGACCACCAGACGCATGAGCATTTGCCCTTTTTTTATTTGGATTATCGCTTTTACCGCTCATTTTATTTTTTTGAATGTTATTTATTCGAGGCCGTTCTATATAAGACGGCCTTAATGCAGAGTTACTGCATTATTTTTCTCCAGGAATGTCTATGCTCATAGTCATATAATTATTCGTCTCATTAGACTCCGAAACATAATCAACCGGATCGACTACAACCGTAATATTATGCGGTCCCGCTGTCCTGGGGGTCCAGTAAAGAACGGCTTCAATAACCTGGTCCGGCAATATCTGATCTATCAAAGTGTTGTTCGTTTCATTGTAGCCGACGTACAAACGCGCATAAAAATTATCCGCGTTCAGGCTTCCCTTGTTCTTTATCGAAACCTTCACGGCATTCGAGTAGTTTACCGCAGGCACAATAGGAACAAAGGATACACCTTCAACCGACAGATCAGGGCTCCTGATCTCTACTGGAACGGTGCGGGTAGCCACGTTCCCGACCAGATCGGTGACATTGACTAGAATAGTGTAGTTTCCGTTCAGTCCTCCGCATCCCCAATAAGTGCGCTGGCCGCTGCCGATCCGGACTGGTCCTTGTGTTGTTTGCAGGTACCAGTCTGCGCTTCTTATACCGGACGCGTCTGATGCGTTCACGGCGAGGTATGCGGTGTTGTCTATTTTTTGGTTTGTGGTAGGAGTTGTAGAAGTAATAACTGGGGGCGTATTGTCCACATACACATTGAAGTCTTGAAGATAGAATGCCCCGGAAGGTCCTTGACGGTCACAGTTATATTATGCCCCCCGTTTAAACCTTAGGTATTCCAAACAAACTCATTCCCTGCACCTCGATGTAAGATTAAAAAAAATCCTTGCCGTAGGCCAAACCCATCTTACCCAACGTCCCGTAATCAGTAAACAAAGACACCTGAGCCACATCACTCTCGTCGGCATCAACATAAGTCAAAACCTCATACGACGATGCATCGACAACAATTTTAACAGCATCAAAACCCGAATTATTTTTTATTTCTCTCAATTCGGGAGGCTCAATTCCGGTTCAATATAAGCATATAACTCCAATCTCCTTATACTTCTTGACAAGCTGCTGAACCCGTCGGTCACTCACCTTCTGAGCCCAAGACACATCTTTAGGCAGATTACCGTGTTTGACCACCCGATTCACAAGCCAACGAATCTTATGGCAGGTCAACTTCGTCATAGGTTCAGACACGAACCCAAAACGAAATAATTTCAGGACTCTACAATAAAAGAAATCAGCCAGTACCTATTTTGATCATCCTGAAAATCTTATTCAACCGTCACCGACTTCGCCAGGTTCCTCGGCTTGTCGGGATCGATCCCCTTGCTCGTCGACAAATAATATGCAAACAGGTGTAATGGGACAACATAAAGGATCGGCGAGAGCACCGGGTCGCATACCGGGACCATGAATTCCCCGTCTTCGGCTACCGTGAGAATGGTCGCCTTTCTTGCGCGTGCTTCCTGCATGTTGCTTTCCATCTTTTCCTTCAGGTCGTCGTTCGGGCATACTGCGATCACAGTCACCCCTTTTTCGAGGAGCGCAAGCGGTCCGTGTTTCAGTTCTCCACCGGGGTATGCTTCGGCGTGTATGTAGCTGATCTCTTTTAGTTTGAGTGCGCCTTCCAATGCGGTCGGGTAGTTGAGCCTTCTTCCCAGGTAGAAGAAGCTTTTGCAGTCTTTCTGTTCGGCTGCGAGTTTCTTTATTTGTTCTCTTGCGTTCAGGATGTAGTTTATCTTGTCCGGCATCCCGTGGAGGCCGTCTAGTATCTCGTTATAGTATGCTTCTGTGATCTTTCCTTTTTCCTTTGCGACCGATAATGCGAGCATTGTCAGGGTCGTTGCCTGGCCGACGTATGCTTTCGTCGATGCGACGGCGATCTCCGGTCCCGAGTATGTGTAGATGTTGTCGTCGGACATCCTCGTGAGTGAGGAGCCGACCGCATTGACGACGCTTATTATGTATGCGCCGCGGTTCTTTGCCTCTTTTACGCTGGCAAGAGTGTCCGCCGTCTCCCCCGACTGGGATACTGCGATGACTGCGCATCCTTTTCCTACGGCGTTTATCGTGGAGTAGCGGAATTCGGATGCGATTATCGTGTCTGCTGCTATCCCGTATCTTTCGAATACGTATTTTCCGACCAGCCCGGCGTACGACGCCGTCCCGCAGGCGACGACGTATATGCGTTCGTATTTTGCGAGTTTCTTTGCGGCCGCATATATTGTATCAAGCCCTTTCAGAGCGTTCTTCACGGCGGAGGGCTCTTCGAATATCTCTTTTAGCATGAAGTGGTCGAAGCCTTCTTTTTCGGCGGCTTTCACGTCCCATTTGATCTCGTGTATCTCCTTTTTGACGTCTATCCCTGTGTCTAGGCGCTTTATTGAGACATGGTCTTTCTTTACTATGCCGTATTCCATGTCTTCGAGGATTATTACTTTCTTTGTCTCGGACAGGACTGCGGGAGTGTCTGATGCGATGAAATTCTCCCCTGTTCCAAGGCCGATTATGAGCGGGCTCTCCTTTCTTGCGACAAGTATCCTGTCCGGCGATCCGGAGTCTACCGCGACGAGGGCGAAACTTCCCTTCAGTTTTTTTAGGGAGGAAACGAACGCTTCTTCGAAGTCGCCGGAGTATAGTTCTTCTATCAGGTGGGGTATTACTTCGGTATCGGTCTGTGACAAGAATCTGTGGCCCTTTTTCTTCAGTTCCTCGCGTAGTTCCTTGTAGTTCTCGACTATGCCGTTGTGGCATACCGTGAATTGCCCTGTGCAGTCGCTGTGGGGGTGAGAATTCTCGTCGGACGGTTCGCCATGGGTCGCCCAGCGCGTGTGGGCGATGCCTGTCTTGGAGTCCAGGTCCGTTATCTTAGAGTTTTTCCGGACTTCGTCTACTTTGCCTTTTCCGCGGGAGACGACGACTTTCCCCTCGTAAAAACATGCCACCCCTGCAGAATCATAGCCCCGGTACTCCAGTTTCTTGAGCATGTCGAAGAGTATCCTCGGGGCGTTCCTTGCTCCGACGTATCCGGCAATTCCGCACATAGTTATATATTAATATAATTAATATAAATATTGTTTAATATTTATCCTTTTAACTTGATTATCGCTTCGGCAAGGTCTCCGTTTGATTCTTCTATGGCTTGCCGGGCATCGTCCCTGGAAACCCCTGTCTGCTCGCAGACCAGGTCCACGTCTTCGTCCGATATCTCCACCGGGCCGCTGGTATCTTCTATTGCTCCGGTATCTTCCTGCGTGCTTACTTTTCCGCCGGTTATGTTGAATACGACCTGGCCCTGGACGGTCATCTTCATGACGTCCGGACCCTCTATGATCGTCTTCTTTCCGCCTCCTTCTATTATGACGCGGTCTGCGGGTATTTCATCTGATTTGATGCCCATGCGGCTCATCATCTGCTTCATCTGCTTGGGGTTCATGCCTCCTGGAAACATATTTTTGCACCTGGTCTCTTTTTTAAACGGATAACAGATAATCTTATGGAATGCGCGCATTTATAGCAGTGTCATGCCCGCCTGAGGTTAAAGCGCAACTTGCGCAGGCGGCTGAGAGGCTCAAGCCCATGGGAGACCTGAAGGTCGTCGGGGAGGAGAACATGCACCTTACGCTCCGTTTCCTTGGAGAGGTTGAAGAAAACAAAGTAGAAGAACTTATCTCTGCGCTATCTACCGTAAAGAAGCAGGGCGGATTCGTAGTATGCGTAAAAGGACTGAGTGCGTTCCCCGGTCCCGGCAGTCCGCGGGTGCTGTGGGCCGGAACCGGGAAGGGGGATAAGGAGCTCAGGGAGTTGCATGAAGCAATCGACGGAGTTATCGGTCCTTTGGGATTTGGAAGAGACGAGCATTTTTCTTCGCATTATACGATTGCGAGGGTAAAATACCTAAAAGAGAAAACGGGTCTGAGACAAATTCTGGACGAATACAAAGAGAAAGTCTTCGGCTGTTTTTTGGTTGATTCGTTCTGTCTGATGAAAAGCGAATTACACAGGATCGGGCCCGTGTATACTGTAGTAAGAGAATTCAGGTTATAATAGGAGAATAAAAGGATATGAGGGTATTATTCCTCGTCGTGCGTCCTTCTCTTTGCCGCCCTGTGGACTATGTGTATCCCTTCGGGTACGAGCAGGATCTTTTCGACGGACAGCCTTCCGATGTCTCCGTCAAGGTCTTCGACCGTTTCCGAGAGTTCCTTTGTGATGTTCCTCAGGAGTACCTGGTTGTCGAGTACCTGTCTTATGTTGAGTAGGACAATGTTCCCTTTCTCCAGTTCTTTTATGACTGATCCGACGCCTTTTCCGTCGCTGTCGAGGTCTATGGGCTTGACGTACGTCACGTCCTCGCGTTCTATGATCTTGCCGTCTCTTATGGAGAGATCGGTTAAGTAGTTCTCGATGTCTATATCTTCTTCTGCCCTAGGTGCTTCCTTTTTTCCGAAAATCTTTTTAAGAACCATTTTGGAACCTGCCTTTCTTCTAATATATTATACAATAAATTTTTATAATATTAACTTACATCTAAATATATAAAAGTTTTTACTTAAAAGATGAAGGGCCCAGATTTAATCTCATCCTGCAATATACTATAGTGACTTGGAATAATAGGCTTATGTGATAGATAATGACTGAGAACATTTTCGAAGCAGAGCTCAAAGAGCAGCGCATCTTCCGCAATCTCGAAGTATTGTCTCCGCATTACGTTCCGCCTGAGCTTCCGCACAGGGAGAAGGAGATAAAGGAAGTAACCAGGCTCATTGCCCCCATTCTGCGGAACCAGAAGCCGTCCAACGTCTTCATCTATGGGAAGACGGGGACAGGCAAGACCTGCGTTGTCCGCTATGTCACGAAGAAATTGATGGAGTTTGCAGACAACCCCGAGAAGAACACATCCAAGACCGTTGTCCGCGTCGCTTATATGAACTGCAAGGTCAAAAACAGCAAATACCAGGTTTTACTGCGCCTCGCGGAGGACGAAGCGCTTAACGCAGGCCTCAATGACGCCCCCCTCAAGGACCGCCCGGACAAAGAGCTTAAGGGCATGGACCCAAACGGCCTCTATGACAGGATATTCAAGGTCGTAAAGGGGAATAACATGAATCTCATCATCGTCTTGGACGAGATAGACATGATCAAGGGAAAGGACTTAAACGACCTTATGTACAGCCTTATAAGGATGAACGACGAACTCCCAGGAGGCCACGTATCCATAATTGGGATGAGCAACGATATGAAGCTGAAAAAGAGGCTCGACCCGAGAAGCCTTTCTACTTTATGCGAAGAAGAAAGGGTTTTTCCGCCGTATAATGCGATACAGATAAAGGCCATCCTGAAACAGAGGATCTCCGCCGGATTCCAGGACGAAGTGGTCGACACGTTGACCATTTCTAAGATAGCTGCATACTCCGCCCAGGACGGCGACGCAAGATACGCACTGCGGCTCCTGCGGAAGGCCGGCGACCTGGGCGAGTCCCTGGGAGCAGACAAAATCCTGCCCGAACACGTAGAGAACGCAAAGAAAGCAGTCGAGGACGACATTATGGGCGAAGGGATGAAGAATCTTCCCGAACATCAGCAGATAGTCATGTATTCGATAGCTGCCTTGGCACTCCAGGGGGGAATGCAGAAACGCCTCTCCGGTTTGTCAGAAGGAGACCTTTTCACTGGAGAAGTCTTCGAAGCATACGAGAGCAACTGCAGGGTCCTCGCAAGGAATCCGCGGACGATAAGGCAGTTCTCGCAGTACCTGAACGAATTGGAAATGCAGGGATTTATCACTACGACTATGTCAGGTAAAGGCATACGCGGGAACACCAGGCTGATACGCCTGGGGTATCCGCCCGAGGAGATAAAGTGCACGATAAAAGCGTGCCTCGGGATAGACCAGTAGATGCTGATACCGTATGCATATATGAAAACCATCCTTGTCGCCGTCTTCCTGCTCCTGATTTTCGCCTGCTACATCAATAAAGAAGCAAGTGATCCGGGGTGCGAAGCCCTTATCGACCTAAGCCAAAAGGACGGGTGCTACCAGGAAAAGGGGATCGTAACGGGGGATATCGCGTACTGCGAGAAGATCGCAGGCTCCGTTTTTCGGGACCGCTGCTTTTTTTATGTTGCTACAGACAGTTCCACGCAGTCTTTGTGCGGCAGGATAGAGAACCCGAACGATGTGAACCACTGCTATGCGCTCGTATCAGGGAACGATTCATTCTGCGCCATGGTCGGGAGGGAGGACCGCAGAGACAAGTGTTATTACGATCTTGGCTCGGCAGGGCATGTATCGTCCTGCGGGCTGATATCCGACGGATTCTTACGGGATAACTGTTATACTGCATATGTATACGGCACGGGGGACATTGTTTTCTGCGAGAAAGTCTCGGACCCGGATAACAAGAGGGTCTGTTTTTTTTATCCGTACAGGAAAAGAGGGAGGGTCCGAAAACCAGTCCGGTGATACCGGGAAGAATACTGCGGGGAAAATGCCCGCATCTGCCGGGAATTTTTCCCCCTGAAATATAATCGCCTACTCTATATTTTTAAGAGGATTAATCAATAAAATGATGATCAAAGGCGTTAAAACGGAGAGGCAGCTTGACAGAAAGGCTATCGACGAATTGTTCAAAGAGGGCTACGTATATGCGCCTCACGGAGCATACATACGCAAGACCCACGGGATAGAGATATGCAAGGTGCCGATGAACGCCAATTTCACCTGCCCCAACTGGGACGGCCGATTAAGCAAAGAAGGATGCATCTATTGCCCGAATTTTGCAAGGCAGTTCACGTACGAATCCTTCAGGCGCGTTATAGGACAGGGGATAAAAGAGCAGGTCAGAGACCAGGTCGAATACTACAGGAACAAGGGCGCAGGCCAAAAGTTCCTGGTATACATCGCCTTCGGGACGAACACGTATCTTCCGGTCCCGGAACTAAAGAAGATATTCGACGAAACGCTTGATCACCCGGACGTCATAGGCCTGACAATCGGCACCCGCCCGGACTGTTTGCCGGACGAGGTAATGGATCTCCTTGGAGACTACGTCAGGCAGGGCTATGAGATATGGCTTGAAGTAGGCCAGCAGACGATGCATTATCATACCGTTGAGAGCGTTCTGCGCCACCACGGGGTCGCGGAGACTATAAGGGTCATCCAGGAAGCGCATAAGAGGGGGATACTTGTCTGCATGTTCCTGATTATGGGCCTGCCTTATGAGACGAGGAGCGAGATGATAGAGACCGCCCGCCTGATATCCGTTCTCGGGGTGGATGCGATAAAGATCTATCCCTGCCTCGTGATGAAGGACACAAGGCTGTTGCAGGAATACAAAACCGGGAGATACAGGCCTCTTTCCATGACTGAATACGCGCAACTGATGGCGGATTTCCTGGAGCATCTGACTCCTTATCTGCTGGTCCAGAGGATATCGAAGGACTGCGGCCTCGACGGGAAGGTCGTACCGGAATGGGATACCCACAGGTTTTTAGTGGGCCCAAGAGTGGAGAAGATACTCGCCATCCGCGGAACAAGACAGGGCAGCAAATACAAACTGGGCCTTTCTGCAAGCGAACTGGAACCCCTATGCCAGCCGGACAAGGGGAAGAAGAAAGTAAAAAAGAAGAGCCTGCAGGAAATGGAGGAAAAGTTCGTTATCTGACAAGATGCCCGATGCAGGAATACTCCCAATCGGATTATTCGGATTCCTTATAGGAGCAGGATTGTTCATATACGGCTTCAGGCAGCTGTCGCATAAGAGGCTCATAGAGAACATCCCCACGTCGAAGATCAGGTCGATAGCACTCGGCCTCGTGGAGATAACGGGAAAAGCAATAGCAGTCGAAGGCACTACCCGGCCAGGCCCTTTTACGGGAAAGGACTGCATATACTATTTCTACACGATAGAGGAACACCGCAGGCAGGGGAAGAACAGCAGATGGGTGACGATCAAGAAAGAAGAGTACCGGCCGGAATTCTACGTGCAGGACGATACCGGGAAGATCCTCGTGAACCCCGAAGGCGCGCAGATAAACGTTCCAGGGGATTACGAATACAACTCAGGGCTGCTCAACGATCCCCCGGCTCATGTGAAGGAGTTCCTGAAGGCAAGCGACATATCCCATGACAGCTTCCTGGGATTGAACAAGCGCATGAGGTACCGCGAATACCTGATAGAGCCCGGAGACGCAGTGTACGTAATGGGCTCCGCGGCGGATAATCCGGTGATCGCGCATACTGCGGATGATCACACGAGCAGGCTGATAATACAGAAAGGCGTGAACCAGAAGTTCTATTACATATCCGACCGGTCCGAGAAAGGGATAGTTTCCGCCCTGAAATGGCAGGCCTTCGGAGGAATAGCGACAGGGGCTCTTGTATGCGCGTTATGCCTTGCATACGTGGTCGCAAGCCTGGTGTGAGGCTTATTAGAAAGATAATTCCATGATTAATCAGGGATAAAAAAATGTTGATCGGATTAAGTTTATTGGTAATAACAGCGGGCGGTTTTTTCATCGCAGCGGTCGCTATCTATTTTATGTTTATATACAACGGCTTAACGATGCTCAAAAACAACAACGGGAAATCGTGGGCCAACATAGACGTTCTATTGACGCAGAGGGCAGACGAGCTGCCGAATCTCGTTGCAACGGTCAAAGGATACATGGAGCACGAGCAGAAGACGCTTCAGGCAGTTACAGATGCAAGAGCCGCATTGTTGAATGCAAAGACGGTCGCGGAAAAAGCAGGTGTCGACGATGAAACGAAGCAGGCGATAAAGGCATTATATGCGGTCGCGGAGAACTATCCGAACCTTAAGGCGAACGAGAATTTCCTGAAATTGCAGGGAAGGATAACGGGCCTCGAAAACGGGATAGCCGACAGGAGGGAGTTCTACAACGACAGCGTGACCGTATATAACACTAGGATACAGTCGATCCCGGACGTAATCCTGGCAAAGATCCTCGGATACGCGCCTGAAGAACTATTCAGGGCGGAGGAACATAATAGGAAGCCTGTCGCCGTGAGATTATAGAATATCAGAGGAAAAAGTATTCGCTTGCTCCTTTCTTTTCCACGAATTCCCGTCCTTTAACTATTCTTCTGGGTTTGACCAATGATGCTGCCTGATTGTTCGCGGCTTTCACGATAAAGGTCTTTGCCTCTTTTTTAACGGATTTTTCTATCAAGGGGTTTTTCTTTTCGTCCCTTGATAATGCGACCGTCGAGGGGTATGACGTGTGCGCAGTCAAAGCCCCGGCACGCAGCATCCTCGGCGCGTTCTTGTCTGCGTATAGTAGAGAGTTTAATCGCATCGCCACGTACAGGTTCCCTTTGAGGCATTCGTCGTATATGAGTTCTGATTCATACCTGTATAGGAGCATGCGGTCCGGGTCGGTCTTTTCCTTCTTTTTCGGGGACGCGACTATAGCCTGCATCGTCTCCATCTCGCCTCTCCGCAGTACTTCCTTTTTTCTGTTGTCGCATACTGCGAATCCGCCGTAGAAGCTGCTAAATACCCGGTCGTATTCCCCAGGGCATAATGCGAGGAGCTTTTTCTTGTCTATGAGTTTTTCCCCGACGATCATGTATTGTTCTTTTACGTATTTGTCTATCTTTAGTTCGTTCACAGAGCCGTGCTTTTTGGCAACTGCCCCCGCGACCGCTAGCATGATTGCGACGGATGCCGCTTCTTTTTCGCCAAGGCCCGCATTCGCAGGTATCTTTGATTCAAGAGATATCGAGAGGCCGTAGTTCCCGTATCCCAGGAACTTGAGCGTGTCTTTTGCGAGTTTTTTCTGTTCGGCGGATATCTTTCCTTTGATATCCTTTGTTTTCTCCAGTATCTGCACTGATGCGACCGTCTCCTGGTCCAGCGCGTAGGATGCACCTTTGTCCTGCGTGGTCTGTATTATCTTTGCGGTCGCTTTTCCGGTTGCTTTGATTGCTTCAGTATTCGAAGCCTTTTCTTGCAGGGATCTCTTTTTTTGGTCTTTTGACATCTTTGAGTTCCACGACATAGTCTGCGCAGTCTGTGAATTCCTTCGGCGCATTCCTGCCGGTGAGGATTACTATTGTTTCCGGGGGAATATATTTCAGAAAGGAGACGACGTCTTTTGCGTCCAGCAGGCCGACTGCGGCTGCGAGGTTTATTTCGTCGAGTATGAGGGTGTCTGGTTTTCTTTTAAGGGATTCTTTCGCGTATTCCATGCCTTTTTTTGCAAGCTCTTTATCTGCCTGCGACGGGTTTTTTAGGTCTACGAACCCTTCTCTTCCAAACTGCGTTATCTCCAGTTCCGGCGCGAGACGCTCCTTTGCCATATACTCGCCCGTGTCTTTCCTGCCCTTCATGTACTGGACCATTATAACCTTCTTTTTATGGCCTACACCGCGCAGGGCCAGTCCCAATGCGGCAGCAGTCTTTCCGCCGCCGTTCCCTGTGTAGAGGATAATGTTTCCTTTCATGTTCTGCATTCAGAGAGGACAGGTACCGCCCGCGCATCCGCCGGAGTACTCTGATTCTGCGGTCGCGTATTTTTTTTCCGGGGCAGGAGACGTTCCAAGATACAGCACCTGCTCACCCCTGCTTGCGTAGCGGTAGACCGTTATCCCCTTGCACTTCAGGCGGTAGGCGAGCATGTAGGCCTGTTCTATGTCTTTCGGGGATGCGGTCGCAGGGAGGTTTATTGTCTTGGAGACGGCGTTGTCCGTGTGCTTCTGGAATGCCGCCTGCATCCTCACGTGCCACCCGGGCGATATCTCCTGCGCGATAGCATATAGTCGCCTTATCTTTTCCGGGACCTCCGCTATCTCTTTTACCGAGCCTTTCTCCGCTACTTTGAGCATCAGTTCCTCGGAATAGAATCCCCCGTTTTTGGCTGATCCCTCGAAGAATTTATTCGTCTCTAGGAGGGATAATCCGCCCAACACGTTCCTCATGTATGAAACGGCAAATAGGGGTTCTATCCCGCTGGAGCAGTCCGCGATGATGCTTATGGAGCCTGTCGGCGCGATGGTCGTGACTGTCGCATTGCGCATTGCCCTGTATTTTCCTTTCCATACGCTCTTTTCATAATTCGGGAAAGACCCGCGCGAAAGGCCCAGTTCCTCGGACTTTTTCTTTGCTTCCGTGTCTATGCATCCCATGACTTTTTCTGCGATCGCGAGCGCTTCTTCCGAGTCGTACGGTATCTCCATTTGTATCAGCATCTCTGCAAACCCCATTACTCCGAGGCCTATCTTGCGATTCAGGAGGGTGCGCTTTCTGATCTCTTCCAGGGGGTATTTGTTTGCGTCTATCACGTTGTCCAGGAAATGGACTGCTTTGCGCACGGTGTCTTTGAGCAGGTCCCAGTCTACTGCGCCGTCTTTCACCATCCGGGACAGGTTCATGGAACCCAGGTTGCAGCTTTCATATGGGAGCAAAGGCTGCTCTCCGCAGTTGTGCACGACCAGGCCGTTTGCGATGAACGCGTGGGTGGCAGGCTCCATCAGATCATATACCTGTTCTTCCCCGTCGCTCACGAGTTCGCTGAACCTGGCGGTGTACCTCTCCTTGTACGGCCCCCTGCAGAACGAAGCGCACGCGTAGGCGAGCCTAGACTGTTTAGCCTGCGAGAGGAAACCGACTTCCTGCATGAAGCGCATAAGGTTGTCCTTGCTCACGACGAGGTCGTGGTCAGGCTGGCAGTTGTACGCAGCCATTCCGCCTCTCCCGTCCGGAAGCATGGCGAAGCGCCTTTCGTGCCTGTTGCAGTACATCTTGCTTGCGATCCCAAAGTTGATGAGCATCCGCTGCACATCTCTGAGGAAGCATTCAGAGATAGAAGTGAGCCTGACCGAATAGCCTTTAATGCTGGTCCCGGAGACATGACCATCGCTGCTGTAAATCCCCTGCAGGAAGCCGCGCTGCATCTCCTCCGATGCGCAGAAGAGGCAGTCGGGCACGCAGACCTTCTGATTGCGCGATAGGCCGTAGCTTGCGAGCATCCGCTCCAGCCGCTTTGAACTCACGCGGGTTTCGGCCCGGTCCTTGATCTGGACGGTTCCAACATAGTCCCCGATCATACTTGAGACATAATCGGAGAAATCGGGTGCGAGCTGCCGTTCATCACCGAAGAACGAAAGCACGGCTCCTTTATCCTCGCTGATGAATCCGTCGCCTACGAGCCAGCCCAGCACGCGGCCTTCCTCAAGGGAACCGCCTTTCCCGAAACATCCCTTACAGTCCTGGATGAATATCCGGTCGCCTTTCCTGAGCTCGCATGAGGGAACGAATCCGCGTTCGGCCAAGACACGATGGTCTTCAGTCAGCCGGAGTTCATACCCTTCCTGCGTCTTGAGCCGGAAGACAGGTTTCACGCCAGTCGGCAACACCTGCGATGCGACCAGCGTCCGTTCGCCTGAAAGTCTCCCATCCGGAACCACGTCAACTACGCGACCGCTTTCAAACAGTGCTTCTGCGCGCTCCAAGCCATTTGCGGTTGAAATAAGTGTGTCCCCGGTAATGCACGGATTTGTGCTCTCTATATCCCCGAGGGAGATGGTCGGATTATGCCTGTTTATCTCGTCGATGTAGATAATCCCGGGTTCGCCGCTCTTCCAGGCCATGTCCGCGATAAAATCGAATACCATCCTCGCGGATTGCGCAGAGACGGTTTTGCCGGTGCGCGGATTGATCAATGGGTATGTGCGGTCTTCGGTTACGGCCTGCATGAATGCGTCGGTTATCGCGACCGATATGTTGTAGTTTGAAAATACGCCGTCTTTTTCCTTGCACCTGATAAAAGAGAGAATGTCCGGGTGGTCTACGCGCAGGATGCCCATGTTCGCGCCCCTTCTTTTTCCTCCCTGCTTTATGACGTCCGTTGCAGTGTCAAAGACGCGCATGAAGGATATGGGACCTGATGCGACGCCGCCCGTGGATTTTACGGAGTCTCCCTCGGGCCTGAGCTTCGTGAATGAAAAGCCGGTTCCTCCGCCGCTCTGGTGTATGAGCGCCATTGCCTTTACGGCGTCGAATATGCTCTCCATGGAGTCTTCTACCGGTACGACGAAGCATGCGGAGAGCTGACCCATGGGGGTGCCGGCATTCATCAATGTCGGCGAGTTCGGGAGGAATAGGAAACCGGTCATAAGTGAATAGAATTCTTCTGCAAGGGCCGTTACTTCAGCGGGCTTTTTTCCATATATAGAATCGGCCGCAGCTATCGTGTCAGCCACGCGGCGGAACATCTGTCCCGGGGTCTCTATGACGCGCCTGTTCTCATCCTTGCGCAGGTATCTCCTTTCGAGTACGCGCGCGGCGTTTACCGTTAGCTTGAGGTCGTCTTCCACGCCGAGTGCGGCTTTTGCCTCTCTTATCCGGGCTCTTTCCTGCCTGTAGAGGATGTATGCTTTTGCCGCGTCGTTTTCGCCTGCTTTTATGAGTACGTTCTCGACTATGTCCTGTACGTCCTCGACCCCGGGGATCTTATCCGTGAAACGTTTTGAGAGGGTTTCTGCGGCTTCGTCCGACAGTTTTTCCGCGAGCATCGCATCGTCTATGCCGACTGCCCTGAATGCCTTGTTTATGGCTGCGGCTATCTTCTCTGCACTGTATTCCACTATGCGGCCGTCGCGCTTGCGTATCTCTCTTATCATCCCATTTAATAGATGGAAGGGATTGAATAAAACACGCCGTAGGGCCTTATTTGTACAGCACCTTCACTGCCATGCCGTTCTCCTGGAACTGTACGTCCTGCTCGGACCATATGCCTGTATCGGGGCAGCCTGATGCGCCTTCCGTTGCCCACAAGCCCTCTGCCCCCCTAAGCTGGAGGTATAATTTCTTTTCGTCCGTATCCAGGGCTGATTTGACCGCGGAGGTTATGTCCAGGGAATAAGCCTGCGCATCGTTCATTTCCGCGGAGGCGATCATCGATCCCCCGGATTCGTACAGTGGAACGCATTCCTGGCAGTAGGGCCTTGCGCATATGTCTCCCTCCGGGAGGCATTTAGTATCGGATGGCGCGGCTTTGTCCGGTCCGTAGACGCTTATTTTTTGCTGCCTTTTTACCGCGGACGGATTTATGAGCAGTTTTGCGCCGATGTATTGCGCATCCGAGGGTATGCCCGATAGGTCGTATTCGAGGTTTATCCTTTCATTTGCAGGCGTAGCATATTCCCCCTTTTTCATGCACTTGTATCCTGCTGCATAGTAGCCGGGGTTCGGGTCGCATTCGTAGTATGAGTTCTCGCAGCCTCCGTGCACGTCGACGGAGGATACCTGCAGGATCCCTGACGGGGCAATGACACTTGCGCGGCTCAACGCGCTTTTGACCGAGCGGGCGGTTCGCTTGCCGCACGAGACGTATTCGTAGTTGAGCGTCAGCCCGGCTGCGTCGTCCGCCGAAAGGGTGATTGCAATTATGCATTCTGCTTTTTCCGAGGGTGCGATGTTTTCCCTGTCGCAGGATATCATCCTGTAAGGCGCGTTTGAAGCGAGGTCTTTTATCGTTATGCTTGTATCGCCCGAGTTTTCTATCGCGACTATCAGGTTGCTTTCTGCGCCCATCTCCAGGGAGCCTGCGTCTGCAGTGATTCTGACGCCCGGATTGGCGGGCTTGACTACTTTTATCGTCTTTGCGAGGGATATTTCCCCGACCTTGAAGAAGTCCTGCAGAGACGTGTAGGATTCCTTGTCCAGGAACGTAGGCGCGTTGTATGCGAAATACTTGCTTGAGTTGTGGAAGTCTGTTCCAGGTCCGCCGTAATAGTAATACATGCATTCTACGACGTATGTTGCATCGATGCTTATGTTTGATGTGCCTTCTATCCGGTAGTATTCGCCCTTTGCTTCCAGGCCTCCCAGTAATTCGGGTCTTTCCATCTTCGCGCTGCAGATCATCCTCGCATCCACGCTGTTGGTTTTTTCCAGCGTGGGGCATACGCGCTCCCAGTTGTTGTAGTCCTGGACGCTCTCCTTGTATAACTGTATGCCTGTCACGGGGTCGCGGAATCCGTCCTCCGGTATCATGTGGAGTATGGTGCTTGTCCTCATGCTGCCTCCCTGGTGGTATGCAATTATCTGCCTGAAGGTTTCTTCCACGTCGTCCACCCATTGCACGGGCGGTGTGTCGGCGTCTCCTCCCCTGCTTAGATATTCTCCCTTGTTCACGCCTTTTGTCAGCCTGAAATATTCGTTCTGGCATGCTTCATTCCCGAGGACCGTCCCGTCGGCGGCAACGACTTTAGCATCTTCGCTTATGGAGATGACAGGGTAGAAATTGAAATATGTGCAGTGTACTTCCGTTTCGTCCCTGCTCATGGGGCCTATCGCTGTCACGTATTCCATCGGGGTCTTTGCGCCTGCGGCCATCACGGACGCGTACGCGTTCCAGTATGCTGTGGCACTCATGGAGTTGTATTTGTACTCGCCTGTGAATGAGTAGGCATTTACGGCAAGCAGTCCCAGGAGTAATGCATAAAAGAGGTAATTCTGTTTCATGATTAATTATAGGAAGTCAAATATAAAGCAATAATAAGAAAAAAAAGAATGAGACCCTGATTAATTGACGTATAATCGGGAAAAAACCGACAAATATACGCCTTTTTCTATTCTTCCGATCCGCCGAGGACGAATACCTGGTCTCCGAACTGCATCGTGGATAGGGTTATGTTTACCCGGTCTCCTGCTTCGGCGTCTATGTTCAGGACGGCGTTGAATCTGTCGCTGTTCTCGACGGTCACTATCTGGCCGTTTATCCTGACCAGTTCTGGAACTTTTACGAATCCTACCATCTTTATCTCTGCTTCGGTTATCCCGCCTGCTTTCACGGCCGACTGTATGCTGCTTACGCTCGTGTTGAGGGGTATCTGAAGTATGACGCTCCCGTCCTCTGCAGAGTACGTTATGTTCTTCCCGTCAAGGACGCTCTTTACTTCATCCATTGAAGCGTTGTAGGTTATCCTCGTCTGGTTTTCCGTCTTCTCGACAGAAGCATCCGGGATCGCGGATATTTCTTTTACTGTTTCGTTGTCAAGCGTTCCGTTGACTGCGAAGGCTGCGGGGGTAAGCCTGCTGTTCGAGACGTTTATCCTCTTTTCTATATTCTCCAGTTCGTAGTTTCCTGCAACCGTTCCCTGGACCATTATGTCCGTGAGATCCAAGACAGTCGCGGATACTCTGGGGCCTTCTGCTATGCGGTTCCTCTCCAGGGCGAATACGCTCCCGTCCGAGGTCTTCTGGAACATGAGTATCTCTGCGTCGTCGCCTTTGGCTATGTCGGTACTGCCTATCACGTATATCCTGTCGGTTCCCGGACCTGAGAGGTTTACAGGGAGTATTCCAACATAGGACCTTTTGAGCGTGTAGTCGCCCAGGCGGTTCACGAGTTCGTTGTTGAGCGCAGCAATCGTGCTTTCATCTATCGCGCTGTATGCGAACTTGAAGAACAGGAATGTTCCGCATAGGTTTCCTGCCGAGTCCTTTCCGGGATTCACGGCGTCAAGCATCACGCTTCGAATGCCGGGAGCGGTCGTATTATACACCCATCCTATTGCCTGGGTGCTTACGCACTGCGCTTTCGGGATGGCTACCAGCTCCATTAGCGGCTGGTCCGCGGTGACGGTTATGGAAGAATTCAATGCTATCTGGTTCATGCCGTATGAATTGAAGGATATGTTCTCCTCCGGGACGGTCGTCCCGGTCCCCCCATCGCCGGATCCCAGGAAGTATAGCCCTGATATGAGCATGGTGACTATGACCACCATGGCCATGATGAATTGGTACGTGTTCGCGTTTTTTCCCTGTTTTGTTTTCTTTTGAGCATTTAGCTTGCTGACTGCTTTTTTTGCCATCTCAGATCGACCTGTAGAGTACTATTAAGATTGTATAAGTAAAGAATGTTAAAATATTAAGCCGTAATTTTAAATGTTTATTCTATTTTTTGTTTTTTGGTAAGTGAACAACAATGGAACAGAGATTCGTTAAGATTTCCTATACAGGAAGGGTAAAGGACGGCCCGGTGTTCGACACCACCGAAGCAGACACGGCAAAGAAAGAGAACATATTCGACCAGAAGAGGATATACCAGGCAGTGCCCATGGTGATAGGGGAGTTGCAGGTATTAAGAGGCTTGGACGAAGCGCTGGCCGGGATGAAGGCAGGAGAAGAAAAAGAACTCGACATCTCCCCCGAGAAAGCGTACGGACAAAAGGACCCTGCCCTGATAAGGCTCGTCCCGATGAAGATATTCAAGCAGCAGAACATGACGCCCATACCGGGGATGGTAATAGAACTGGACGGGCGCCCCGCGAGGATACAGACGGTCTCCGGCGGAAGGGTTAGAGTAGACTTCAACAGCGAGCTTGCTGGAAAGACATTGTCATATAAGATAAAGATAACAGATGAAGCAAAGACCCCCGCCGAGAAAGTCAAGTACCTGATAGAGAGGAGCTTCAACACGAGCGAAGGATTCACCGAAAAGATAACCGGGAAGGCAATAGAGATACACGTCCCCGAGAAATCCTACCGCGACAGGAACATATTCGTAAGAAAAGCATCCCTCGCAGCGGAGATATACAAGTATACCGACATAGAGGACGCAACGTTCATCGAGTCCTGGAAGAAAAAGAAGAAGGGAGACGTTGTAGTCGCAGAGTCCGTAGAAGACATCGAAGAAGCAATAGAAGAATCCGTGGAGTGATCCTGCCGGAATCTGTTTCTTTTTTCTATTTCTTTATTTTACATTATCAGGCAACCATGCGCCGGTAAAAGCTGCCGGAGCACGGAAGTTACCCGCGGGTTTTTAACTGCATAGGTCTAAAGTTATTACATAAATTGTCAACAGGTGATGAGATTTGGGAGAAATAAGGGTTGCCTTGGTAGGTATCGGGAACTGCGCATCTTCTCTTGTACAGGGCGTGGAATACTACAGGGACTGCGATGAGAAATGCGAAAGCATAAGCGGTCTGATGCACAACGTACTGGGCGGATACAGGATAAAGGATATCAAATTCGTAGCCGCATTCGACATAGACAAGAGAAAGATAGGAAAAGACCTTTCCGAAGCCGTGTTCTTGGGACCGAACTGCACGATAAAATTCAAGGACGTGCCGAAACTGGACTGCGAAGTGCTGAAGGGACCGGTCCTGGACGGCGTAGCCGAGACGACAAAGGACTCGTTCCTGGTCGATCCGAAACAACTGCCGGTAGACGTTCCAAAGATACTCAAGAAGACGGGCGCACAGGTGCTCGTAAGCTATCTGCCCGTCGGTTCGGAGCAGGCCACGCGCTATTACGCGAACGCATGCCTTGACGCCGGCGTCGGATACATAAACGCAATACCGGTTTTCATCGCTTCCGACAACGAATGGGTCAAGAAATTCGAAGACAAAGGCCTGCCCTGCATAGGAGACGACATAAAATCGCAGGTCGGCGCAACCATCGTACACAGGACGCTCACAAAGCTTTTCGAGGACAGGGGAGTAAAACTGATCAGGACGTATCAACTCAACGTCGGCGGAAACACCGACTTCCAGAACATGCTGGAACGCCACAGGCTCAAATCCAAGAAGATCTCAAAAACGGAAGCAGTGCAGTCCCAGATGAAAGACAGGATGGAAGATGAAGACATACACATAGGCCCCTCCGACTACATACCCTGGCTGAAGGACAACAAGGTCTGCTTCATCCGCATGGAAGGAAAGAAATTCGGAGACATCCCCATAACGATTGATCTGCGCCTCTCAGTCGAGGACTCGCCGAATTCGGCGGGGATAATGGTCGACGCCATCAGGTGCTGCAAAGTCGCGCTTGACAGGAAAATAAAAGGAGTCCTGAAAAGCCCTTCGTCATATTTTATGAAGCACCCCATCGAGCAGTACTCGGACTCTGAAGCAAAAATACGGGTAGAAGAATTCATCAGCGGCAAAAGAGAGAGGTGATTTTTGATGTTCCCCGGAAAGAGGAAAAAAGATAAAGAGGACGATGAATTCATAGAAGAGGAGGATGAATTCTTCGACGCCCTCGAAGAAGAGTTCGAGAACATCGCAAGCACCTTCGAGGAGATCCGCAAAAGGATACTCAAGGAAGCGATCGGCACTGAAGGAAGCCCTTTTGTCTACGGATTCTCCATGCGCATAGGCCCCGACGGCAAACCGAACATAGAGGAGTTCGGGAACATACCGGGGATCCTGTCAGGCGAAGCGTCGATGCCCAGCGAAAGAGAGCCTCTCACAGACGTCATCGAAGGCGAAAAGGATATCTCCGTCGTACTGGAGCTCCCGGGCGTGGAGAAAGAGGAAATAGACCTGAAGACGACGGAAACGTTCCTCGAGATACACGTAGAAACCCCGGAGAGGTCTTATCACAAGAAGCTCACGTTCCCCTGCAAGGTGAAGCCCGAAACGGCAAAAGCTTCATACAAGAACGGGGTCCTGGAGGTAAGAGTGGAACGCATAGAGCATAGAAAAGCAGGCGGCGTATTCAAGGTAAAAGTAGACTGAGCAATTGATTTCTTTTGTAAAAAAAAGCGAGGTGTTTTTCCGTGGATGAAGACATTAAGAAACTAAGCGGGCAGGCGGCCGCATACTCCGAAAAACTGGGGGACGCATCAACCGAGATGCGCAAAGTCATCGTCGGGCAGGATGAGACGCTCGAAAAACTCTTAATAGCGCTCGTCGCAGATGGACACGTCCTATTGGAGGGCGTACCCGGCCTGGCCAAGACCCTGATGGTAAAGACACTGACAGAGACGACAAATACGTCTTTCTCAAGGATACAGTTCACGCCTGACCTGCTCCCGGCAGACATCGTGGGAACGAAGATATACGACCAGGGCAAGGGATCGTTCACGACGCAGAAGGGCCCAATCTTCCACAACTTCATCCTCGCAGACGAGATAAACCGGGCGCCGCCAAAGGTGCAGTCCGCGCTCCTCGAAGCAATGCAGGAGCACCAGGTCTCCATACACGGAAATACATATCCGTTGGAGAGGCCGTTCATGGTCCTCGCAACGCAGAACCCCATAGAGACCGAAGGAACGTATAAACTGCCGGAAGCGCAGGTAGACCGTTTCGCATTCAAGCTCCTCATAGACTACCCGAAGAAAGCGGAGGAAAAACAGATAATCCGCAGAAACACTCAGGGAATGGACATAAAGCCGAAGCACATCCTCAACTCGAAGGACATAACAGAGATGCAGAGATTCAACCAGAAGATATACGCAGACGAAAAGATAGAAGACTATGTATGCGATATCGTGGATGCGACCAGGCACCCGGAAGAATACGACCTGGAACTGGACGGACTGATAGAATACGGAGCGTCCCCGAGGGCGTCCATCTGGCTCATACTCGCAGGAAAAGCGCACGCGCTGTTGCAGGGACGCGGATACGTGATACCCGAGGACATAAGAAAAATAGCATACGACGTCCTGCGCCACAGGATAATACTCACCTATGAAGCGGAAGCAGAGGAAAAGACCGGCGACGACGTCATTTCAGAGATACTCGGAAAGATAAGGTCTCCCTGAGAATGCCGAAGGTAAAAGAGATCCTAAAAAAGGTCCGGAAGCTTGAGATAAAGACGAACAAGCCGGTAGAAGGATTAATAGCCGGAAACTACCGCTCCGTATTCAAGGGGAGCGGCATCGAATTCTCGGAGGTCAGGGAATACGTTCCCGGGGACGACATAAGAAGCATCGACTGGAACGTCACCGCGCGGCTGAATGCGCCGTTCGTAAAAGAGTTCATAGAGGAACGCAATCTTTCCGTGTACATAGTCTTCGACGTATCGGGAAGCGGCGAATACGGTTCCGGTAAGAGCAAGAAGGACCAGGGTTATGAGATAGCCGCTTCCATAATGTTCGCCGCCCTGAGAAACAACGACTCCGTCGGCCTGTGCCTTTTCTCGGACCACGTGGAAAAATTAATACCAAAGCGGCCGGGAAAAAAACACGTCCTGCGGATGCTGCGCGAACTCGTATACTGCGAGCCTGCAAGCAGGGGAACGGACGTCGAAAAATCCCTTGCGTACCTTGCAAAGATCGTGAAAAAGAGGAGCGTCATCTTTGTTTTATCGGATTACCTCGCGGGGGATTTTGAAAAGCCGCTCAAGCATTTGAAAAACAGGCACGACGTCATACTCATAAATCTCTCGGACATTACGGAGGAGGATATCCCGGACATAGGCTACGCCCTCATAGAAGACGAAGAGACAGGCGAACAGATCCTCGTCAATACTTCGGATAAGGCCTTCCGCGCAGCATACGTGAAAAATTCCGCGGAGAGGACCCGCGCGCTCGAAAAGAGGATGAAGAAACTGAAAACCGATCTGATAAACGTCAGGACGAACGAAGCATTTTCAGTCCCGCTCGCAAGATTCCTCAGGATGAGGGAAAAGAGGATGACGAGGTAAAAAAAATGGGCTACGGCTTCGGAGAACCCTGGATGCTTCTGCTGCTATTCATCGTGCCACTGGCATTCGCCCTGTACCTGGACTACCGCAAAAAGAAAAAAGCACTATCCCTGAAGTTCTCCTCGGTGGGCATCATCAAGAAGGCGGACAACAGGACGGCGCTGCGGGCAAACCTCCCGTTCGCGCTGCTGCTGCTTGCAACGACGCTGCTAATCTTCGGCCTCGCCGACCCGCACATCCCGCTGAAAGAACTGAAAGAGGGAGTGAACGTCGTCGTAGTCATAGACGACTCAGGGAGCATGGCAGCAAACGATTATGCGCCGACAAGGCTGGAAGCCGCAAAATCAGCGGCCGGGATCCTTTTAAAGAGCCTGCAGGAAAAAGACAACGTGGGAATAGTCATATTCGAAACAGGAGCGACGACCGCTTCATACCTTACGCCCTACAAGGAGAAAGCAATTGAAAGACTGCGGGCAATAGAGCAGAAACAGGGTAAGACTGCCATCGGCGACGGCCTTTCGCTGGCGGTAGACATGGCTTCATCCATCCCGAACAAGAAAAGGGTGATCGTCCTCTTATCCGACGGCGTGAACAACGCAGGCGTCATATCCCCTGACGATGCCATCTCGTACGCCAAAACAAATAACATCCAGGTGCATACGATAGCGATGGGCTCGGACAAACCTGTCGTATTGGGCTATGATTTCTTCGGCAACCCCCAGTATGCGGAACCCGCAGACGAAGCGACGCTCCAGAAGATAGCGTCCGAGACGGGCGGCATATACCATAAATCCGTCGACCAGGATACCCTCAATCAGGTATATAAGAACATGGGCGAGAACATCGAACGCGAATGGGAGGACACCAGCATAAAGGAGTGGTTCTATGCGGCTGCACTGGCGGTGCTTGTAATAAACATATACTTAATATACGGAAAATACAGGATAGTTGTCTGATATGATCCTGATTGAATTTGCAGTTTATGATCGTTCTTTATATAAAAAAATAGCCTAGCAGGGGGGAATTTCGGAGTATATAAACCGTGACACGTATATTTTTAATCAACAATTAATAGCAATTATCCGGCGTAAATTGAGATCAAGAGCGAACGGTTATAAAAATCAGGGAGTACTTGACTTACTGACTACGTATGGATGGATTATGGTATTTGACGTGAGGGCAATGATTGCTTTTTCACAGATGGGCGCTTTCAACCCGGCGAAATGTCCTAGCAGCAAATTTGGTTTCTCGCAGGACTTTGACGTTGACTAGGGGGCGTTTCAATTATTCACCTTAGGAACAGTTCTCCATAATAGAGTTATTGCTATTTGAGCGAGAAGTATATAAAGTTGTCTGAAAAAATGCAGCATAACAGGGGTACGGGGCAAGCCGCTATAGAATATCTGTTAAACTATGGATGGATATTCCTCGTCGGATTATCAGCTATGGTCTGTCTATCCCAGATGGGAACTTTCCATCCTGCACCCTGTGAAAAGATGCGTACTGGATTTTCTCAGGTAATCCCTGTTGACTGGCGTGTTTCCATCCCTTCAGAAAAGATGATGATATACTCGCAAAGCTGGTCTGGAGACCCCATAGAGCTAAACGAGGTGAACGTCTCATTCACAAACGGGGAAAGTTGCACTCTTTTAGGAACTCATATATACCTGGACCCGGACCAGAGCACAGGGATAGTAATAAACTGCTCTACCGATCTGAGCAAATTTCAGGAGGGCGATTGTTACAGCGCGCGTGTGGAATATGTTTATACCAATCTGCGCTCCAGTAATTCCGAAGAGAGCAGGGGAAAGATACGAGGCTCATTCGAGATGCTTTTGATAACTACCACTACCAGCACAACTACTACCACCACGACTACTACGACAACGACAACCACCTCGACCACTACCACTACAACGACAACGACGACAACAACGACTACGATATGTGTCGGTTCCGGAGCGGTATGCACGGCGAACAGCAACTGCTGCTCCAATAAATGCCGCACGGACTATGATGACGGGAAGTTCTGCGCTTCAGGAAATGACTGCGTACATGATGGATCAACGTACAGCCAGTGGGTTAACGCTTCAGTCTGCGCGAGCGCAAGCAACGTCTGGCAGTGTGTCGCAGGCTCCTGGGTAAGCACAGGCTGCGGTTCGGATGCGTGCAACGGAACATGCGGCACCGGGCCGGACAGCTGCAATTACATAGGCTCCGCATGCACCGCAGGATCATGCTCCTCAAGCAGATTCAGTCTGGACACTACTCAAGTAAGATGCGATACCTGTAAGAGTGCAGGATACTGGAGTTTGGGCGGAGAAGTTGCAGGAGCTGCGTGCTGCGGTGATGATTCTGCAGAATACAAAAGGAATGAATCATTGGGAACTGATGCTCCCACGGCATTCAGTCATGGTACTATTGCCTGTTGTAACTCTATGGTTAAATGCGTGGAGGCCGGGGTATGTTATAATGATACCACGACTACTGGAAGTATTCCCGGCAAGGGCTACTGCAACGCCGGAAACTGGCAGGGAGGAGATGCAGGGAATACACAATGCAACGCAATAGCCGATGCAGGCAGGTGGACTATAGGGGGTGAGGTTGCGGCTGCGTCATGCTGCGGAGACGACTCCGGAGAGAATTATAGGGCGCGTTTCGCCGATGCCACCATGGATAACGGCTATGTTTCGTCTCCTGCGGACGATGCCTGCTGCGACCTTCCAAATGATTGTGTAGATGGCGATACGTGCTATGCTTCCGGAACGGCAATTCAAGATGCGGACTCTGATACAGACAATGATTACTGCAACGCTGGAACCTGGACAGACTGCAGCGGAAACTCTGAATGTGGGGCCTCAGCTCCATATTGTTCGGCAGGAAACTGCGTTCAATGCACGGTAGACGCCAACTGCGGCCTGTGCCAGAAGTGTAGTAGCGGAGTATGCGTATTCCAGACAAGTTCCGAGGATCTTAAGACCGAGTGTCCTGGCAGTTTTGGCGCTTGTGCCGGTGCCAGTTGTAATGGTGCGGGCGCTTGTAGTTATTTGGCTGCGGGCGAGCAGAGTCAGGTTGCGTGTAAGCGTTGTTCTGGTAGTTCTTTTGTTCCGGTTAATGTTGCGGATAATGCGCAGGATACTGAAGGTTCTAATCTTTGTAGTTCTACTTGTAAGAAGTGTTCTGGTGGTAGTTGTGTGAATGAGGCAAGCGGCGAAGATCTTTTCACTCATTGTCCTGGTAGTTTTGGCGCGTGTGCTGGTGCTACTTGTAATGGTGCGGGCGCTTGTGGTTATTTGGCTGCTGGTAAGCAGTCTTGTGGTACTTGCCAGGGTTGTAGTGGTTCTTCTTTTGCTTGTGTTAATGTTGCCGCTGATGCTGACACATATGGCGATTGCACCGGTAACTGTGACGAATGTAATGGTGCGGGTGCTTGCAGAGGGGATAATACCAGGTGTTCTGGTACTGTTGCTTCGTGTGGTTGTTCTGGTTCGGCTACTGCATATAGTTGTCTGAGTTGTACGGATACTTTCGGGGCGTGTGGCGAGGCTATTTGTAGTAGTTACGCTTGCAGTAATTCAGCGTATGCAACGGGAACAGATTGCGGAAGTGTCTGCGAATCATGTAATGGTGCGGGTGCTTGTATAGATACTGCAAGTGGAGGCGATTATCAGAACGAGTGTCCCGGGTCGTATGGCACTTGTGCCGGTGCCAGTTGTAATGGTGCGGGCGCATGCGGTTATTTGTCCGGTGAACAGGGTCAGACTGCTTGTAAGCGTTGTTCCGGCAGTTCTTTTGCGCCTGTTAATGTTGCGAATAATGCTCAAGACACCGAGGGCTCTAATCTTTGTAGTTCTACTTGTAAGAAGTGTTCTGGAGGAAGCTGTGTGAATGAGGTCAGCGGAGAGGATCTCTTTGGTCAATGTGCTTCTTCGTATAATGGTTGTTCCAGTATTTGCGTAAAGACCGGGCCGGACGGTAACTGTAATGGTGCGGGCGCATGTAATACGGGCGGTCTTTCGGCGAATGTTGCCGTTAATTATTATTGCAGCGGGGGGAGCGAGGTTTCTGGTACGTGTACTGCTGCATGGGCATGTACGAATGCGCTTAATACGAACGGGGCTTATAACAATGCAGCCAGTCCTTATTGGACCCAGGGATACTGTACCGGCGCGGGGGCGTGTACGCGTTCAGGTGCGAACGGCAACGGCGACGACAGCACGACAGCATGCACGTGTGTCAGATCGGCTTCAGGCTACTGGAACATCGGCGGAGAAGTTGCAGGAACAGCATGCTGCGGGGATGATTCCGGCGAGAACAAGAGGACAAGAATATGCGCATCAGGATGCACCTCCGACGGGACTGACGATGCCTGCTGCTCCCTTTCAACAGACTGCGCGTATTCCAGCACATGCTATGCGAATGCTGCGGTATACAACGGCTGGAAGTGCAATGCCGGTTCATGGCAGATTAGTACGCCCGCAGGTTGGGCTTACCGCAGGCCTGTTTCCATCCAGGAGAGGTCCGGGACCGCGCTCACCAATTACATAATACAGTTCGCATACAACACAGCCGCACTGGTCTCGGCCGGAAAGATGCGAAGCGACTGCGGAGACGCCAGATTTACGGACACGGACGGAAGTACCATGCTCGGTTATTACTTTACGGGCTGTAATAGTGCGTCTACCTCGTTCTGGGTGAAGGTCCCAAGCATCCCGGCGTCAACGACCAAGACTGTTTATTTGTATTATGGCAATGCTGGCGCCACAACTACAAAGGATGTATCCGTGTACATGCTCTACCAAGATTGGGAGTCCGTATCGACCCCGGTCATAGATGACTTTGAGACAGGAACCGTTTCCACGGCTATTTGGACGCTTGCCGGCTCGAAGAACTGGGCTGCTACGAATGCCGTTCCTGCAGCGAGCGGATCCTGGAGCGCGAAATCTGGAGCCATAGGTAACTCCCAAGTCAGTTCAATAAGCAAAACATTCACCGGGCCTGCCGTCCTCTACGCAAAGTGGAAAGTGGACTCGGAGATATATTGCCCCGCAGGAGAGTGCTCCATACCATATTGTGCTGCTAGCGGAGGGAGTAAATGCAACTGCGCAGACAAAGTCACAACATACTTGGACAGCCTGTTACTAACATGGATATGCAATACGGTAAGCGGCGCCAGGGGCTGGAGCAATACAGGTGTCATAATCCCGTCGGGGTCGCATACAGTGAAATGGACTTATTCCAAGGACTCGTCATATGCGGTCGGCGCAGACGCAGCCTGGCTTGACATAGTTCAGGTGATAAGCGTCTCGGATTCATGGTCGGTAACATCATCAAAAACCTCGGGCGGCTGGCACCTTGACTCGGGATACACCTACAGCTCGAGGGGGCCTTACTCGGGAAGCTATGTGATAGCCGTCGGATACACTCCTGACAGCGCAACATCTACGCTCTCGGTTCCAGTAAATTACGCAGCCTCCACAACGCTGTCATTCGCGGTCGCCGGATACACAGAGCCGACCAACGACAAGCTTACGTTCAGAATAGACGGAGCAGTCCAGGCGACATGGCAGGGAAGCTTTTCCTCGTGGACAAAGTATACATATACTATCCCATCAGGTGCCCATACATTATCCTGGGTCTATACAAAAGACTCAAGTTACACGGTCCCGGGCGAATTCATATATCTGGACAACATTATTGAAGGCAGCTACATAACCGGAACTGAACCTCTGACAACAGTCGGGAGCGAGCAAGTATTGTAATCTTTCTTTTTTTTATTCCAAGAAATCCGGTCCACGCCGAACAAAACCCTGCCGAATTATTGAAGGACTGACAGGATACCGGTCCAAGATGAGTCATCTGCCGGAGCATAATAGTTACTCTGTGGTTAGTCGCCGCATCAATGATCCGGATTACAGTCTAATGCCTTCTGAAGGCGAAAACCCAGTCATCTTCAGCGACGGCACAGATTTGCAGGCAGCCGACGGAGGAGAATATCTACGCGAAAAATACGGGAAAAAGAAACAGCATACAAGATATGGACTTACCAGAAACCCAAAAGAGCAGGAAAAGAGAAAACCGGGAAAAACACCGCAAACAACACCCTGTTTATACAACAAAGCAGATTCATCGGATTAATATATGTAATTTTGATAGTCATATCTGGTTTTTATTCAATAAAGTATATATTTACTAAAACATCTTTATTTCTGCAAAAATGGATAAAAAAACACTTTTGGTGGTATTTGCGCTGTTTGCATTAACAACGCAAGTTGTAGCGGCAAATGGAGTAATAACTTTATACAAATTCAACGACGCCAACGGGAATGGCATTAAAGACAGAAATGAAAAAGGGACGACTGGTTCCTTTTCCATTACGGGAACAAACGGATATAACAAGAACGTAGTAATCTCCCAGAATAACCGGTTGTTTACTCTATCAGTCCCAGTCCCGTACGGCGCAACCTATACTATTACAGAAAATGTTCCAGCAGGGTATGTTTCCACTACAAACAATCCCCTAACTGCCCTAATAATAAGAAGGGTTTCAGTATGCCCTGCAACAGCATGCGGTTTGTCGGTCAAATTGAACTACGGCACAAAAAAGTCCTCCGCGGCAACAACGACTACAACTACAACCACCCAAAATGCTACGACAACCACATTATCCATACATACCGCAAATCCCTCGTGTTCCCGTACCGTGTCCCCGGGCAAGGCCTCAACCACGTGCAGATCAGACCGCAACTGCGGCTGGGGAAAGGAATGCAATCATGGCACGTGTTGTTCGATCAATTCATGCGGTAGAAACGGCCGCTGCTGGAAAACCGGCGAATCAGTATCAAGCGGCGGGACATGCGGAGGATTCACAAAATGTTTCCTGGGAGACTGGTCCCCTGATACTTGCATGCCATGCACGAGCGATGATGACAGTACGCTGGGACCAAACCAGGTCTGCGAGAACGGCTACCGCTGCACCATATTGAGCTGCGGATATAACTGCGGATGTTATAAAACAGGAGATATCGTACTGAAATCTGACAATCATTATTACAAGTGTAACATGGAAGTATGGGACTTGTATCTTTGAATTCGGTTTCCTGGATGCCCTTGCAGGGATACGCCTACAGCACACTCAGACCTTATCCGGAAAACTGGATGATAGCAGTCGGATACACGCCTGACAGCGCAATATCTACGCTTTCATCTCAAGGATATCATTCGTAGTGCAGGATATGTAGAGCCGACCAACGACAAGCATACATTCAAAATAGACTGAGTAACCAGGCGGATGGACAGGGGGGGCTTTTCCACATGTATATAGTATGGATATGTTATTCTGGCAGGTTCCCACACATTATCCCGGGATTATACGAAAGATTCAAGCTGCATAGTACCGGGAGATACGTATATCTTAACAATATGCTGACCTGAGGGTACACGATTGGCTGGAGCCGGTTATAGCAAAAGCGGGCAAATGACATAATTCTTTTTTTGGATTCGGTCTCCGCCGAACAAAACCCTGCCTTTTTAAATAGTATTCCAGGCATAGAATTATTCATGAAAGAATTATTCATGTTACCCCTGGTGGTTATGGTTATGCTGGGCGTCGTCCCCTATGATGACTATTGCAAGTATTCAGCCCCCCTGGGAGGTGTCGCATGCATTCAAAATGAGACAAATGTTTCCCAGGGATGGGCTAAGTTCTCTTCCGTCGGGGAGATGAGAGAATACATCAAGAAGAACACGCCTGCAAACGAGGCAGGCTATCACGAAGGATTAATGCTGGAAGATAGCGCCATGATGAAAATCGCATCATCCAACGCCCCAACTACGGCGCAAGGGACCGGTGGCACAGCGTCCCCGGATTATTCCAAAACGAACATACAGGTCGCAGGAGTAGACGAAGCAGACATAGTAAAAACAGACGGAGAATACATCTACGTTGTCGCCAAAGGAAATATATACATTGTAAAGTCCTACCCTGTATCCGAAGGAAAAATAATTGCATCAATCAACTTAAAGGACCTTAATCCGCAGGAGATATTCGTAAACGGGAACAGGCTGGTAGTATTCGGATCGGATTCATGGGAAGATGCGTCTGTCCCGTTGCCTGCAGTCAACGGCGGAGTAAAGTATGACCGCTATTATTATCCGTATTACATAAGCGCCGCAAAGGTCCTTGTCTATGACATATCAGACAAGGCTAATCCCTCCCAGGTAAAAGAATTAGACATAGAAGGAAGCTACCTTGATTCCAGGATGATAGGAGACCACGTCTATTACATAGTCAACCAGCCTTTCAGGTATGACAAAAACAACGAGGACATAATCGTTCCATTGGTAAAAGAGGATGGAACAGAATCTGAGATAACCGAATACACGGACATCCATTATTTCCCCGGCTACCCTGTAAGATACTACGGATACGCAACGCTCACAGCAATCGACCTGAAGGATAACAAGGCAGAGATGAAGACTGTTCTTTCAGGCAGCGCAGACAGCATATACATGTCGCAGGACAACTTATACATCGCAGCGCAGAGATACTACTGGCAGGGAGGAGGATGGGCGCTCTCGTTATACCCGGGCAGCTCTGAAGAAAAGACAGTAGTCCACAAGATAGCTGTAAAAGACGGCTCATTTGAGTACGTCGCATCAGGCGAAGTAACAGGAAAGATCCTAAACCAGTTTTCGATGGACGAAAACAACGACTATTTCAGGATCGCGACGACGACGGGGAACACATGGGACAAAACGGCGAAGAACCACGTGTTCGTACTGGATAAGTACATGAAAGAATCAGGGAAGCTTATGAACCTTGCGCCCGGGGAACAGATTTACTCCGCAAGATTCATAGGAGACCGCTGTTACCTGGTCACGTTCAAGAAGATAGACCCCCTGTTCGTAATAGACTTAAAGAACCCAAAGAGCCCGAAAGTCCTGGGCAAACTGAAGATACCGGGCTACTCAGATTACCTGCACCCATACGATGAGAACCACCTGATAGGCATAGGAAAAGACGCGCTGCCTTCGGAAGTGGGCGAATTCGCCTGGTACCAGGGAGTGAAAATATCCCTATTCGACGTATCCGACGTCTCCAAGCCAACAGAGGAAGCCAGTTACAAGATAGGGGACAGAGGCACAGATTCCGAGGCATTACAGGACCACAAGGCATTCCTCTTTGATAGGGAAAAGAACCTGCTGGTGCTGCCAATAGATCTTGCAGAGATCAAGGACCAAAGATACAAGAACGATCCGCAGGAATACGGCACGTCTACGTTCCAGGGAGCGTACGTATTCTCCATAAGCCCGGAGAACGGAATAAAATTGCGCGGAAGGATAACGCATGAAACCAAAGACGATCCAAGCAATAGGGGATACTACTATGACTCGGAGAACAGGGTTAGAAGGTCCCTCTACATAGGAGACACACTGTACACGTTATCCGACACGAAGATAAAAGCGAACGATCTGTCAAGCCTCAAGGACCAGGGATCCGTAAGCCTTACGGAATCCTCGGATTTCTGCGGAAGGTCCACGAAGGCAAATTGCGGTTCAGACGATGACTGCGGAGCCGGCGGGTGCTCCGGGCAGGTATGTATGGGAGTAGACGAAGACATATCCACGACCTGCGAATACCGGGACTGCTACAACGCGGATAATTACGGCCTGTCTTGCGCGTGCAGGAACGAAAAATGCCAATGGGCAGAGTAAAGAACATAGAAAATACGTTTTTTACTTGAACCGGCTTAAATAGTAATATGAAAGGCCGGTATTTTTTATTATCTTTTGTTGTTTTTCTTTCCCAGAATGCCGCATCCACTGTCTGCTCCGCGCTCGCTCCGTACAGCGGCACTACAACCGACACATCATCGGTCATACAGGCCTGCATCGACGCCGAGGCTTCCGGAGGCACGGTCGAACTGCCTGCGGGAAAATACTTTCTTGACCGTCAGGTAAAGATCAATGCTAAGCCGGTTACCCTCAAGACCCGGGAAAAGACCACAGACACGCCCCGCTGCACCTATGGCCAGTTGAATGACTGCGCGGAACTGATCGCGTCCCGTTCCCTTGCCGACTGCGGCGGTTTGCTGGATGTCGCATACGCGGGTTCAGTCATAGACCATATAATAATCAACGGGAACAAGGACGGCCGCAGAGGCGCCAGCGCGGAGAGTTACTGCAAGGCCAGTAATACTTGTCCTGGATATAACATGAGGCTACGATGCTCTGGTTGCACCTTTACCAACAGCGTGTCGGAGAACGCATTGTGCGGTACGGGAATGGAGGTTTCTGGAAGGAACGACAATGTCCATGTCACAAACAGCCTGTTTGCTTTCAACGGGATACACGACTCGTCCATGCTCTGGGCGGACGGACTGACGGTGCACGACTGCAGCAATTCAGTATTCACCGGAAATTATTTCGTCGACGGAACCGACATAGACTTCATCTTCGGAGGGTGCCAGAACTGCATCATACAGAACAACAGCATAAGGCACACGAACCAGTTTAGGGGAGCAGCCTTTGCCTCGCTGATGATACACGCCTGGTCCAGCACAAGCGGCAACTATACAGGCACCGTATTGTCAAACAACGCAATAGACTGCGAGGAAAAGAAAAGATGCGGCTTTGGGCTCTATCTTGGTGCCGACGCATGGTATACTACAAACTCGTACGGTGGCTCGTTCCATGACAACACGGTTACAAACGCGCAACAGGGGGTCGTTTTGGACGACGTCCACCACATGGAGGTCTACAACAATCCCGTAAGCGGCGTTTCCGGATACAGGTACACCATAGGGACCAGGTCGAACAACATAGACACTTCAAAGGACACTCTCGGGACGACGTATACCGCAAGGAACTGGGACGGCAGCATCCCGAATATGAACTGCCCGAACGACTGCTCGGTTTCCGCGAATCATGCCAAATACGTCAGCCAGACCGTTCCGACAACGATGGTCGCAGGCAGGACTTATACTGTTTCGGTCACTATGCGTAACCGAGGTACGACCACATGGACTCGCACAGGCAATTATAACCTGGGCTCGCAGAACCCGCAAGACACGACGTTATGGGGTGCGAACAGAGCCTATCTGGACGCAGGGGATTACATTGAACCAATAGACACGGACACAAAGACATTCTCTTTCACAGTAACCGCTCCAACGACGCCGGGAACATACAACTTTCAGCGCAGTATGGTCCAGGACGGCGTAGAATGGTTCGGGGAATCAACGCAGAACGTCGTCGTGCAGGTAGTGACCGCTCTTCCGAACGACGCGCAGTACATAAGCCAGAGCGTTCCGTCAACCATGGTTAAGGGGCAGACCTACAGCGCATCCATCACCTTGAAGAACACCGGAACGAACACATGGACCGCAGCGAATCAATACGTGCTGGGCTCGCAGAACCCGCAGGACAACGGGATATGGGGGACGGGCAGAGTCGGTCTCGCCTCGGGAGATTCGATAGCCTCGGGCTCGTCCAAGACATTTTCGTTCAATGTGGTTGCCCCGGCGTCTCCCGGAACGTATGATTTCCAGTGGAGGATGCTACGGGAAGGCGTGGAATGGTTCGGCGAGTATACTCAGAATGCAAGGGTATCAGTCGTCACGACTACTACCTCGGCCACTACGAGAACGACGACGACATCGACTACCACAACGACCCGGACGACTACAACAACGTCTACTACACGCACGACCACAACGACATCCACTACACGCGTCACGACAACTACTGCAACCACAAGAACGACGACGACCACTACGAGGTCTTCAACCACATCTACAACGATGACTACAAGCACTACGACAACCACATCATCTACATCGACCAGTTGGACTAGCACTACAAGTCCCACATCCTCGTCCAGCACTACAACGAGCACATCAGCCACCTCTTCGACAACCCTGCAAGTATGCCTGATGCCCGGAAATTACAGCCCCTGCGGCGAAGTAACGCTTGGAGAAATCATAGACGCAATAACTAAATGGGTCAATGGATTAATCCCTCTAGGGAATATAATAGACCTGATCAATTCATGGGCGGATCCTGCGGCTAATGTACCTATCTAAAGAATGGCTGATTTTATTATATAGTCCGTTCAGGAAAATATGTAACTAAGATGACGAAGATCGACATTTGTGCAACAGCGGCTTTTTTGCTGCTCTTTGCCCTGCCCGCCGATTGCTGCGCAGATACCTGGAACTTATTTTACAACGGCAGCTACAGCGGGATACAGTCCATGGCGTCCTACGGAGGGAAGCTTTTTGTAGGGAACGGATTTTACGAGAATGAATCGGACATCGAGGCATTTAATGGGAATACATGGTCACTCTCATATAACGGATCCAAGAGGTCAGTATCATCCATGCAGGAGTATGAAGGAAAACTCTATGCAGGCCTCTCGGGTTACACCGGCGACGGCGACATCATAGTATACGACGGCTCATCATGGCAATTAAGCTTTGACGGCCCGGAGAACGAAATAAGCGCAATGGCAGTCTACGAAGGCAAACTGTACGCTGGACAGAGCAGCTCTTCAGGAGATATATATGCATTCGACGGATCAACCTGGCAGAAGACATTCAACTCCACAGACGAGTTGTCTTCAACTCAGTCTCTCGCAGTATACAACGGAAAATTATATGCAGGACATTTACGCAGCGGCCAGTGGGGCAGAATAAGAACCTATAACGGAACGAACTGGTCAGACGTATACTCCGGCTATGCAGGCGCAGGGACATATTCCCTGGCATCGTACAACGGCAGATTGTATGCAGGCTTCGGGATCTCGTCGAGGTTGGGCCAGGGAGTCATACTTGAGTACGACGGATCGAGCTGGTCGTACAGCTACAACAGCAGCAGATATGATATCATCACATCCATGATAGAGTACAACGGCCTGCTCTACGCAGGGACCAAAGGGGGATACGACGGCTACGGGGACATCCTGGTATTCGACGGAAATGCCTGGACACAGAGTTATACGAACGGATACAACGCGTTGAACGCTTTTGCAATATACGACGGCAGGCTGTACGCCGGACGGGGCGACCAGGCAGGAGAGGGATACGGAGACATAATAGTCCTTGGAACGACTACTCCTATTACTACATCGACCACTAGCACCACGCAGGGAATATGCACTATGCCGGGCAATGCATCCCCATGCGAGATGGTCTCCCTGGGAGAAGTGATATCCGCAATAAATGACTGGACTAGCGGATGGATGAACCTGCAGGAGGTAATAGACCTGATAAACTCCTGGGCCGACCCTGAGGCATACCCGCCGATCTGACCAAATACATATTTTATCCAAAAAAGCAATAGTCTAACATGAAACTTCCACATCCATCCCTGCTTCTTCTGGGAATAATATTGTCTATAGCCGTCCCATCCTATTCACTCGACAATTGGATCAGGACAAACGGAGGAAGCAACCAATCCATCTACTCCCTGGCATCCTACGACGGAAAACTCTATGCGGGATTGGGGTGGGGCTCCCCCAACGCCACTAATCGCAGCATCTTTTCCTATGATGGGAACACCTGGACAGTATCATATTCGGGAGACGATCGGGTCGTATTTGCGCTTGCGGAATACAACGGGAAATTGTATGCGGGGTTATATGGAAGTCACGCTGGAGACGGGGACGTACTGGTCTACGACGGCTCTTCCTGGACTGTTTCTTACAACAGCACAGAACTGGGAGTAGGAGCCCTTGCAGTCTACGACGGGAAGCTCTATGCGGGATATGGAAGCCCCACGCCCGACATAATGGCTTTTGACGGCAGCTCATGGCAGAAGGCATACGATTCCGTGTCACCGGACAGCAACGTTTTATCCATGGCAGTCTACAATGGAAAGCTTTACGCGGGATTCCTGCGCCAGGACCAGTGGAGCAGGATAAGGGCCTATGACGGCACCAACTGGACGGACGCGTACACCGGCTACTCAGGCGCAGGCACGTTCTCGCTTGCCAGCTACAAGGGAAAGCTTTACGCAGGCTTCGGGACAACTACTCTGCAGGGAGTCATCATGGAATATGACGGCGCCTCATGGAAAAACAGCTACAACGCTACCGCATATGATTCTTATCGCGAACTGACAGTCTACAACAACAAGCTTTATGCGGGCACCACAGGAAGTAGCGGAGATGGGGACGTACTCGTTTACGACGGCACATCCTGGGAGAAAAGCTATGATGGAGTTACCTCAGAGGTGCAGGCTCTTGCAGTACACGACAGAAAGCTCTATGCAGGGACAGTAATGCATTCAGGTGGTTCAACAGTCTGGGTCATGAACCCAACCACGACGACAACCACAACTACAACGTCCACTTCAAGTACCACGACCACAACGACATCAACGACTACGTCGTCGACCACTACAACTACATCTTCGACCACTAGCACCACACAGGGAACATGCCGGATGCCAGGAAACGAACCGCCATGCGAAAACGTCTCTCTTGGAGAGATCATATTTGCCATAAATGAATGGGTAAACGGCTCAATGAGCCTGCAGGGAGTAATAGACCTCATCAATTCATGGGCAAACCCCGCAGACTACCAGCCAAACTGATTTATCTCGGCCTGATACCTATATAATTATGCCTCTTTGCGAAGATGACTGCGAATAAAGATGAGCAGTCAAGCAAAAAAGATGGCGACATTGCGCCGTATCGGCCCTTGTATGACGGTCGAAAGACTGCCAAGCGGAGTGATGACCCTTGGGGGGACTGAGTCCCAAAGATGAATACAAGCCAACCCCGGCGCAGCACATTATCATCAATTTATAATTGCGTCAGTGCCACCGAGCCAATAAGCGAGTGTGGCACGCGGGTGCGAGCTGACCGAACAGCTCATATCCAAGCCAACCCCGGCGCAGCACATCCCTTTTTTCTTATCCGGACGTTCCCGGACCAGTTTTATCTTTTAAATATATAATTCGAAGTAATTAGTCTAACCGTTAGTAATCATATTCATCAGGTGAAAGAAAAAAAATGGAATACGTATATGGTGCAATGCTACTACATGCAGCAGGACAGCCGATAACCGAAGACCACCTCAAGAAGGTAATGACTGCGAGCGGCGCAAAAGTCGACGAAGCAAAGATCAAAGCGCTAGTTACCTCCCTTGAAGGAGTGAACATCGAGGAAGCGATAAAGACCGCAGCACCCGTTGCAGTGGGCGCAGCAGCCCCGGCAGCAGGAGCCGGAAAGAAGGAAGAAAAGAAGAAAGAGGAGAAGAAGGAAGAAAAGACAGAAGAAGAAGCAGCTTCCGGACTCGCGTCGCTCTTCGGATAAGTTCTATCCCGACATCGGCCTTTTACAGGCCAATAACTTTTTATTATTATCTTTTTATCTATGCATATTCTACAGGTCACTAATAATTCTTTTTGAAAATATTAGCCTGTTTCCGCAGGGATATGCGCTTTACGCGCAACTCATCCACTTAAGTAGCATGGTCCTGCCGCCCGGGCCCGCACAAGAAACAATTATTCTTTCAGCTTCTTTATGACCTGCAACAGGTCTTTAAGGGATTCATATATCAGAAAAGAGTTACGCAGCTTCTCAGAATCCGAATCCCCAAGCTCGGGACACGCCATAAGATGCTCATACTGCGCCTCATTCAGAGTAACCATGATCTTCTTTTTCATTTTTGTCCTGTTAAAAATATCTGCAATCAAGTAAATAAACGTGAAGCCTCCCTGTCGCTTGCAGGGCCCGGTGCCTAACCGATTACTTATATTCCCTAATCCAATATCTTTTTCATCCTTTTAGAAGGCACATAAACAAGCAAATATGCGCAAAAATGGCAAAGAAACTCTTTATACCAGGTCCGGTCGATGTAACACCCGAAGCATTCCAGGCGATGTCCGTCCCAATGATAGGCCACAGGGGAGGGGAATTTTCCAAGCTCCTGGAGGAATGCAACGACGGCCTAAAGAAGCTGATGTACACGGATAATACCATATTCATCACGCCCTCGTCGTCCACCGGGTTAATGGAAGGCGCAGTCCGAAACTGCGTAAAGGACAGATGCCTCAACGTCTGCAACGGCGCATTCTCCGAACGCTGGCACGGCATAACAAAAGAGAACGGAAAAGAAGCAGACGCGCTTATGTTCGAATGGGGAAGCGCCCCCGACGCAAAGCTCATAGACGAGAAACTGTCCGGCGGAAAATACGATGCTCTCACGCTGGTGCACAACGAGACGTCAACAGGCGTAACCGCCCCCATCGAGGAGATATCAAAGGTCGTAAAGAAATACGACGTCTCATTCCTCGTAGACACAGTGAGTTCCATGGGCGGAGTAAAAATAGAAGTCGACAAACTCGGAATAGACGTATGCCTTTTCGGCGTGCAGAAATGCATGGCATTGCCCGCGGGACTCGCGGCATGCTCGGTATCGGAAAGAGCCCTCAAGAAAGCGGAGAGCGTTCCTGCCAGGGGACATTACTTTGATTTCCTCGCATACAAAAAATACCTGGAGAAAAAGCAGACCCCGACGACGCCTGCAATATCCATAATGCAGGGCCTGCGCTACCAGCTGAACAGGATACACAACGTGGAAGGCATGGAAAACAGGTTCGCAAGGCACACGAAGATGGCGGACCTGACCCGAAAATGGGCAAAGAAGAACTACGCACTCCTGCCGGAAGAAAAATACAGCTCAAACACAGTTACCTGCGTAAAGAACACAAGGAACACCGACTGCAACGACCTCAAGGCAAAATTATCAGCCAAAGGCTACGTATTCTCAACAGGATACGGAAAGATCGCAGACAAGACTTTCAGGATAGCGCACATGGGAGAGCGGACGATGGAAGAGATGCAGACGTATCTTACAGTGATAGACGAGATAACAGGGCTCTAATAGATAAGCGCGGTCTCTCTTTTTTCTATATCTTTTAAAACTTTTATTCCAAGATCAAGCGTATCAAGGAGTTCCTGCCGCGCTTTGCCCGGGCCCTTACAGGGGCCTATTTGCGATATAGCCTCCTGCATGGTTTTTGAGCCCAATACGTTCCCGACCCACGCCGCGTAATCGTTTCTCCCGGACAGATGGAATAAGATAGCTTCATCCGGCGCCTCCCGGATTGCATCCCTGAGGCCCGCAAGATCGAATATCTCAGCGACTATGCTGTGATGGTCGCGCTTGAGCTTGAAGGACTCATGGCCTTCCACGGAACGCATTATTCGCCGGGTGAATTCATGCATCTTTTAGGGGATTATCTCAATGGAAAAAAAGTGAACTGTCAGGACAGGGTAAATTCATCCCTGCTTCTGTATCTCCTTTATTATCTTTATGCCCAGATCCAAGGTCTCCAATAGCTGGTTTCTGGTATGCTCCACGTTGGAGTGATTCGGCTCAATCTTCTGGACTACTTCGGAGAGGGTGCTGCACGATACGACTCCGCCGATCCACGCCGCAAAGTCGTTCCTGTTGTCCATGTGGAACAATATCGCCTCGCCGGGCGCTTTTTCGATGGCTGCTTTCAGGCCTTCCAGGTCGTATATTTCGGCTACGACGGATCCGTGATTTGTCTTCATCTTAAAGGATTTGTCGATGCCGACAGCCTTCAGGTACCCTTTTTTCTCTTCCATTTTTTTGATTGCATAGAAATAATTCAAACCGCATTAAAAATATTCTTTTAAGTATAAATATAGGGCGTAGAAACTATACTCTCTTCTTTTGGGTGGATGTTTGTATCTGTCCGCATCGAGGAATGCATCGGTGTTCTATGTTTTATAGAACTCGATTGATGCATAAGTCCCAGACAGGCGGATGCTTTGATTACCGCATCAACAAAAGACGTGTTACAGAAAGGGGCATTACGTTAACGCCTGAGAGGGAGCATCCGGCCAAAAAATATTGCCGGACAGCCCAGATGCTATTTCTCCCGCGCAAAGCCTATTATCTCGCGGATAGACGCTCTCTTTCCCTGCATGAGCATCCCCATCCTGAATATCTTTCCTGCAAGGCTCATTACAAAGAGCGTGGTTGCTATCATCACGGCTACGCTTATCCCTATTTCGTAGGGAGAAACATCGGTCAGGGATATTCTCATCATCGTTATCACGGGCGCAGTATAAGGGAAGTATGTCAGGGCCTTTGCGGGAAACGAGTCCGGCGCCATTATTATCATCGACGAGAACATCATGGGCACTGCAGCCATCAGCGTGAATATGGACGACGTCTGTTGCGCTTCCTTTGCGGTCGGGGATATTGCGGCCGCGCATGCTATCGATACAGAGAAAAGCGCGTATCCGAGGAGGTAATAGACGACTGCGAGGCCCACTATCCAGTCGAGTTTGATACCCGACAGGAAAGGCGCAAACTGGCTGTTTGTCAAAAACAACCCTGCCATAGCCCCCCACAGGGATATCTGTAATAGGCCGACTGCTCCATATCCAATTATCTTCCCTTTCAGGAGCTGGTCTGCCGAGATGCTGGAAAGGAGGAGTTCCCCGGTCCTGCTCTCTTTTTCTTCTCCTATTCCCTGCATGAGGTAACTGGAAGAAAGGGTTATACTGAGGAGCAGCACTATCGAGAGGATGTACGGCTGGAGGAATCTTACCAGGCCGCCGTCTTCCGATTCCGTGCCGTCGTCGTCCAGGGATACAAGCGTAGTCACCGCAGGCTGAGTTATCCGCCGGGATATTTTTTCATCCACATGCGCGTAGACAAGCAGGTTCTGCAACAAAAACTGGCTTATTGCACCGCTGCTCTTAGGAAGGGGATCGGCGTCCGGCGTATATATCGTGACGTTCCCTGTGTCGAAATAATCGGTCTTTAAGACGAAGAACGAATCGATCGAGCCATTTTTCAATCCCTCCTTCGCATCTTCCAACCCGGAGTATTTCACGTAGCCGTCCGTTTCATTTATGAAACCCAGAGCGTCGACATATCCTATTTTTCCGCTGCCTTCGGCGACAAATGAGCCGATATCGAGGCTTGCCGAGAGATAGACTGGCACGGCCACGAACAGGGGCAAGAGGAGAGTCGTAAGTATGAATGCCTTCTTTCTGACAGTGTTCCAAAACTCGTATTTCGCAACGATGAGCGCTTTTCTTCGATTCATTTACCCACCTCTTCGATGAATATCTCATTAAGAGACCTTGTCTTGACCTCGAATCTCGTGATCCGGACAGACGAGGCAAGTTTCCTCAATATTTCCTGCGTATCCGCATTCTTTTCAAGAAGCAATTCCGCCTGGTTCCCGTGGTCGTTCACCCTAGAAACGCCGGACAACACAGGGAGCAATCCTTCAAATTCGACCATTATCGAATAACCGTATCTGCTCTTCACTTCCTGCAGGTTGCCGTAGAGGACCGTCCTGCCCTTGTTTATCAAAAGTATGCGATCGCACATCTTCTCCACTTCGTCCATCTGGTGCGTGCTCATAATGATGGTCATGCCGCCGTTCTTGAGTTCCTTTATCAAACCCTCTATCTGCATCTTGTTGATGGGATCCAGTCCATAGAATGGCTCGTCTACTATCAGGAGATCAGGCTTGTGTATCACCGCGATTATGAACTGAAGCTTCCTGTGCAGTCCCTTGGATAGTTCGCCGACGTTCTTTTCGCGGTATTCGAAAAGGCTCATACGCTTAAGCCACGAGTCAATCTCTGCATCGGACACGGGCCGCCCCTTCAGGTCTGCAAAATATCTGATGCACCCGTAGACGGAAGTCTTGCGGTACAGCCCCCCTTCTTCCGGGAGGTATCCGATTCGTTCCTTTATGCTCTCATTAAAGGCCGCGCCGAACAGCTCAAATTTCCCGGCGTCTGGGTTTAGGATGTCTAATATAATGCGGATCATCGTGGTCTTGCCTGCGCCGTTCGGACCCATGAGGCCGAACAATTCACCTTTTTCTACGCAAAAAGAAATGCCGTCAAGAACCTGCTTAGTATCGAATTTTTTTACGAGCGCGTCAACCTTCAATGCACAACTGTTTTCCATCTCATTAAATGAAATACTTTAAATAATTTTTGTTCTCATGCAATTAAATGGGGAAAAAAACCATAAACGGCATCTTACAGGCCCATAAGATTGAAAAAGGCATCCTGCGACCTTTTATGCCCTTTGATGCTCATTATTCGAAGTCTCATGTGGCGTATGACACAAATACTCCAAAAAACAGATTTATATCAATTCTAATATATCTTATTTATCTAATATATTTATTTAGATATATTAAATTAATAATATTATAATTAAATATATTTTATATCTTTAATTTTAATACTGTTTTATAATAGCTGCTTTAGTGAATACAATTAAAACGAATCTTTTTTATTCGCCAGAAAAAGGAACCTATGCGAAAGAAATATTTTCGTAATTAATTGTTTGATCCGGGCGTTATCGATGCCATTTACCCCGCCCCCAGGACCAAAATAGGACATATTTGTAGTAACATATCAATTATCCACCCCCCCCCAAAAAAAAACACAAAAACACCATTATGATATATTTCATTGTTTTCCATCAAGTGAAGAATTACGCTTTGGTATACCATAATGGTGTGGATGTCTACAATTAGATGGCTCCCCCATGATCTAATGCCCAATAGGGCCGTTTTATTTGGTTCCATGAATTTTTATATATCATGTTGAGGTATTTTCTCATTTTATAGCGCAAAAACAAATAGATAAGCATGGAGATAGAAACCACGGTAAACTATCTGACTAACAAGGATCTCGACCGGCTGAAAGAGATCCAAAAACACGTATCCGAAGGCACTGCCTGCACGTATGAAAAGATCAAAGTCCAGGAATACCTGGAAACCATCATCAGCCCCAAGTGCTGCGTATGCCGGAAACCACTAGACGGCGACATTGTTATCGTCAATGATTACAAGATGCACAAGAAGTGCCGGAAGAAGTATCACGGATAAGGCCCATAAATGCATTATAATGCAGTTATAAAGCTTATTATTGGATCACTCACGCAAAGGACCTATTTGCACTGCCCAGGAGTACCCATTAAGCTGCTTTAAGCCCTTTTTGTCACCCATAACGAAAATAATACATTCGTCCATTTTTCAGTAAGTGACGAACAAAAATTTTTCTTTTTTTAATGCTGCAAAATTGATATATTATAATATATTAATTTTAAGATATATTTCATTTAAGATAGGATATAATTTAATTATTATTAAGTATATTTCAAGATATATATGTTATATAATATATTATAAAAACAACCTGATTTTACCAGTAGATATGAGAGTTAAGCTACTCAAAAATGAGTAATTAACCAATTTTGAGTATTTATGTAGGTAAAACCATATATAAGCGCCATAAAATGCTTATAAATTGCCAAGTGCTTGCGGGAGAAAAACTGGAGCATATACGGGAAGCCCACATCGGATTAGAGGGTTCGAGAATTAGTTTTGTCGAAGACGGCTTCGTATCCGGAGGAGAGGATTTACGGGGACTTTTAGCCCTGCCAGGACTGGTGAATTCCCATACCCATATCGGCGATTCCTTTGCCAAAGACGCGTGCGTTGGTTTGAGCGTGCAGGAGGCGGTCGGAAGAGAAGGCCTGAAATGGAAGCTTTATGATAAAGTGAATAAAAGAGATGTTATCGCAGGCATGAGAGAATCCGCAAAAGAGATGCTCTACTCTGGGGTCACATCCTATGCCGATTACAGGGAGGGTGGGCATGAGGGTTTGAGGGACTTGCGGGCTGCGACAAAGGACCTGCCCATCAGGACGATGGCCCTGGGAAGAGACCTGGAAGGCCGGTTAGAGGATTGCGACGGGCTCGGCCTGAACCTTTATCAGACAGGCGAGATACCAAAGGATAGAAGGGGCTTGAGAGATAAAATAATTTCAATCCATGCAGGTGAAGTACCCGGGGAAGTGGAAGCCGCCCTGAGAGTTGATCCGGATAACATAGTGCATTACACTAACTGCACGCAGGAAGACATCAGGGCCGCCGCAAAGAAGAATATCGCAGTTGTCGTTTGCCCGAGGAGCAATGCCTGTTTAAGGGTTGGATTCCCGCCTGTAAGAGAGTTGTTAGACGCAGGCGTGAACGTATCCCTTGGAACGGATAATGTTATGGTGAATCCCCCGGATATGTGGAGTGAGATTGCGTTTTTGTACAAGGCTTCGCAGCTATTTGAGGGTTTAACTCCCCTGGAGGTGCTGAAGACTGCCTCGGTGAATGGGGGACGCGCCCTGAGGAGAGATACCGGAGCAATTGAAAAGGGAAAAACAGGAGACATCATTTTTATCGACTTAAACGCTCCCAATCTTAAGGGAAGCAGGGACATACACGCAAGCCTCGTTGGCAGGTGCCGCAAAGAGAACGTGACAAAGGTTCTCATCGACGGGAAAACAGCAGTGGACAAACTCAGAGGTCATATATATTAAGAAGTAATATATAATTTCAAAACAAGATGAAAAAAACAATTTTTTTCTTTATGATCGCGTTCCTGTTTTTGGTTTCAGTATCATTCGTCTGCGGCAAAGGGAACGATGATACCAGGCCGTCAATGATAATTGAAGCGAGCTCGGCCTGCATGAACAAAGACGTGACGGTGAAGGTGTCCAACCAGAAAGGAACGCTCCTTGAGGGAGTGGACATAGACGTCATAGTCAGGAGCAGGAAGGTCGCATACGGGAAGACGAACGAGGAGGGATTATTCATTTTCAGGGCAAAAGAGATGGGAGCAAACCAGATGACGCTAAAGAAAGAGAACTACAAGGATGCGAACATACAGCTCAACGTTTCCAATTGCGTAGTGACAACAATCGAAACGTCCATTGCCACAACCTCTTTTGAGACGACGTCTTCCCTTCAGACTACCACAATGATCACAGAGATCCCGACCACTTCATATGAGACCACGTCGTCGACCATGTTCTCCTGCAACGGGAACGGCAGGTGCGATGCCGGGGAGAACTACAACAAATGCCCGGGTGAATGTCTCTCGGGGGGACTGGACGGCTTATGCGACAGAGCCTCTGACGGTGTCTGCGACCCGGACTGCTACAGGAAAGACGATAAAGACTGCCTGTGCAACAACAATACTTTCTGCGAGCCGGAATTCGAGAGCGTGGTAAACTGTCTCTCAGACTGCCCCTCGGGAGCCTCGGACGGAGTATGTGACGAGATAACGGACGGCATATGCGACAAAGACTGCCCGGACGGGAAGGGCGATGCCGACTGCAACAAGGCGGATTATTCGACGATGCTTGCCCCCCTGATAATAATACTCATATTATTCGGCGCATTCGCGGCATTCAACATGAGAAGAGAGGCTACAAAGCACCACGTCGAAAACTCGAAAGAGGACCTGGTGGAGGACATCAAAAAGAGGCTCAGGGACGGAGAAGACCCCGCAGCAATCAAAAAGGAGCTTGCGACCCTGGGACAGGATGCGTCCCTGCTGGAAAAGGCGGAGAAGACGATATGGGAGTGATATGAAAAACATAAACAGGCTTATCATACTATCAGTGCTCCTGCTGGCAACGTACACTGCTGCTTACGCGGAATACCCGAAGCTCTCAGGATACGTGAACGACTATGCAGGGATACTGTCACCCGCGGAAGAGGCATCTCTCAGCGATATGATCGGCGCATTGGAAAAGAACTCCTCGATAGAGATAGCGATAATCACGGTGACCGGCACCGGGGGAGAAGACAGGGTATTATACGCCGGCAGGATAGGCGAGAAAAACGGCGTCGGCAAGGCGGACACGGATAACGGAGTAGTCATATTATGGTCGATGAGCGATGAAAAAGGAGGCGCCATCGCCACTGGAAGAGGCATCGAGTCCGTTCTCAACGACGCCAAGGTAGCGAGGATCGGAAGAGCGAGCCGGGATCTGTTCGATTCAGGCCGTTATTTTGAAGGATTCAGGACTATATTATTAGAGATAGAAAAAGAGACATCAGGCGAATATTCAGGCACGTCTGCGCCGGATGGAACAGACGGGCAGCTTATCGGCTTGCTGCTCATAGCAGGCCTTATAGTAGGAATAAGCTTCATAATCATTCTGATCGGGAGGCCCGCGGGGAGACAGAGGTCCAAGGAACACTGGTTGGCGACAAGCTACCTTGGAACACGCAACTGGAATACCTGGCATCCCACGGGGGGAGGCTCAGGATCGATGGGCGGCGGCTTCGGAGGATTCGGCGGAGGCTCGTTCGGCGGGGGAGGGGGAAAATTCTAAGATGGAAGAAAAGATAATAAAATGCCCGAAATGCGATGTAGACATGCAGAAACTAACCAACGGAAAATACGTCATAGACAGGTGCCCAAAATGCGAAGGCGTATTCCTTGACAAAGGAGAGATGCACAACATAAGCAAACAGGGCTTCTTATCGTATGTTCGTAATTATTTCAGGAGGTAAAAAAATGAATAAAAACATAACCGTTCTGCTGGGAGTCCTGGCGGTAATACTGATAATTGTAATAGGAGCGGGCCTAGCAGGGGTGGGGATATACAATTCCCTTGTAGGAAAAGACGTGGATGCCGAGAACAAATGGGCCAAGGTGCAGTCGGCTTATCAGAGAAGAGCAGACCTCATACCCAACCTTGTTGAAACAGTCAGAGGCGCAAGAGATTTCGAAGCTTCAACGCAGACGAAGATAGCGGAGCTCAGAAGCCAGGCGGGAAGCGCGCAGCAACAGGTGACGAACGCAAAGAGCGCGGGCGATCTACAGAGCGCGAACGCAGAGATGTCGTCTGTCCTTTCAAGGCTCCTTGTCATAGTGGAAGCGTATCCAGACCTAAAAGCGAACCAGAATTTCCTGTCATTGCAGGACGAACTCGCAGGAACAGAGAACAGGATAAAATTTGAAAGAGACAACTACAACGACGCCGTGCAGTCGTACAAGACCTCGGTCAGATCCTTCCCCGGAAGCATCGTTGCGGGAATGACGGGCTTTTCCGCCGATAAATGGGACATGTTCTCAGCGGAGGAGGGCGCAGAAAAACCGCCGGCAGTAGACTTCAAAAATTAAAAAAAGTGGACGCAGGATTTATTTTAGGGATCGGGCTCGCAGCACTCGTCACAGTATCGGTCGCATACAGAACTTACGTGGGAGGACATACGGGAGCGGACAACTTGGAGACGGGAAGACCACAAAACTCCGGGAAAAAAGACCAAAAGGAGAGCCCGGAGGCCCAGGATAAAGAGATAAAACAAACGGACCCAAGAGACGTGTATCACTCCAAAGCATGCCTCCTTTTAAAGCTCCTGGAAAAGGTCAAAAAGACGGAGGGTGTTAGAGAGGTCTCCCTTGCAGAGATAAACAGTCTTTCCAGCCAGATAGAAGAAATAAAAAAAGGTCTCGAAGGAGCAGGAACAAAATACGACCTAAGAGAGTCCGAGGTCAGGATGGCATACGCTTCCTCGAGGATCGAGTGGCTGATAAAGTCTTATCCCAGGCTGAGGAACGACGCCGATACTTCCGCAGTTATAGAAGAGATACGCAGGATAAATCGCAGGATAAACAATCTGGAAGAGGTTTAATCAATGGAAGAACTGGAAAACGGCTTAAGACAACTGAAAAAGGGGAAATTCATATTACTCCACGATTCGGAGAACAGAGAAGATGAAACGGACATGGTGGTATTGTCCGAACACGTCGGACCGGAGCATATCGCAAGGATGAGAACGGACGCCGGAGGCCTCATATGCGCGGCGGTAGGAAATGCAGTAGCTGGAAGGATCGATCTGCCGTTCATGGCAGACGTCCTCATGCAGGCGGAAAAAAAGTACCCGCTCCTGAAAATGATGAGAGGAGAAGACATCAAATACGACAAAAAATCCGCGTTCTCTCTCACAGTGAATCACAGAAAGACCTTCACGGGCATAAGCGACGTAGACCGCGCGCTCACGATAAGCGAATTGGGGCACTTCTGCAGGGACCTTGACGGGATAAAAGACCCCGAGGCGGTTTTCGGATCAAAATTCCGTTCCCCGGGACACATCCCGCTCCTGATATCATCCGGCCTGAAAAACAGGCAGGGACACACGGAATTAACGTGCGCTATCGCGGAGATGGGGGACCTTACGCCCTCGGTCGTCGTATGCGAGATGATGGACGAAAAGACGCACAAGTCCCTCACGCTGAAAGACGCGCGGACCTATGCGAAAAAGAACGGCCTGGAAATCCTCGAAGGAAAGCAGATCATAGAGGAATACAAAAAATGGCGCGGATAGGAATCGCGGATACCACGTTCGCAAGATACGACATGGCCAGGGAGGCCATCGACCAGATAAAAAAAGAGGCCGGTGGAGTAACAATCGTTAGGAGGACCGTTCCAGGCGTAAAGGATCTCCCCGTCGCATGCAAGAAACTCATCGAAGAAGAGGAATGCGATATCGTTATTGCCCTCGGCATGCCCGGGAAAGAAGAGAAGGACAGGGTATGCGCGCACGAAGCATCGACCGGCATAATACACGCGCAGCTTCTGACGAACAAGCACATACTGGAAGTGTTCGTCCACGAAGACGAAAGCGCGACGGACAAAGAGCTGATGAACATCGCAATAAACAGGTCGCGCGAGCACGCAAAGAACGCGGTGCGCATGATCTTCCACCCGGACGACATGACCAAACGCGCAGGAACGGGCAGGCGCCAGGGCAAAGAGGACGCAGGACCCCTGACGGATTCGCATTAAACGAAAAAACCATAAAACTAAAAAAAAACAAAACAAAAATGGAAAAAATCTCACTTGGTATAGTGGCGGCGGAATTCAATTACGACATTACGTTCGCCATGGTGGAACTGGCAAAGGAGCACGCGAGGTTTCTGGACGTCGATATTGTAGCGGTGGTACGGGTGCCGGGAGTCTTCGACATGCCTCTCGCAGTAAAGAAACTATTGCAGAGAGACGACATAGACGGCCTTGTGGTCCTGGGAGCAGTCATCGAAGGGAGCACGGAACACGACGAGATAGTCGCCCAGCATGCTGCAAGAAAGGTCGCGGACCTCGCCCTGGACTATGAGAAACCCATCGGCCTCGGGATAACCGGACCCGGGATGAGCCGCATGGAAGCGCACCAGCGGGTAGGCTACGCCAAAAGAGCGGTCGAAGCCGCGGTAAAGATGATCAAAACGATCAGGGAGATACAGGCCGCATCCGGGAGCTATCCGCAGGAGAACGCAGCGCCGCAAGGCACATATCAGACCGGCGGGAACACGCAGGCAGATTCTTCCGGCTCAGACCCCCTCGACGGCCTGTTCAAGGAATTCGGCGGCGTATAAGAATGGATGACGCAGACTATATGGGGAAGGCCATCGAGAAGGCAAAGAAAGGGGTCAAAGACGGCCAGTCCCCGTTCGGCGCGTGCATCGTGAAAAAAGGCAGGATAATTGCCGTCGAGCACAACAGGGTGTTTGAGTTGGGCGATCCCACGGCCCATGCAGAGATCGTCGCGATAAAGGCCGCGGCAAAGAAATTGAAGTCCATCGACCTCTCGGGATGCACGATCTATTCCACGTGCGAGCCCTGCCCGATGTGCTTTTCCGCGTGCCACTGGGCCCGGATATCGAAGATAATCTACGGGACGAGGATAGAGGATGCAAGAAAGATAGGTTTCCATGAGTTCCCTATCCATGATACTACGCTGAAAGACATCGGCAAAAGCAACATAAAGATAACCGGTGATTACATGCGCGACGAGAGCATGGAACTATTCGGCATGTGGAGCAAGAGAAAGAACAAAAAGAAATACTGATTTTTAGGGAGCCTCGAACTCGTAGTATCTGTCCTGCGGCGGATCGATGTATTTTGCGAGCGAGGTCTGCCTCATAGGGATTCGTTTCTCCTGGAGGCATATCCCCTGGTAGGCGCACCATTTGCACAGGCGCGTCTTATTCGCAGGGAAAAAGTCGTCAACAGTCGCTTTCTCTATTCCGCTTATCGCAGATACGAACCCGGTCTTCAGCGCTTCCAGGTCTGATACGGTCTTTTTCGAGCGTATCTCCCGGTTATGGCGCAAATAATGCCATACCAACTCGACCTCGGATACGTCCGCGTGCTTCTGCCTTATGCCCAGTTCATACAATGCGAGCTGCTGGTCGCTCCCGGTCTTCTTTTTTGAAGGAACGCTGCCCCCTGTTTTGTAGTCGTGTATCTCGTATGCCCCCTGCTTCGTGCGGTCGAGGCGGTCGATGTATCCGATGAACTTGTAGCGGCCGTCTCCAAGGAGATCGACCAAAACCTTGATCTCGGTCCCCAGGACCTCTGTTTGATCGAAAGGGGAATAATTATCATAGTAGTCCCTGATGCATTGCGCGCCGGCTGCATGATAGTCCTCGCACGAGCGGTCCTGCGAGTTTACGACGACGCCTGGATGCAGTTTTTCCTGCCAGTTCCCGTCGTATAGGTCGAGCACTTCCATTAGAGAGAGTATCTTTCCTCCAAGCGCTTCACCGTAGAAAACGTCAAGTGCCTCGTGCACACGGGAGCCCATGAATGCTTCGATGGTGTCGAATTCCTCGATCTTCACCTTGTCTATGTACTCAAAGCGGTATGCGAGAGGGCATTTTTCGAATCGCTTTATGCGGGAATATGAGTAGAGCATCTTTTGTCAACGAACTATTTTGATTGGGTGATTATATGATGCTGCCAGCACTTAAATTCCCAGTCCAAATAGATAACATGCAAGATGCCATCGAAAGCAACATACAGCGCCTGCATAGTTTCTTCGGAAAACTCGGGAGCGCGCTGATAGCATATTCCGGGGGGGTCGATTCAGGCCTGCTTGCGAAGACCGCCTATGATGCACTGGGGGAAAAAGCGCTCGCGGTCACAGTAGATTCGCCGACCGTCGATGCGTCCGAACTTGCGGCCGCAAAAGAGCTCGCAAAGGAGATAGGGATCCGCCACATTATATTGCGGCACGACGAACTGAAGAATCCCTGCTTTGCAAGGAACGATCCTGACAGGTGCTATCACTGCAAAAAAGAGCTTCTCTCGGTCCTGAAAAAGGCCGCGTCAGACGAGGGGATCGATGCTGTTATCGAGGGAACCAACGCAGAAGAGATACTGGGGCACCGGCCGGGCTATAAGGCAATAAAGGAAGCGGGCGTATACAGCCCGCTGGCAGAGCTTGGATTCCGGAAAAAGGAGATACGCGAAATGGCCGGATACCTCATGCTCCCGAATGCGCAAAAGCCGTCGATGGCGTGCCTGTCGTCGAGGATACCGTACGGCACCAGGATAACAAAAGAGTTGCTGGACCGGGTGTCCAAAGCTGAAGCTGCCGTCCGTTCAGAGGCTCCGGGAGTAAAACAGCTCAGGGTCAGGTCATTGGGCGAACTGGCAGTAATAGAAGTCTTGCCGGGGGATTTCCAGATGATCGCAGAGAAGGGCCGCGCGTTATCGGATGAATTAAAAGCGCTGGGTTACAAGCGCGTCGTCCTGGATCTCGAAGGCTATTTAACAGGCAGCATGAGCCGCTGAACTGCTCTTTTTTTAACGCCCGTATTATGCATATTAGCATATATTTATTACTCCGATATTTATATAAGACTTACTCATTAATAACAATTGTTAATTAACTATTGTTAAGTTAAATTCGGAGGAAAACACAAGATGACGCACGAATACAAAACGGAAACAAAGGCATTGCACGCAGGACAAACACCCGACCCTACGACACTTTCAAGAGGGGTCCCAATATACAGGACAACAAGCTACGTGTTCAAGGACACGACCCACGCCGCTAACCTGTTCGGGCTAAAAGAGCTTGGAAACATTTACACGAGGCTTGGGAACCCGACGACGGACGTACTCGAACAGAGGCTCGCATCGCTCGAAGGAGGAGTCGCAAGCGTTGCGCTCGCCTCGGGAACGTCTGCCATATTCTACAGCATAATAAACCTCGCACGCACGGGAGACGAAATAGTCTCGGCAAACGATTTATACGGAGGAACGTACACGCAGTTTTCGAGCATACTCCCGAACCTGGGCATACACACGAAATTCGTGAATCCGACGGACCCGGACAACTATAAAAAAGCGATCAACGACAAGACAAAGGCGATATACAGCGAAGCCATCGGGAACCCGGCATTGAACGTCCCGGATTACGAAGCCCTTGCAGAGATAGCCCACGATAACGACATACCCTACATAATAGACAGCACGTTCGCAACGCCCGCGCTGCTGCGCCCGATAGACCACGGGGCAGACATCGTGGTGCACTCGCTCACCAAGTGGATAGGCGGACACGGAACGGCCATAGGAGGGGCGGTCGTAGACAGCGGAAAATTCGACTGGAAGGCCGCGGACAAGCACCCCCTTCTCACGGAGCCGGACGGCGGATACCACGGCCTGAAGTTCGCATACGACCTCCCGGCGCCGCTTTTGCCTGCCGCGTATGCGCTGCGTCTCAGGCTCATACCCTTGAGAAACCTTGGGGCGGCTATCAGCCCGGACAACTCATGGATATTCCTGCAGGGCCTTGAGACATTGCCCCTGAGATTGCAGAGACATTCCGAGAACGCCGCAAAGGTCGCGGAATATCTCGAAGGCCACGAAAAAGTCGCATGGGTCCGCTACCCGGGACTTGATACGCATCCGACGTACCACAACGCCAAGAAATACCTGAAGAACGGATTCGGAGGCATGGTCGTATTCGGAGTGAAAGGAGGCCGCAGCGCAGGCGAGAAATTCATAAACAACCTCAAATTATTCTCGCACCTTGCGAACGTCGGAGATGCCAAAAGCCTGGCACTGCACCCGGCAAGCACGTCGCATTCGCAACTGTCGGACAAAGAACTCCTTGACGGAGGGATAACTCCTGATCTCGTGAGGCTCTCGATAGGCCTGGAGAACGTGGACGACATAATAGAAGACATCGATGCAACGTTGAGGAAAATCTAGGAGGTACCGACCAGTGGTCAAACACGAAGCCGCCGCAGGGATCGTTAAAACGAAGCACTATGATTTCGACGAACTTGTCCTGGACAGCGGGAGAAAGGTCTCCCCTGTCCGGCTGGCCTACGAAACGTACGGCAGGCTGAAGCCGGACAAGAGCAATGCGATACTCGTATGCCATGCGCTCAGCGGAGACGCCCATGCGGCAGGAAAGCACAGGAAGGACAGCAGGAAGAACGGATGGTACGACATAGCGATCGGCCCGGGGAAGACGTTCGATACGGACAAATATTTTGTCATATGCGTAAACGTCCTGGGCGGATGCAAGGGATCAACGGGTCCCTCGTCCATCGACCCATCCACGGGAAAACCTTATGGCCTGAATTTCCCACTGGTCTCGATCCGGGACATGGTGCGCGCGCAAAAGAAGCTGATCGATTCCTTTGGGATAAAGAAGCTTTTCTGCGTGACAGGGGGGAGCATGGGCGGGATGCAGGTATTGGAGTGGGCAATCAATTATCCCGACCAAGTGCACCTGGCAATACCGGTAGCGACGCCGGCCAAGCAGTATCCTGCGGCGATAGTATACAATTACATCGGGAGGCAGGCTATATTATCGGACCCGAACTTTCGCAGCGGGAACTATTACGGGAGCGGGCGCCTCCCCGGGAAAGGCCTGTCCATCGCGAGGCAGATCGGTCACATAACGTACCTGTCCCAGGAGACGCTTGAGAGAAAATTCAACCGCCACAAAAAGGAGAATCCTCCGGCAGGAAAATTCGGCCCGGACTTTGAAGTCCAGAGCTATTTTTCCTACAAGGGAAAAAGCTTCGTGAAAAGGTTCGACGCGAATACATACCTGTATATTACGAACGCAATAGACCAGTTCGACCTCACCCAGGGAGGGACAAAGAGGCTGCGCGACGTTTTCAGGGGCGTTTCGGCAAAGTTCCTGCTCGTGTCATTCACATCGGACTGGCTTTATCCGCCCGAGCAGGTAGAGGAGCTATATGCGGGCCTTGCTGAAGCAGGAGTCCCGACGGTATACAAAAAGCTGAACCTGCCTTACGGCCACGATGCGTTCCTGGTTTACAACAATACCCTTGGGAACGCGCTGACAGACTATATCTCCAGGGAGGCGGATGAATATTTCGAAGAGATTAAAACAGGAAGCAAGGCGACATATTCCATATAGCGCCTTTTATTTTTTCTGATATTTATATCACAAGGACGGATAATTAACAATTGTTAACTTATTGCAGAGGAAAAGAAAGATGAGCCAGAAGACAGGAACAGAACTATTGAAGACCGGCTTTGCGAAGATGGTAAAGCACGGAGTAGTGATGGACGTGACCAACGCTGACCAGGCCCTGATAGCAGAGCAGGCAGGAGCCGTCGCAGTCATGGCCCTGGAAAGAGTGCCTTCGGACATAAGAGCAGCAGGAGGGGTTGCCAGAATGGCGAATGTAGAGAAGATCCAGGAGATTATGGATACTGTGACGATCCCAGTCATGGCCAAGGTTCGTATCGGGCATTTTGTGGAGGCCCAGATATTGCAGGAGATTGGCGTTGACATGATAGACG
>JBAQYF010000021.1:0-163430 GCA_049299895.1 Candidatus Altarchaeia archaeon
TGGCGAATGTAGAGAAGATCCAGGAGATTATGGATACTGTGACGATCCCAGTCATGGCCAAGGTTCGTATCGGGCATTTTGTGGAGGCCCAGATATTGCAGGAGATTGGCGTTGACATGATAGACGAATCGGAAGTATTGACTCCTGCGGATGAGGCTAATCACGTTAACAAGAAGAATTTCCAGATACCTTTCGTATGCGGGGCAAGGAATCTTGGCGAGGCATTGCGCAGGATAAGCGAAGGAGCAGCCATGATACGCACAAAAGGAGAAGCAGGTACGGGCAACGTCGTTGAAGCGGTTCGTCACATGCGCCTGATACAGTCCGAGATGAAGAAGATACAGAACATGGACTCGAACGAATTATACCAGGAAGCAAAGAACCTGCAGGCGCCCCTGTATCTCGTAGAGGAAGTAAAGAAACTAGGCCGCCTTCCGGTCGTCAACTTCGCAGCAGGAGGGATAGCTACGCCCGCCGACGCAGCATTGATGATGCAATTAGGCGCGGACGGAAACTTCGTAGGCTCAGGCATATTCAAGTCGCAGGACCCCCTCACGATGGCAAAAGCAATAGTCGAAGCGACCGCTCATTACAATGACCCTGCTCTTTTGCTTAAAGCGTCCAAGGGCCTTTCTGAAGCTATGAAGGGTTTAGACGTTAGGAACATGGAAGAGAAGGATAAACTGCAAAATAGGGGGATATAAAACTGTTTTTTCTTTTCCGTGATGGAATCCGGTGCCTGGCATGCTAGGGAAGCCGATACGGTATTCCGGGAACTTGGGTCCTCCGCTTATGGTCTGTCTTCGGATGATGCAACGAAGCGTTTGTCAGAATACGGCGCAAACGTACTTGCAGAATCGGGCAGACAGACTGCCTGGGGAATGTTCCTGGATCAGTTCAAGAACCTCCTTGTCGTCATCCTTATTATTGCGGCCGTGGTATCTGCCGCTCTCGGTTTTGCAGAGGGGAAAGCCGAGGACATCTACGAGGCGGCGGCCATCCTTGTGGTCGTTGTTTTCATTACTGTCGTGGGCTTTTTCCAGGAATACCGCGCCGAGAAAGAGATACTTGCATTGAAGCGCATGGTGTCCGTTGAAGCAACCGTTCTGAGGGGCGGGAAATATGCCAGGATACCTGCAAGGGAACTTGTTCCCGGCGACGTGATAATCCTTGAAGCCGGCGACAGGATCCCCGCGGATTCCCGCCTGTTTTCAGAGATAGAATTCAAGGTCGACGAGTCTGCACTGACAGGGGAATCCCTGCCAGTCAGTAAAGACGTTTCCGTTCTCGGCGCAGATATCGGCATCGGCGACCGGCGTAATATGGTCTACATGGGGACCCATGCCGCATACGGCAAAGCCAGCGCCCTTGTAGTAAATACGGGCATGCGAACTGAATTGGGGAAGATAGCAGAAACGATATCCTCGATGGAAAACGAGCGGACCCCCCTGCAGGAGAAGCTGGATGCCGTTGGAAAACAGATAGGTCTGATTGTGCTTGTACTATGCGTCATCATTTTTGCAGCCGGGCTCGCGCGGGAGGGTTCCCTGACAAAGGATGCCGTCATCTATATGTTCATGGTGGCAATAGCACTCGCCGTCGCCGCAGTTCCCGAGGGGCTTCCCGCGGTAGTTACTGTTGCTTTGGCAAAGGGCATGCGCGACATGGTAAAAAAGAAGGCCCTCGTAAAAAAGCTTTCAGCCGTGGAGACGCTCGGGTCGACTACTGTCATATGTTCGGATAAGACTGGCACCCTCACGAGGAACGAGATGACCGTTCGCAGGATATACCTAGGGGAAAAGACCATCGATGTTTCAGGGCAGGGCTATTCACCTGAAGGAGAATTTACCTGCTCAGGGAAACCGTTATCCTGCGACATTTCTGATCTGCAGTTACTGCTCCGGATAACGTCGCTTTCGAACAACGCCTCCCTTGAGAAGGACGTAGGCGGATGGAAGATAACCGGCGACCCGACAGAGGCGGCGCTGCTGGTAGTAGCCTCAAAGGCCGGCATCTGGCGCGGTCTTGCGGAAAAGCATTATCCCAGGCTCGCGGAAATACCCTTCTCCTCGGAGCGCAAGAGGATGTCGACCATACACAAAACATCCCCCCCATCCAAAGCGGTATATACCAAAGGCGCGCCCGACGTTATATTAGGCCTCTGCAGCATGATCCTCGTCAACGGAAAAGAAAGACCCATGACTGATGCGGATCGGAAGAACATCCTTTCTGCGAACGAGGCATACGCAAAAACCGCTTTGAGGGTGCTTGGAGCAGCTTACAGGAATCTCTCGGACCATGAGAAATACAACTCCGACGTAGAGCGTGACCTTGTATTCGCGGGGTTATTGGGGATGATCGACCCCCCGCGTGATGATGCGACCGAGGCTGTGGCAATAGCCCGGCACGCAGGCATAAAGACAGTCATAATCACGGGGGACCACATGCTAACGGCCCAAGCCATCGCAGGGGAGATGGGCATATTCTCGCCGGGGGATAAGACGATCACCGGGGGCGAACTGGAAAAGCTTTCCGACGATCAGTTCCTGCGCATCGTTGACGACGTGGTGATATATGCGAGGGTCTCTCCGGAGCACAAGGTTCGCATAGTATCCGCGCTGAAAGCAAAGGGGCACATCGTTGCGATGACGGGCGATGGCGTGAATGATGCGCCGGCCCTGAAGAAAGCGGATATTGGGGTTGCGATGGGCATAACCGGGACGGACGTTGCAAAGGAAGCAGGGGATATGATCCTTGTAGACGATAACTTCGCATCCATCGTTTCAGCCATAAAAGAGGGCCGGGGCATCTATGCGAACATCCGATTGTTCATCAAGTACTTATTATCCTGCAATATCAGCGAGGTTTTAACAATATTTTTGGCGATGGCTGCTTTGTCCCGTCTGCCTCTTGAGCCCCTGCAGATACTGTGGATGAACCTTTTGACCGATACTGCTCCTGCTATCGCCCTGGCATGGAATCCCGCGGACCCGGACGTCATGGAACACAAACCCCGGAACCCCAGGGAGAACATAATAAACAGGTCGAATCTCTTCAAGTTCTTCGGCGTGGGGTTGTTGATTGCTGCCGGGACGTTCTTCCTTTTTTATTATTCCGCCCCTGAGAAGGCCATGACAATGGCGTTTTCATGCATCATAGTGTCCCAGATGTTCTATGCCCTGAGCTGCAGGTCCGAGAAATCTTTCTTTTCGGTCGGGCTGTTTTCCAATCGATATCTTTTGATAGCCATCCTCGTTTCGCTGAGCATGCAGGTCCTCGTGATATATTTGCCCCTATTCCAAAGTATATTTAAGACTACGCCCTTGGATTTAATAGATTGGATTAAAATCTTAGCGGTTTCATCAACAGCGTTCATTTTACCTGAACTATGGAAAATAATGTGTCGAAAATAGCGGCATGCCTGGCACTGTTCCTTGTATTGCTGTTAGCAGCATCTAATGCCTGTGCCAAAACGGCGTACCTGGCGGAAGTGAACGGTAACATAGATGCCGGGACCTACCAGTACCTGAAAAGAGTCCTGGACACTGCCAAGTCAGAGAAAGTAGATCTTGTGATTCTTAAGATAGACGTTTCCGGGGGCTACATCAAGCCCATGAGAGGTATCAACGAAGAAATAGTGAACTCCCGCGGGCAGGTCAAGGTCGCTTCATATGTCTCAAAGAAATTCAAAGGGGCTTTTTCTGCGGGAGCATACGTCCTGATGGCTTCTCCCATAGCAGCGGTCGACCCCCAGGGTTATATCGGCTCTGCGCAGCCTCTTTCTCGGGATAACACGACTATTTATCCGATGGCAGACTACATGGCGGGTCTCGCGGATATCAACCACCGGAATATCTCGTTTTCCCGTTTCCTAGTCACAAACAATACGTTCGTGGACGGGAAAAAAGCAAAGGACCTGGGCCTGGTAGAATACACCCCTGAAAGCGTATCAGAACTCATGACGGACCTGAACGACTCGGATGCCGATCTGATAATGTTTAGTCCGACAATGGACGAAATGCTTTTGTCCTTCTTTTCCAATCCCCCGACAATCTCCTTCCTCCTGCTCACAGGCTGCCTCGCGTCGGTATATATCGCGAGGACACGGAACATACGGCTGGCATTGATTCCCCTGGTCTCTTTTGCTATTGTCTTCTGGGGCGTCACAAGCATGGAATTCTCCCTGCTGGGAATCGGCCTTATAGTCTTCGGCGTGTGCCTGGTATCTGCGGAGATGTTCTCCACCAGACCGACCATATTCGGCATAGCCGGGGGACTGTCCGTAGCTGTGGGAACGATAATCTCCGACTCAGAACCATTCTTTACTCCCGGACTGGAGGCAACTATAGTGACGCTCGTCTTATCGGGGATCCTCATATTCGCCTCGGTCTTTATTGCAAACAGGTTCGGAAGACTGCACCTGGAATCCTCCCGGGCAGGAACCGAAGCGCTCATAAAAGAAAAGGGCAGGGTCGTTGAAGAACTCAGGCCCAACGGGATAATAAAGATCCACGGAAAACTGCGCCAGGCATATTCCTTCGCAGAGGAAAAGATAGAGATGGGCGCGACGGTCGAGGTGGTCAAGGTCGAAGGAAAGGTCCTGAGCGTGATGCGGGAAGGAGGGCCGCGCAAATCCCACGGACACGGAGGACACGGGGGCGGCCACGATGACCATGATGGGAGCGGAGGACACGATGCGCACGCGGGCGGGCACGATACTCATGGAGGACACGATCCCCATGCTGGCGGTCATGGAACGGATGCGCATACCCAGGAAAAAGTCCATGCATCGCACGCTCACACAGATCACTCGACGGCAAAGAAAGAGAACGATGCAGATGCGCACACAGCATCACCCCCCAAAGAGAATCACGATAAAGACGTGCACGCAGCACCCACTGTTACCGCCGGCAAGAGTAAGCTCCATTTGACCTCCCTCCTCAGGCCCGATAGCAAGGAAAGCACAATAGTGCACGACCACATGTCCCATGCGCCGTCTGGACACGACGACCAGAGCCATCACTCTACCGCAGGACCTGATCCAAAATTCTTTGAGCACGACCATCATCCTCTAACCGGTCCGGACGCCGCTCATGCAGAAGAAAAAAAGGAAGCGCATGCAGCCAAGAAAAACGTTAAAGACGCTCATGATCCGCATCACTGAATGAAAATGGTCAGAATCGGCATCCTGTCCCTCCAGGGAGACATAGAAGAGCACGTTTCCATGATGGAATCGGCGCTTGCGCACCTGGGATTAAGAGGAAACGTCTCATGGGTCAGGACAAAAGAAGAAGTGGCCTGCGTCGACGCCCTTGTCATACCCGGCGGCGAGAGCACGACCATGGGAAAGCTCCTGCATCTCTACGGAATAGACGAAGAGATAAAAAAGCTCTCAAAAAAAGGAGTTCCCATAATGGGAACGTGCGCAGGACTTGTCCTGTTGTCCGGGGCCGGCTGCGATGAAGTAGCAAAAACCGGGCAGCCCCTGCTCGGACTGATGGACGTCTCGGTGGAGCGCAACGCCTTTGGGCGGCAGAAAGAGAGTTTTGAGACAGATATCGATATCCCGGTTCTTGGCAGGGAAAAATATCACGCGGTCTTCATACGCGCCCCGGCAATAACAAAAACAGGAAAGGATGTTTCCGTTCTTGCCGGTTACAATGGAAAGATCGTTGCCGCCGAGAAAGACAATATCCTATTATTGGCCTTCCACCCCGAATTATCCGGCGATCTGCGCATGCACGAATATTTCCTGACACATCTGAAGAATGAAAAAGGGAAAGGTCCTTGAGGCTTTGGGTTTCCGGAAGGATTGGATATACGAGACGATAATAGCAACGTATTCCGGAGCAAAAGCGCATTCTGCGCCCATGGGCGTATCTACTCACGACCATGTGCGTTTGACGGCGGAGATCTACAAGTCCTCGGAGACATGCGCTAACATCCTGTCAAAGAAGGCTTTTTCAGTGAACCTGTCATCCGACGTATCCTTGTTCTATGACTCCTACTGCAGAAAAGAAGCCCTCGTATACGGCCGGGCCGATAACATAGATGCGCCGATCCTTGCCCAGGCGGACGCATGCCTTGAAATATCCGTCGAGGAATCGATAGACCTGGGAGACAAGATGCGGTTCATCGGAAAAGTAGTGGGACGTTCCGCGCGCAAGGAATATGCGGATATCAAGCCGATCAACCGTGCAGATGCGCTGGCTATCGAAGCGCTGATAGCGTTTTCTAAAATACCCTCCGCGCAGGCGGAAGAAAAAGACGCGCTCGTAAAAGAGATCAGACGTATATGTCGCGTTGTGTCCCGTGTTGCTCCCGGCTCGGACGCCGAGAGACTGGTGAATGTAGTATCTTTGCGCCTTTAGCGTCCCTGCCCAGGTATGTCCTCGTCAGCCATATCGTGTAAAGGGGCGTGATCATGAACGATGCTATGAGCAGGAATACCAGCATCATTAGGCCCTCTGCTATCCCGTAAACTGCCGGGGACAGGAACTGCAGCAGGCCGAGGGGCGAAATCAGCACTCTCCACGCAAGGCTGGCGACAGTTAACGTGCCTGTGTACATGAAAAGCAAGAACAATACCTTTGTCTTGTTCCTGGAAGAAAAGTTGTAAGCGGATCTGATGCCCTGCATCACTCCTGCGCCGTCCACTATGATGGCTGTTCCGGTTGCGGTATACAGGACGCACAATACTGCCGCGTATGCCAGATATGCCGCCGTTGCGATGAACGTAAGCGCGATCCCCTGGGGTATGGCTCCTGCGTAGAATGCGTAAACAGGCGGAACAAACAGTATTGCCCCGGGTATTGCAAGGAGCGCTATCCACAGTATATTCATCTTGAAGATACCAAGCCAACTCTTTCTTCCATATGATGCCATGTCCGCAAGCGTCGTTCTGCCCTTGACTGCTGCTTCCAGGGACATCCCGATAGCCCCCGCGGAGAAATAAGCGTTCAGGGCGGCTATGATCGCGAGTCCTGCGAGGAGGGATGCGAGCAGGGCGGCCAGGACCACGAACGGCGCAGCCTGCGGGTCCATGCCCCGGGTCAGGGCGGAAGCTGCCACTGTGATAAATGTCACTGCAAAAACGGACACTATCGCGAGAGCCGCGGTGATTATCATGCTTAAGAGGTATGGCACGCCTATCTCCAGATTGTTCCTCCATGACACGAATCCGTTCTTCAGCGTTTCTTCTATCGATTCGGCCATCCTGGGAGGCATCCTCTGTTTTGTCCTGGATGTGTAATATGCGGCCCAGAACAACGTTATCATGGGAGACAACACCATCGTTTCCACTAGGACGTAGAAGACTGCGGCCAGCAGTATCGCTGCTGCTATTATCCACAGGGAGGGCGCGACGGCAGAGACTATTTCCGGGATTGTCGAACCCTGAGGCATTGGTATGAAAAAGAGTGCAAGAGAGCATATGATCATGCAGGCGAGTATCACCCAGTAGATCGAGAAGAGCATGAAATAATACGTGAACGCATATAACAGCGTCGTCTGGAACTTGTTTTCTTTGAATATGCCGTAACCTGCTTTTATCCCCTTGAAGGGTCCCATATTCCCTAACACGATAGTGTACGGCACTATCGAGAGCGCCACTCCCGCGGCGAGTGTTAGGATAGTTACGAACTCTCCCGGGAATATCCTCTGCACGAAGAACAGTATCCCTGCTGCGATCGCCAAAGGAACGAATATGACAATATCCGCCAAAAAGAGGGACAGGAATCTTTTCCTTCCGTATTCTGTCAGATCGTCGAGCGAGCATCTGCCTGTTTCCAGTGCCTTGTATGACATGCCGATGGATCCCGCCCTGAAGAATGCTGATATGAGAGCGGTTGCTATCATCAGGAAAAGGAGGAGTGCAAGGTCCAGGAATAATATTAGCCAGTCTATGTCCGAGGGATTGGGCGCGCTCAGGGAAAAACCTTTGAACGGGTTGAATATGAGGTATACTGCGGCGGCGTACAAGAGGACGAGCGCGAGGTTCACTATGGCGTTGAATATGTATGGCAATCCCAGATTGGGATTTTTCTTCCATGCCGTCACGCTGTTTTGTATTATGGATTCGAGGCTTTCTGTCATCTTATTATTTATATGCTTTATTGGTAATATATCTGTTTAATCATTGTTGCATCCGACGCAATACTCCTTCTCCGGGTGCCCCGGACAGAAAGCCCTGGTTTCGGGGTCGTTGGATGGGCAGTTTATCTCCGTTCTGCATCCTCCTTTGCAGTAGCATTCGTCGTGGACCTGCTTCATCCCGGCGCATTCCGGCTTATAGCTCGTGTCCTTCGGGCCCCATTCGCATTGGACCGGTTCGAGCGAGAATTTTATGCTTTCTTCGTTAATGTAGAACCCGGGGAACAAGGGGTCGAACGATTCCTCTGCGTCTTTCTGTATGAGCGGTGCCGGCTTGCATCCCTCGATGTAGGAGAGGGTTATCGTGTATGGGATATCAAATTCCCCCGAGTCCGCCTGCATAGCTTTGACCGCTCCGTTCTTGTTCATGATGGGAGTCTTCACGCAGACCTCTTTTCCTTCCGCCGTCTCTTTTAGGGTTGCGTCTCCAACCACTTTCAGCTCTTTTATATGGATGGTGCCCTTTACGTTGACGTGGACTCTGTAGTCCTCTTCGTGCAACTCGTCCTGGCAGTAGTTCCCGTTTTTTCCGTCAGTGCATATGAAAACACAGCAATCTCCGTCGACCCAGTGCGAGTCCATCTCGGCGTGGGCGTCGATCTTGTCTACGTTATAAAATAATACGATGTCGCTTTCCCTGTAAGTTTGCAATGATCCGTATCCGTTCAGCTCCTTTTGTAAGATGTCTCCCAGGGCTTCTTTTATTCTCTTCACCACCTCTGATGCGTCCTTGAAGTGTTCGCCGGGTATCTGGGTATTGTCAAGATCTTCGTAATCGCCTTCTCCCTTGTATTGTCTTTTTTTCGTGCATTCTATCCTGTAATTAAAATCCTTGGGATTCGTTGAAAGATAGTCTCTGCTGTACTTTGTTTCGCAGGTTATGCCTCCAAGCCTGCATTCCATGGACGTCTCGAGGATGTCTACAAAATTCTTTTCATAAGGCCTGGGGTAGTACCTGTCAGTCTGCGCTACCTTGCTGTAGAACCCGAATACCCCTGAATCGACGAATTTTTCGAGCTTCATCGCCACCCCATAATGGTCTCCTTCAGCGGAGACTATGAAACCGTCTGTCCTGAGCTTGTTCTGGTCGTCCTTTTCATTTATTTCCACTTTTTCATAGGATCCAAGGCCCGCCGCATCGTTGGGGTCCGTTGAGTCTACCCTGTTCAGGTCTGCTTTTATCTTCCTTTTTATGTACTCTTTCAAGCCCAGGTCCTCCAAAGTGTCCCCGCTGGCGTCCGTTAAACGGTCGTTCAATGCGGCGTCGATGGCGTCGTATGCCGACAGGAGTATCACGTTCCTTGCCGCGGATTTGCTTCCTTCTATCTGCAGCGTATTCTTCATTATCTTCCCTTCCTGGGCTATTGCTACTGCTTTCTGGGCGTCTACTGTAATGAAGTGGAAGGCCATGATTATCCCTAAGAACATCAAAACAATCATCAAGTATGGAGAATAAGAAAATCCTTTGTTATTGGTAATTAATTTCATATAATTGCATATTTATTAAACAAAGTTTTATATTATAGTAGTTTTTCTAAATAAAAATGATTCGAAATATCCGGGGACAGGCTGTTGCGATGGACTTGATCCTGGTGTGTATATGTGTGTCCATTTTTGCCGTGGGGATATGGTCCCTGTCAACCGGTGGAAAAGCCCCGGAATCCCAGGCATTTAGGTCCAGGCAGGATTATGTTAAGTCCATGCTATTAACCGCCCTGTTCACTACGCCGGAACCAACAGACCTGAGATATTCCTCCAAGAGTATGTCAGATCTTCTCTGTATGTATCTTACCAATCCTGAAGGAATGCCGATAGACGTAGTCATCGCCAAGATGAAGGAGGCAAAGATCGGAGAAGCCCTCGAAGAGAAGGCGATAGGGTCAAAAGCCGAATGGATTATTTATGCGGATACGGACGCTGCAAGCAGTACCCAGGGAAAAAGGGTTATATGCCTCCACGGGAAAAGCGGAAGCGATCTGGTGGAAGAATGCCCCGGGGACATAAAAATTACTGCCCGGGAAAGCACTGCGGCGACAGCCGAAGTGGTATTTCCCAGCGGAGTAGGAAAATCTTTTATCAAAATGCCTATTTTCCTTACCGTCAAATGGTCCTAGGCATATGGATTTATTAATATTCGCTGTTCTAATCCATGTAGGCGACATAGAATGTGTCGCACGGTTCTAAGATCCCGCAGATTTCGTCGTAGTCATACGTGACCTGTGGCGTCCTGTTGGGCTGGGCGGGTCTTTGACAAGGCCGAGACTTTCGTTTCCTTGCATAGGGCGTCAAGAAAAAACTGTTCCGGCCTGCTGGAAGACTCTGTTTTTCTCCTGATCCGCCTTATTAAGAATCGCCTTCTGGATCTGATGCTTCTCTTTGCGTTTATCCCGGTTTAGGCACAGATTCCAGGTATGGGGTGTCATCTATTTCTTCATAATCTGTCCCTGAACCCCCGGATTCATCGACGACTAAAGAGGCAATCAGGATCCCGGGATGGAACTCTTTGTCGTTCATCTTTAAAGCTACCGGTAGTCTTATTGTGGGAGCGACACGGTTAGTCTCAACGTTCTGGACGCGGCAGCGGTTCACCCCGCAAAAACGCTCTACGCCGGTCCTCCTGTCTTTCACGCATATAGCGCAGTTATCGCATATGTCGCCGCATCCTCCCCCGGTGAGCTTTTCATTAATTTTTTTGTCGTCAAGCACTCTTAATAATTTCGCTTCTGCGTCCGATTTGTAGCTTGCCGCAAGGATCGTTGCCGCTTTGTCTGCGGCAGCCTGGCTTATGCGAAAGCCGTCTATTTTTCCATACCTGCTTTCGTAGTCTGCGAATGTGACCAATGCGAGCATGATAAAAAAGGCTATTATGATGAAGATAAAGGTGTAATACATATAATCCTCTCCTATGGGTCCCATCTGCCCCCTGTTGCCGATCCGGATCTTCACGATCATGTTACATATATCTGAAAATTCTTTGTCTGCGCGGGTTTCCCGTATGACACCTCTATTATCATGTCGCCGCATACTTCATTGGGTTTTTCATTCACTGCATTGATATTGGGCTCGACCTCGGCTGCAAGCTCGAATTCTCCCAAGTAGCCGGGGGCAATCCCCGTATCCCTATACGGCCGCAGCTTTTTTCCGTCTAGGATGTCTATGCAATAGCCTGGGGGAAGGTTCATGTCGACCCTTTCCACGCTTCCGATGTCCCCCATGGTGTGTATCTCATCAAGGGAATTGCGCAGTTTGACGGCCTCCTTTATGGCCATGTTGTCATTTATCTGTATCAGCCAGTTCTGGAAAGAGGGGAACAATATCCCCATGGTAAACAGCATGACAATAGAAGAAACGATCAAGAAAAAGGGGGCGCTGGTAACGCCCTTCTTACAACTAAGGATATTCGAGGCCATGCCTTGATGGAAGACGGATACGCCTGTGTGCCGATCAACCTTTTAGGTCGCCTTCATCCAGTGCCAGATCGCTCTCCTTTGTCTCTGCATTCGGGTCCGCGTCCTTTGTGAGGGCTTGCGAGTTCTTCTTTATTATCTCGTTCCCTGCTTTCTGCGCGTTCTTTACGCTGGTTCCCACGTCTCCGATGGCTCCCATTATAATCCCTATCACCATCAAGAGCAGCACCGAGTACAGAATCAGCTTAAGCGCTTCTTCCGACAGGCTTCCCCGGTTGTTTTTTTTCAACGCTATTGCTGACAGCTTTCGCATCCTTTTTGCTTTTTTTGTATCCATTTTTCTTTTTTTTCAGCCACATTGGCAAATGTATATACTTTGAGATATATTGAGATTTCTATATTTAAATATTGTTTACCTATGATATAAGAATAATAAATATAATTTGTTATTATTTTCTTTCAAAAGTTAAAAATGTTAAAAAACGTCTATAAAGACGGCTGCATTTTTGTGAATAGGAATATTGTGCCCCTGATAGGCTCCGTAGATATCGCGCCGGACAAGTCGATAGACGATGCACTTGAGTTCATAAAGATGGGACTTACATCGGCCGAGATAAAGCTCTTTGCGTACTTCTCGTGCTTCGTTCTGATATTCCTCTCCCTTTTAGTGTCCGTATTTGCGCTCATTATCGGGTTCGGGTCTGCGACTATGTACGTTGCCATGACCGGGATCCTATCATCGGTCGCAGTGATGTCTCTGATAAAATATTACCCAAAGAAGCTCATGGCCTTCGAAAAGATGAATGCAATCGGCTACGCTCCCCGGCTTATCGCTTATCTGGTGATTACCCTCAAGGAGGACCCCAATCTGGAGAAAGCAGTCAAGTTCGCCGCCGAGAACGGCGAAGACCATATGAGCGAGGATCTGCGCAGGCTTCTTTGGAACACGTGGGCGGGGAAGCATAACTCGGTAGACGAGGCGTTGCCCCTGTTGGGCAATCAGTGGGCCGAGCATGTTAAGGGGCTCAGGGATGCGTTATATGCCATACGTTCGTCCCAGGTGGAAAAATACGAACACCGCAGGCTTGACACGCTTGACAGGGCTCTCCGGGATCTTCTTGAGAATATAAAATCCAGGTTCAACGAATTCGCGCAGTCCCTGCAGCTCCCGATAATGTTCCTCTTCATGTTCGGGGTGATGATACCTCTCGTTATGATTCTGTTCATACCCGTGATGTCCATGATGGGTTTCTCCCTTGGAACCCCGGTCGGCGTGGGTACATTGCTCCTCTTATTAGTCGTCGGAGTTTTCATTTTGTCCGAGTACATTCTCTCCAAGAGACCTGTTTCATTCTCCTCAATATCTGTTCCCAAAGACTATCCGGGACTCACGACTCCCGGGAAAGTAAAAATACTCAATAACGAGATTTCCATTTACAAATTCGCCGTCTGGATCACTATACTCTTTTCTATCTTCAGCGCTCCGTATTTTATCGGTGTGGAACACCCGCTCGTAGAACAATGGGGTACGTATCCATTGGTCCTTGGGCTCTTTGCAGGGGCATGGGCCTTCTTCTGGAGCGATACGGTGGAAAGGATAAAGATCCGGAACATGATGCAGCAGGCGGAAGAGGATTGTATAGAGTCATGCTTCCACATAGGCAACAGACTTATGAGCGGGATGCCCCCTGAAGAGGCATTGGCCCGCGTCTCTGAGATGCTTTCCGGTCCCGGCAGCAGTAAGTCATATCTGGGGATAATGCTGGATAACACAGTCAAGAACATTAAATATATGAACATGGACATGAAGTCCGCGTTCTTCGATCCTGACCGGGGGAGCCTGAAGGACGTGCATTCTGGGTTAATACGGGGGCTATTCGGGCTGTTTGCGAACAGCATGGAGCGCGGAGTGGACGCTGCCGCTCAAACTTTGATCCATTCGGCGCAGCATTTCCGGGACATACGCAAGGTGGAAGAAAACCTGAGAGAGGCTTTGTCCAATACGACTTCGATGACCAAGATATCGTGCGTCGTGATAGCGCCCGTTCTCTGCGGTTTATCCGTGACCCTCACAGAGGTTTTTATCATAATACTGCACAAGGCGACGGCGAAGATGCAGGAGGCGTCCGTTGACGGCCTGACGATGGTCCTGATGGAGGAGCCGGCACTTAGACCGGACGTTATGACGGTGATGCTTGGGGTATATACTCTCCTGCTGTTATTGGTTCTAATGCGCTTTACGACCATACTCGAGTACGGAGACGATGAAGTAAGGATCAATTATGAGATATCCCGCGCTATTCCCAAGGCCGTAATCATCCTCACAGTGGTCCTGGCCTTTGGCAGGGTCTTCTTTGCAGGGATGATCCCGAGTATATAGGTGTTATAAATGAAATGCAAGACAAGCTTTAATTCGGCAAGAACAAAGAAGCTGTGCTTCGACTGTTCCAGGTGCTCTAACGGGGGCAGCCTTGATTCGCCTGAATGCATGAAGCAGGCGATTGATATGATCCGGATGAATCATGTCGAAGAGATCAAGTTCGTCCGGAAGGATTATTCCGAGCTTTATACCAAACGGGAAGTCGATCTCCTCGCAGAAGTCGTCAACCTGGTGAAAGAATTTGAAGACCGTAAACTATGGACGGCTGTCGAATGCGAGAATAAAGCCGATGAGGAGCGTTATAAACGTTTTATCCTGGAGCTTTTGGACTGTTTTAATTCCAATCCCGTGACTGCATACGAAATGCTTGTCGGCGTGATGGAAGAATATATGCGCATACTCGACCGGAGCCCGTCAGGGATAAGCGTACCAAAAGAAGTCAAGCCGGTCGATGAAGTAAAAGAAAAAGATATCCGCAATTATCTTGGGGTTCTGGAAGAAATAAAGAACTCTGTCGAGCGGTGCCGTCTGATACGTGCTTTCCTGACAAGAGATGTAAAACAGTTGCTGAAACCGTCAATCCAGCCGACTTTCATCTCCTCGTTTGTCGATCTGCGCGTCCCGGAAAATACTGAGATGGTGTCGTTATATAAAGTCGCAGGATGTGATATACGCATCTATGAACGTGAAGGCGAGAGGTATTATTTCCTTAATCCTCCCGAGCTGTGGCTTTACCCGGATCAGGTGGCGCTGTTAAACAGGCTTAATGAATACATCAGCAGAGAACATTCCCTTGAGGTCTTCGATCCGAAAGAAGCAAGGGAGTATTTCCGGAAGCTCGGGTGCGAAAACCTTGCTAAACTTGCACCCAATGAGAGCAAGCTGGAAATAGACCGGCTCGCCGAAGTCTTTTCAAGATACAGCGCGGGCTATGGCCTGTTGGAGATACTGTTCCGGGACCGGCATATACTGGACATATTCGTGGATTCGCCTCCGGGTTCTACTCCCGTGTATATCAACCATGAGAAATACGGAAGCTGCGTAACGAACATATATCTGACGGAGGAGGATATGGAACGACTCTCCTCCAAATTCAGGGCGATAAGTGAAAGGCCTTTTGACGAGGCAAATCCCATACTGGACATGGAGCTGAAAGATGTTTCAATCCGGGTTGCAGGCGTAAGAGAACCATCTACTTTCGAAGGCCTCGCGTATGCCTTCAGGAAACACAGCGAGAACCCCTGGACACTCGCAAGGTTCGTAAAAAAGGGCATGCTCACTGCGCGCTCTGCGGCGCTCCTATCCTTCCTGATATCCGGTCAATCGGCGATGCTCATAACCGGGGCGAGGGGATCTGGAAAAACCAGCCTGCTTACGGCCCTCTTAACCGAGGTCGATTCCCGGGACAGGATAATCCTGATGGAGGACACCGCGGAACTCCCGTCAAAAACCCTTAAGGATACCGGATGGAAGATAGAACATCTGAAGAACCAGTCGGCGATATCCAGCAGGAAAGGATACGAGCTTGCGCCTGAGGACAACCTGCGCGCGGCTCTGCGACTCGGGGAGTCTGTCCTTGTGCTTGGAGAGGTCAGAGGCACAGAGGCCAGGGTATTGTTCGAGGCAATGCGGGTCGGCGCCGCCGGAAATTCTGTCCTGGGGACGATACACGGGTCTACTCCGTACGATACCTGGGACCGCGTAGTGCACGACCTGGGCGTTCCTGCGACGAGCTTCAAGGCAGTCGACGTGATCGTCTGCGTGCGTTACCGGGAGATTGGGTCAGATTGCGGAAAAGCCCGCAGAGTCATGCAGATAACGGAGGTCGGAAAAAGGTGGGATGAGAACCCGGAGCAGGAAGGAGCATTCATAGACCTGATGAGATTCAACGAACACACGAACCGGGAGGAATTCTTCTACATGGACTCCGATCTGATGAAAGGCATCTGTAATCGCAAGGGGATAACCTTGGAGGAATTAGATGAGATAATCACAGTAAAAGAACGCATCATAAACGACCTGATACAGGCCTCCCAAAACGTGGAAGAAATAATAGAGGCGACACATATCAAGGAGTCGAACAACAGGTACCGGATACTGTATTTCGGAAAAACCCTTCCGGAAGTGTATCCCCTGTGGAGCAAATGGTTCAAGGAATATCTGGCCAATCACATAAATCTTGTCAATATGGGCGTAAATCAGAAATGATTATCTAAATTTTTCCCTCTATCTCCAGAATATTCAGCAAACGCTTAACCTTCTCATTGATCTCTTGAACGTTTTTATCTGTCTTGATTATGGCCTCTTCATTCTTCTTGGCCAGCTGGGAAAGAAATTCCACCTCTTTTCTGAGCATCTTTACCTCGTCTCCGAGCTTGCGTACTGTGTCAGTGTACTGTTTGAGTTCCGATGCTGTTTTCTGACCTGCCTTATCGTCTTTAAAAAGGGGCATTTTTATTATGTATATACTTTTTTATAATATATATGTATGTTTTTCGTATAATATACATAGATTCTTTTATATTAAAATACAAATAATTGAAATAATTAGAATTAGACGACTTATTAATAAAAAAACCCCTGAAAAAGGACCGATTATCTCAAAATGGAAATTGGAATGATCTCTAAGGCGACGAGTTATATCCTTATCGTTTTAGTCTTCGGGGTCCTGATGGGTTTCGTTTATGACTTCTCGCAGCAGCTTTCATACGACCAGGATCTGCATAAAACCAGAAACTCCCAGATAAAAGAGACTCTGGTAGACGCAATGCCTCAGACTCCGGAGGATATCCGGGCGCCCATCCTCCCGAAGGATTATCCCGTAGAGCCTGAAGAAGGACGGGGCAAAGAGACTCCGTATGTCGCATTGTGGAACCGGGAGTTCTGCGAAGGGATATTGTGCGAGATGATAGGGGGAGTATATCCCGACGGCGACGGAAAAGTAAGAGTCTGGGAGGTGCCGGTTTCGATCCTGCTATGGATATCCTGCATAGTTGGCGGGGCGGGTCTTTATGCGCGGCTTGGGATATGGGGCGGCAGGCTCGTCCTCATGGCAAAAGACGTCCCGTTGTTTGTAAGGGCTCTTGAATGGTCAACCAAGGCGGTGAACGCATTAAGCAGGATTCCCGAGATCGCAAAGGCGTTGGAGCTGTCCCGCGGGCTTGGTTCTGCCGCATCAAAACTCTATGGCAGGATCCCATACATTGGAAAAGTCGCAACCGAGGTAAAACCTTTGGTCAATCCATTCATCAATGCTAACATAGTCAGCGCGCGTACGACCACATTCAATGAAATAAACAGGGGATGGAACGGGCAGAAACCTAATTCCGGATGGAAGGTTTTATTTCCGTTTCTCGGGGAAAGAACCCTGGGAGGGTTTGCAAACGGCGTAAAGAACTATCTTATCAACCTGGCGCTCAACTATACCGGCCGAGGCACTTTGTTAAGTGGATTTAGGACGTTGGCGTTCGATATCCGGCCGGTGGGTGCGGCGCTGAAGGATTACATCCTCGGCCTGACTCTCAAGGGGGTCGCAAACGGGATAATCAACATCCCGAAGAACACGTTCAACCTGCTCAAAGAGATATACGTCGGCTTCGGCGGATCGACCGCGCTGCCCAAGGGCCCGCTGACACTGAAAAGCATATACCGGGGGATAATGGGGCCCGTAAAGGGAACGGGCTTCGAGCTGTACTCCGTGGAAAGCAGGTTGGTAACCGTCGGGGGAAGAGAAGTATGGCAGAACAAATACCTCCTCGGAAAAGACATGCGGGAGATGCTGGACATAAGGGGAATGATCACGTCCTCAATGCACATCTCACAGATATGCGGGAGCGCGGCAATAGTTCCGTACGCTATCGACTACTACCTCAAAAAAGGCAGGATGCCCACATACCTGGAACTTGTCGGCGAATACGGCAACGCGTATCGGTCCTCTCTGATGTTCGGGCCGATGATCAAGCTGCTTAAACCATTCGATCTCATTCTCTCAAGGACCCCTATCGCGAACCGTTTCATGCTCTGGGACAAGGCGATGGAGCCAATAGTCGAAAGGCTCCCTATCGGACGCTGGGCGCAGGGCCAGCTCAAAATGGACCTGGAAGAAGGAACGTATCTCAGCATGTTATTCGGCGCCCCGGGGAAAGAGGCCATGGCCGCAAAGCTGTTTGCAGGCGAATTAAAATTCATAACGAACGGGAAGATAGACCTGTTATCCATGAAATCCTGGGACAACGAGATATCCCAGAACCTGGGTGAATTGTTCGACGGGCGCCGTCCCGGTATGCAGTCCTTCAATACCAACGTAGGATTGCTCGGCCGCGTGCTCGACCTGATAAGCGGGAAAGCCGTTGGTTCCTCTACTACAGGGATCATCAATCCTGAGCAGCAGGAGTTCATCGGAAACATCCTGCGTGACCAGGAGCGCGGCTACCTGTTCTCCGGCAAGGGCGTGGACGCAGGCATAAAGAGGATATGGGACCTGCGGAACAAAGGCGTTTCAAGGTATGATTCCGAGCTTATGTCCTTCAAGAGGGCTAACGGATTCGAACTGGAGGCGATATTCTCATACTTCCAGAAGAACTACAACATGTCCGCAAACGAGGTCATAAACTCCGCCCTGAAGATGGAGCACAGCGACTTCCTGAAAAGGCTGGACACGAGCGCAAAATACGCAGGCGTAACGCCGCAAAATTTGGCGCAGGGAATAAAGATTCCTCAGGCGCCACAGAATGATTTGATCAAACCCGTCATACAGACGCCCCAGGTAAATAAGTTCCAGCTCTGGGACGAGAACGCAGGCCCGATGCATTATATGAACCAGGTCTGTTCCAAGGCCAACGGCGGCCTGACCACAGTCAACGCGTTCATTAAAGAAGCGGGCGTCGACGTTGCCATGCCTGCATTCAAGATGCATGGGGCGGCGTTGACGGAATGGTTTAACGCCGGTATCGACGTCAAATACACCGCCCAGGTGGCAAAGGCAGGCGGCGCAGACTTCGTATACAAGATGACCCAGGGCCTCGGGGTCCAGAACATCAAAGCGATGAGCCAGTATGCGAGCGCGGATGCAGTCGTCAGTTTCGTGAAGCTAACGTCCCCGGAATACGCGAATAACATCATAACGAAGATGAACGTCCGCCCGGATATTCTGGCGAAAAATATCTCATCATCATCCCCCGAGATAATGGCAAGGGCCTTCCGGATAGACGCGCAGGCAACGACGCGCATGTTCAACGTCCTGAGGGTCAGCGGAGGAGAGGCCGCCGGGACATACCTGAAATACGCGACCCCGGAGATTGGCATTTCCGCATTCAATTCAAACCCCAACGGAATGGTCCGGATGCTGAAGGCGTTCGGCCCGGAATACGCCGGGCAGGCCACGCAGATACTCGGCGTGAATATCTCACACCCGGAGATACAGACCGCGCTTGCCAAGATGCGCGCGGACCTCGGGCCGACGAAGGCAATAGAATTCCTTGCCGAAGGAAAGATGACCGGGGTAAACTTCTATCGATCCAATCCCGCAGCATCGGAGTACGTGAGCTTCTTCGGGCCGAAGAATGCAGCCAGCCTCATCAATGTCTCAGGGGGACTGCAGAACCCGCAGACCGTAGCGGTCCTGAACAATTTCGCAAAATCCATCGGCGCGGAAAATGCGGCAAAACTGGTCGATTTGATCGGTCCGGGAAACGCCCTGAAACTGATGGTTTCGCCTGTTTCCCAGAACGCTGCACAATACGTTAACAAGTTCGGAGTAGCCGAATTCGGGAAGATAGTCTCCTCGACCGGGATCGAGAATACGATGCAGATGCTCGGAACGCAGTACAACGCCGACGGGACTACTCTTTCTAATACCCTGTTCGCGAGGCTTTCCGCGGACGTTACCACTCCAAGAGCTAGGGCTTTTCTATCCTCCGGGGGAACAGTCGCATTCTATAATGCGAACCCGCAGGCTGCAGTTGAACTGATAGGAAATTATGGGGGTGTGAAAGCGGGACGGATAGCAGGCCTTAACCCGAAGAACGTTTCCGGGATAAACTTTTTTGCAAAGAGCGTAGGCCAGGCGAACGCAATGAAGTTCCTTGACAGCTACGGCGTCGAGAACGCCGTCAAGATGTTGTCGTCGGATGCTGCCATTCAGATGTCGGAGATAATAGGGAAATACGGCCTCGGGAATTTTATCAGATTCACGTCGGCAGTCGGAGGCCCGGATTCTGCGATAAGCATCCTTGGGACACCGCAGAACAACATTGCCGTCCAGATGAAGTTATCCGGCGTCGATGCGGTTATCGTAAAATACGCCGCAGTCGCTCCCAATAGCTACGCAGTATCCGGTCTTGTTAATGTGCCGGCCGAAAACCTCACGCACATCCAGATAAAAGGGCTGTTTGCAGACGCTGTGGCAGGTAATGCCGAGAGCGGCAAGGCATTCGCGGTCCTCGTCAAAGCATGGAACGCGAAACCGATGATAGTGTCTGAGGGTTGCGGCTCTTCCGCTGCGGGCAGCTCCCTGTTGAATCAGGTGAGAGGGACCGCCGAAGCCCTCAGCCGGGCAAGGATACCCGCGTCCATGGAAAACACGCTTGCGGCAAAGGTCCTTGTGCTAAACGGCATGGCGGACATAGACGTGCGCACGGTAAATGGGCTGAATGCTTTGAGCGCGGCAGCCAAAGTGGACCCGGACGCATTCATCGGCAGGATGACTGCAAAAGACGCGGCAAAGATCCTCCAATCGGCTGCGGCAGAGCAGGTCGGACAGGTATTGGGCAGCCTCTCTTTGGGCGGGCTCATACAATTCAAGAACGCGGTCGGGATGGATAATGCGCTGCATGCGGTATCATCGATTCCGGATCTTTCGGCCCGGCTCAGGACACCCGATGGATTCCGGGCGGTCGTCTCTGCCTACGGCGGAAAATATCCTCCTGAGTTGGCGGTTTATGAAAGCGTGCCTATGAATGCAGCGCCGCAAGCGCCCCGGCAGGCACGGGCAGAACCCGGGGTATCTACAGCGACAGTATCTATAAATCTCCCAAGATTCGCGCAGTTCGTGGGAGTAGATAATGAATCCTCCCTTGCAAGCAGCCTCGGAGAAGACACGCTTGCAGAGCTGTTGTCGCATGTTTCTCCCGAAAAAGCGGCAGCTTTCGTCGATGCCCTCGGCGTCCCGGATTTCGTAGGCTTCGTATCAGGTGTCGTCGCTGAGGGCGGGATGGAAACCATTTCTTTTGCCTTGGACACCGGCGACCCTGTGGCCCTTGTGTCTTACATACGGGAGACCGGCTTGCCTGCGGCGGTGAGCGTTTATACGGGCAGTCAGACCGCGGAAAGAGCAAAGAATCCTCCCAGGATGATGGTTCGCACGGATGGAGCAGTGGAGCCTGAAAGGATTGACGGCGCTGCAGGATATTCATCCGGGTCCAGGGTCAACTACAAAAAAATAGGATTAACCTACAGCAGGATCTTTCTCACTGAGCACTACCTGGGGCGGTTGGGCATGCCTTTAAGCGATCTTACGCAAGAACCCCGGGACAGGCTGAAAAACTTGCTTAAGGACCTGAATGCGAATGCGGACGTAACCTTCAAAAGCGGCCTCGGAATAAACGAGGTCGCAGAGACAACGTGGGAAAATGAGTTCCCATCTGTGGCCTTTAACGAGGATGCGCCTCTCATATTGAATCTGTTCGCGGCCCCGGAAGAGGCAGACCATATAATGAGGGATCATCTGAAGCAGAGGCTTGAAGGAAAATACGACCTCATCCGCGGCAAGGAATTCGAAGATGCAACGATTGCTAACAACTGCTATCTTCCCCTGATACTGAACCTGCTCTGTTATCGCCTGGAAGGTATCGATAATAAATTGGCCGCCGCTTTTAGTGCATATAGCCAAGATGAGTTGAAACGGTTCGCGACCGCATTCAAAAAGGAAGGCTACCCGGAGTATGACCTGGCAAAGCTTAATGTAATGTCCGAGGCCTTCCTCGCAGGGAAGACGGATGTCTTCGATGCATTGTTCGACGAATATCTGTCCCAGGTGGAAGGCGTAAAGACCGTCAGCAGGAAAAGGATAAAAGAGGCTTTCAACAATTTCTATTCACAACTGGATGCCGGATTAAAGAACATGGGTTCCAATAACGCAATGGAAAAAACCTATGAAGCGGTATTCTCGGCGGTCGAGGCGGACATCAGCCTGCGGAAACGGTGGCTTGGCGACATAGTCAAAAGGAACCATACGATAGAAGGCGCGCTGTCGGACTGGGGTATCGGCGCCGACCAGATACTAAAGAACCTCTATGAATATGATAACATGGGACGGGCCCTCTTCGGCGCAGACGTAAAGAGCCTGGCGGAACTGATAAATGTCTGCGGACCCGAGATACTGTTCGCCTACAAAAAGGACAGGAATGAATTCAAGGCGCTTTTCAAGCATCTGGGTCCGCTGAATTATAAAACCGGGACCGTCATGATAAACGAAATGCTGCGTTTATCCCAACCCGGGGCGGCGTCAGAGGGTGATATTGCGAGCTTCCACGCGGCACTGTTATCCGTCAATTCGGAGCTTGCCTCCGGCAAATATTCCCCGACGGCCTACGACTCCGAAGAAAAAATAAAAAACTCGGTTTCTGAACTGGTTACTGGAGGAAAGGTGCAGGAAGACGTTTCCGGTTCTATTGATGAGTCCCCCGGGGACACGTATAACCGGCTGTTGAAGGACCTTGAAGATGCGCAGGAAGTCCTGAATAGTATGTTCGCAAAACCCGGAACGCCTTCCATAAGCTATGCGGGGGCGTTAAGCTGCCTTGCGCTCATATTCGAAGAACTCGGCTTTGCGCAGGAGACTGCTGCCGAATTGGCAGATGACAACCTGGAGAAATACCTTACAGCCTACGACTACTACCAGGAAGCATGGACTGCCTACAGGGAGGCGTCGCAAAAATACGGTGAGGCGTTCAGCAGAAAAGAAGCAGGCGTAAGAGAATTGCTTTCATCCCATACTGAAGTGACATACCACTCGGTAGCCATCGCAGAAAACCTATCAGACCTCGGGGGAAAGATAAAGGAGCTCGGGGGCGCCGTTCCCAGGCCACTCGACGAACCGCTTGAATCCGTGCAGAGCGATGATCTGGCAAGTCCTTCTTTCGACTCTTTCGAATCCCATGAGAATGTCATAGAAAGCCTCATTGATGAGAGCTGCTGGGTCTCTCTTGCAGCAGAAGAAAAAGACCTCGCCTTCGAATCAATGCAAAACGCGAAAAAATCCATTAGAACAAACCCAAAGCAGTCGCCCGGGTTATTCCGGTTCGATCCCCGGGTTACACAGCATCCCTTCGAGATGGGCGCATTCCTCGCGCATAACGTAGTCCCGGTGCTTTCGCAGCTTTTCGGCCTGTCTCCCGCAGATTCCGCAGAGCTTACATTGATCGCCAAGAACGCGGAATTCTCGGAAGGCGTCTGGCGCGTCCTATTGGACGGGCAGAAATACAGCCACTTTTCGCACATGGTCCCGGAAGACGCAAAAGAAGCCCGGCTGATGCAGGGATACGCGGAATTGCACGAGATATCCGGTCACCTGGTAGAAAGATTCCTATCCGAGAAATTAAACAAGGATCCTGCGGAAGGAAGCGTCCTCTCCGGGCTGACTGCGTACACGGAAGCACTTTCAATGATCCTCCCGAAGGTTATCGCCTGGAACCTCTCCCAGAATGCAAAGACCGAAGAAGAGAAAGAATGGTACCGGGCGCTGGGCATGCTCTACTATACTGAAGATGCGTGGGCTGCAAAGGAAAAGATCTGGACCATAAAAGCAGAGCCGAAAGAATACTCCCAAAAATACGCCGTGCTGCTTTCGGAAGACATAGTGCCGCACGCATGCTTCCTGCAGGAAGAACACGGCATGGGGAGCATCACAGAAGAATATTACGCACAGATACTGGGCTTCCAGGAGCTTCTCAGGGTGCACGAGTACGACCTGAATAGCGTCGCAGACTATCTGCTTGGAATAACGCCTCTGGTTACCCCCATCAGGCCGGCAGATGCAAAGCCCCTTAAAAGCATCCAGGAAATAAAATCAGCCGGGAAGACGCTGGAAAACTCCTGGAACCTGCGGGGGGGCGTGGATTACCGGGAGGACGAAGCAAACCGCAGATATTCGGAGCCGGGGCAGGACGTCGAGATAGAATTCCAGAGAGCGATCGCAAGACTGTCCGCAACGGTTCTCTATGAAACAGACGAAACCAAGAAGGCTGCAGCACAGGCGCAGTGCAGTAGTCTGCACACAAAGATCAATGAGATGAATCCGAACGATGCGATTCAATACTGGGATGCAGTGCTTGACGCGGTCAAAATAGTCAAATACCTTTCGCCCGGCGTGGGAGACTCGGACTCAGGAGGCTTTTTCTCCCCTTCTAAACCGGATAAGAAAAGTCCCGGAAAAAAGAGCCAGGATAAACGCCAAAGAAAGATACCTGCAGGGGATGCGAAACCCAGGACCGGGACCGGGGAAAATGAGGTTTCCATAGAAGACCTTTTCACCGTTCTTCTATCCGGGACCGACAGTGACGGAGAGGCTCTGGCATCCATTGCGAAATGGTATGCGGAAAACGATAAAAACTCATTCTTTGGAGTGTCCCTGGAAGGGGATGAAAAGATAATAAACCGGATTATAAAGTCTATCGTGCAGATAAAACTCAAATACTCGAAGGATGCAGATCCGGGTAAGTTCAAGGACCTTATCAGGGAGATAGGAAAACAGAATAAAGGCGTCGTACAGGGAATATTAAAATCCTTTGATGCCCTGTTGAACAAAGAGATCGATAAACCGATAACTCCATTAAAATCTCCTGTGGCATCCGAGGCAAAAACAAATGCTGCAGACTCTGAAGGCATTCCGAACGTCTTTTTCGAATCTTCCGGTAACAAATCAGTCGAAAGAATGCAAAAAGATGCCCAGCTTGCGGCTAAAGCGATTTTTTCGCGTATGAGCTATTCTTATAATAAAAAGATCAAAAGCCTGAAACGCAGCGGCCCCATAAAAGGCGCAAGATACGGAACCTTCGTGGACGGCCTGAAGCCGGAGCGGATCGGGTGCATGGAGTTCTTTGATGGCGTTTGCTACATTTACAGCGTCTTCGCATCAGAAAAACTCAAGAGGTTCCGGAAAATGAACGAGACCCTGGGCGAGAAGATAACTGAAATCATGGTATACGGATACGCGCAGGAATACCTTGATAAAGGAGGTAATCCGGTTGTTTACATAGAGGACGTAGAACTTCCGGAGAATATATTATTCTTTTCCGCAGCAGGTAATTCATCCGGCTGGGATGAAAAGAACGGATTTGTAGACCTTGGGAGATTGAACCTGGAGAATGCATCAAAACTGGAAAAAGAATTCGACATGGTATACGAGGATATCTTCTTCCCTTTTTCCGTTGGCGTGTATGCAACTGAGCGGTATGCTAAAAAACTTAAAAAGAAACCTAATCTGAATATTCACTCCCGCCCCGGGGAAATAAAAGGGAAAAAAACAATCGATTCCTTTAAGCCTTCTAAGCCTGATTTTATTCGTTATCTGACTGAGGACATGGATTTTTTTGGATTGTTGAATAACGGAAATATCTCATTACACAGGACTGAATCAGTCACTGGAAAGGACACGTCTGCTCTGAAAATAGATGCCTGCAAAGAGACCGGTCCATACAGCTTTGATCTAGCAGTCCGCGACAAAGAGTATTTCATGCGCCTGCGTAAGATAGACGAACTAAAAGATATACTGTCTGTTAAGCGGCTTGCCAAAAAGGCGGATGATGAATTCAAAAAGGCAATCGGGGGACTGGAAACGGCGGAGAATAATGGTTCAGAACAAGCAAGGCTTTATATAAAACATATTAAAGAGATACAGGATGATATGAGATCAATCCTTAAGATGCTGGAAACTGACTACTCTTTGCAAAATGTTCTAAAATATCTTTATACCCTGAGAAACTATGCAACGTATCTGCCTCCCGGATCACAACTCCTAAAGGACCTGGATACATTAAGAATAAAGGCAGCGGAGTCCGATGTCGAAAAGAATGTGGATATCTTCATCAGCAAAGCCTACCGGATTGAAGACAACGAATATTACAAAGCAAAACACGAATCAACCGAAAATCCGCAAGACATCCGCAAGACTGTTGAATCACTGAAAACCGGCCGCACACTAAGAAGCCTTAAAGAAATAGACACAAGGAAAACAAAAGAGCCCTTCACCGCAAAGAAGATACTGGCCGTGTCCCGTATGACCTCTGCCAAGCTCGTCGACGATCTGATAAAGGATCCCGGCTTCTATGAAGAGCTTGAACTATTCCTCTCCCCGAACGGGCGATATCCCGGCCTCAAGGATGCTAACCTGGAGGATGCGGCAGGACAGATAATCGAACGCATGCTCCTGATCCCGGAACTCATAGACGCCCTTGCTGACGATCCGAGGAGATACGGCAAACTCAAAAAACTGGCATCGTCAGGCGATAAGAATGCTAAGCCCGGGATTGCATCGAAGCTCTTTGAACGGTTCGAATTGATCAGGAAAGCGGCCGAAGGCATTTATCCTGCTGCATGCAGGCTTGACGGAAAATATGATTCCTTCAGCGAGTACCAGATCCTGAAGAATCTTGGTGTCGTGGACATCAAAATAAAGGACGTAGACGCAGACGCATTCATGCCTGCAAACGCGGCGCAGGCAAAGAAGAACATCGAAGAAGGCATATTTTCTCCCGGAAAGGAGGGGTCTATGCCGATTGTTCTAACGGACTCTTCTGTTAAGGGCTCCAGGGCATATATTGTCTCAGGCGATTCATTGGTCATCCCGAAGATTTGTGCCGGTGCAAATAAGGTGACTGCATTGGTGCTGGAGACGAAGAATGCCGAAAAGGCAAGACCTGTAAACTCAGGAAAAGAATCCATAAAAGAATTATTGCCCGGCCCGAAAGCCGATGTATTAGTTCCCCTGGCAGAGGAACTGCTTGTTTCCCGCGAGTATGCAAAGGCTCTGGGCTGCGTTGACGCGGTTCTTTTCGGTTCCGGCAGGACCGGTCCGGAGAACGGGCCTCTTCACGCTTTATCCTGGAAGATGCGGGGCGAGATATTCCTGGAACTGGGCGCGATAGAAGCGGACAATTCGGCCCGGCAGGAGAATCTGAATAAGGCGCTGGAATGCTTTGATCAGGCGCTTAAATACGCTTCGAACAAGGCGGCGGCGTTGAACGGGACGGGAGATGTTTATACCCTCATGGGGAAGAATAAGAAAGCAATTGATTTCTATGAAAAGGCCCTTGAACGGGATCAGGAATGCGGCGCTAAGTGGCTGACAGAGGAAAACGGGAAGCGGCTGAAAATCTATGGGACTAACGGTTCTATTTGGCATAACCGCTCAGAAGCACTTATAAACGTCTCCTCCAAAAAGACCCGTAAAAAAACGGGAGGCATTTCTCCTCTAAGAAAGCAGGCCCTGCAGTGTTCCAAGATATCCGATAAGATAAATGGCGCTATTAACCCCATGTCCGGCGTTAATATCTCACAGATCAAGGGACTGCAGGAAGCAGCCGACGACCTGCGTCTTGCGGGGCAATATGATAAAGCAATTGAGCGCTACACGATAGTCATTGACGGTATAACGGATAATTCCCCTGAGGAAAAAGACCTGCGATACAAAGCACTGCTCGGACGCGGGACTGCATCCATCAGAAAGGGCATCAAAGAAGGGAAGATCGACAAAGTAAAAGACATCCAGGATTTCCACATGGCTTACCTGCATGCCGGGACCCTGCGCCAGAAGGCCCGCGTAGGGGATATTCTCCTTTCGTTTACGGTTCTTGCATCCGTTTCCGGGAACGGGATACTTGCAGGGGAATTAAAGGAGAGCGCATCAGAGGATAGTGAATTGAGTTATTCCCCGGACAAAAAGGCTTTAGACGACGTGTCACTATCCGTAGATGAGAGGGTAGAACTGACAAAGGAGTCTCTTGATGCAAAAGAGCGGTCAGAAGGCCGTTTGGCGGAATCGGTTTTCCTGGAACGGGAGGAAATTACCCGTTGGTTCTACAAAGAAGCATCTTACTGCTACGACGGCGTATTTCTTTCAAACAGGAGCGAGCCCGGCTACGCCCAGGCGCTGATATGCAGGGCGGCTGTGAGTAAAGAACTCGGGCTGCACGGGAAGGTGCTGGACACACTGGATGTTCTGTTTTCAGATGATCGGTTATTCAAGGACAAGTCATTGTTCGCATGGGTGCTTGGAGTGTCTATCGATGAATCTTTATACATGTTTAAAGAGGGCATGGACAAAGAAGCGACCGGGTTCATAACAACGGTTCTTGCCGCCTGCCTGGACATGATAGGCCCTGAGGAGATCATCCATTATGGGTATGCTCCGGGCATATCCGAGATACTCGCGATACTGGAAGAGCAGGGTATGGAGTCTTCTGATCTCGTCAAAGAAATAAAAACGCGGTTTCGGCTTGACAAGGGAATAACCGCTTTGAGAATAGTGCAGCTTGCAGGTTTGACCGAAGAGCAGGTAAATGAGTTTTCGGAGAATGAAAAAGACTCCAGAGACGTTCTGGGCGAGTTGGGCGCATTCCTTTCATATTCCGGGAAATATCCGCAGATGCGGGATTCTGATCTGGCAGTCGCGGCAGCCCTGGCCCATGAGAAACTTAAGAAAGCGATTGATGAACGCGCTTCGGCCGTTCGCGTCCTAGAAGAAAGGGTAGAAGAGGAGAAAAAGGCAAGGGAAAGAGGGATTGCTTCGCGCCGGTTCCAGGAAGAGATGGATGTTCTCACGGTACGAAGCATTGCCAATACTCTGGATGCGCTCAACCCCGGCGCCCAGCCCGATTTCTTCAAGGAGGATATCGGAACCGGGGGCTTCGAATCATTCGTAACGCGGGAAGTTCTGCCCTTGTCTTATGAAGTACTAGGCATTCCCGGAATGGAGTGCAGGGTATCCTACGGCAAAGGATTCGGCAGGGCTTTTCACGACAAGGATTCGAAGGTAATTGAAGCGCACGTAGACGAGGCGGAGGAATGCGATAAACATGCTGTCTTGCTGGGCAAAGTACTCTCGGAGGGAAGACAAGTCAAGAATCTTCCAATGCTTAGGAAGGCGGTGAGGATCGTGATAGCCCTGCACGAAGGCGCATCCCACGGGGTCATAAGAGCGGACTCGAACTCTAAGATGCCTCATACTGCCGGCCAGATAATCACGCAGGCCGACGAATACGCCGAAGGATTCGCATATCTTGCTACGATAAGCGTGATAAAGCGCCTACGTGATAAAGAAAAAGACCTGTCAAAACTTCCATATTACGACCTCTTGCTTTACGTTGCAAAGAACCTTGAACTGATGCTTCCATTGTATTCCGTCGGAGAGCAGGACGCAGAATACCGCAGGCAGACGGATCATATAATGGAACTCTCCATGAAATCCTCTCTGTCGAAGGCCTACCAGGAGATGTCGGCAAAAAACGTTTCCGATACGGGGATACTATCAGAGCATCTGCGTCCTCTTATGGACATTTCATCTACCCGGAAGCTGGTAAAAGAAATAACCGACGTAGCCGATCTGAGAGGGAACCACCCCAAAAGCCTCGTTGTGCGCCTCGCGGTTACTGCCGCGTATTCTCCTGACGCGTACGTGCGGGAGATAGCAAACGGCATGCTCTTGAAGCTATGCCAGACGCACCTGAAACCTTCCGAGGTTGTCGAAAGCATCGATTCAATAACAAAAGTCCTGCCAGGATGAGCTTATTTGGGCGCATAAACATGTTTTAAGAGGTTTTACCGATATATATTAATGTTTAACTATATATATAAAATATTAAATATTATTCTAAAATATGACTTTAATATAAGAGAATAAATAGATTTTCATTCCCTCCCCCCGGAAATGAAGCCTAATAGAAGAAAAAAGTTTTATCTAGCATTCAGAAGAGCGCTTAAAAGACGGAATAGGGCAGCATGCGCTCCGGAGAAAAACGCCGCAAGGGGACCTGGTTCTGTCATATCGATTACCCCGCAGGAAAAAAACAGACTTTCCAAAACAATAAACAGTATCGAAAGAGTCCTGCCGGGCATAAACCGCCTGCAACTAGAGACTATAAAAACTAAGGTCCTGCGATCAAACGGGGGACTGGAAAGAACGGGGTCCGGGGGAGGGCAGTCTCTTGACGGCATGGACGCATTTCTGCTAAAAGAGATCGACGAAGCGTTTGCGTCCCTCCGGAAAAAGGCGGCTTCACAGGATGTGCCGGTCGCTCATGAACCGTTGCTCTACGGCCCGCACAGGAAAGCTTTCGGTCCGGTCACTTACGAGTATGAGGTGCGTAAGTCTTCCGGGAACTTGACGGTGAACAGGAAGAAGTCCTCAGTTACGTATGAGAGCCGGGCGGAAGAGATACTTGCGTCACTTGAAAATATTAACGGCGCGAATGTGTCATTCTACATAGAAGAAGCCCTCGATTATTCGAAACTGCTCGCCCGCATCGCAAAAAAAGAGAATAACTCGATCTACATTGGCTACTCTGAAAATATCATGCGAAAAGCCCTCTCTGCTGCGGAAAAGGAGGGACTAGACCCCGGGAAGATCAGGCGCTTCTCGGACGAAGACTTTATTGCGCAGGCCAATTCATCCCCCGGATATAGATATACCGCAGACGACGGAAAAGAATTCTTTTTGACTTATTCAAAGACTGAGGGCTCTATAACGGTTGAAATAAGCGACCCTTTAAGAAAGAACAACAAAGAAGTTGCATATTTGACGGCGAAGATGCCTAAAAGCGGTGAGGATCCATCCATAACAAGTTTCTTTTATTATAATTCTCTTGAACGTGAATACAGCTCGCATGACGGCGGACTATACGAAGGGATAGGAACGACCCTTTTATATTGTACGAAACTGCTTTTACAGGAGACTGGATACTCATCAATGTCCGTCAAAAATCCGCTTACACAAGCCATAAAATTTTATAAGGATACGGGAGCCCGGCTGAATGCCGAAGGAAAATACGCCTACGACTTCGACACCCCTGATCCAGGATACCAGATACCCAAGCCCGACATAAGGAACAAGGCCTACGGATCCCGGGGGCAGGGATCATTCAGCGTCCTTCCAAATGCCTTGGATAACATAAAACAGCACATCTCCTCTCTCGCAGGAAAAGAAATATCTTCTACGGATGTTGCAAGGATCGTGCAGATCATTTGTGCGTCCGGCATAAGATACGAGAACGATGGCGTTTCGCCCGAAGAGATCGGCAAACCATACGACTCCGAAGGAAATCAAACGATAACGCTGGAAAACGTCGCAGAGAAGCTGAACATAACGCCCTCCCTTATACGGTCGTTTATGGGCTTAGGCCAGCAGGCCTTTGACGTTAATAAATTCCTTTCGGTAGGCGCATCAGGAGAAGGGTATCGATTCGCCGCAAGCGACGGACACGTTTTCCAATTAAGGTATTACGTAGACCAAAAGGAAAAATCGTTCAAGGTCTCGATACATGATCCCTCCCTTGAGGAAACAAAAGGCTATGCCGAGATCGCTCACCTGACGTGCTCTCTCAGGGGAGACATGAATGAGCCGTACATATCCGACTTCGAATATTCGGATCAGGAAACACGCGCTGGGTACAGCACGTTCATGGGCGGAAAATACCGGGGGATCGGAACGACACTAGTGAACATGATGAAACTCGTACTCCTGGATAAAGGATACGAGAAAATGCACCTGTGGAGGACCCTTTCAAGGGCCGAGCCGTTCTATGAAAAGACCGGGATAGCAAAGAAAGACGGGGAAAAATACTTTGATCTGAAAAGCAGGGATCCAAAAGAACAGATCCCGGATGCGGGAATAGAAAACATGCCCCTTGAACAGAAAATCCTCGACGGCATACTCCAGGCGAATCCGTACTGGGGCGGAGAATATTCTCTTCCTCAAGCCCATACGCTCGTCAACGAGCTGTCCCGTATAGACGAGACTCTGGCCTTATCCGAAAAAGAATTGGCTGACCGGGCGCAGGCTCATGGAATTGCCGTCCCATCCAATGCGAGCCTTGGCTGGAAAAAGAGCGTCTATCTCTCTCGGCTTGCCGGCCTGTTGTTGTCAATAGGCGTGAAGGAATCGGATATGCAAACCCTTTACAATCAACTGAACGCCGAGCAGGTTCCCTCGGAGCGCATTCGGATCACTTCGATGATATTAACCCTTGCCCAGTTAAGCCTAATGAATGGAACGACGACAAGTCCCGAATCCAACAAGACATACGACTCATTTATGGAGCAGATCCGAAAGCAGGCCGTTTCCGGGAAAGCAGAAGATTCGGCTTATGCATTTTCAGTCCTGGCTTCTGCGGTTTCTCAGATGCAGCTAATGCACTTTGCTCCGGGGGTTGAAAGAATAAGCGCGGACATATGCGGGCTTGCAAAGCGGATCGAAAAGAAAGAGGGCATGGAAGCTTACAGGGAAGCTACTAGGGCGATAGCGCGTTACGCAGCGCAGATATTCAACATCGCCGAAAACGATCCAATCCTCAGGCGCCTTGGGAATCCTCTGGCTGAAGCCCTTGAGAATATCAACTTGTCTGGAGAAAAATTCTGGCAGACCCTCTCCGATGCAGATAGAAAAAAACTTAAGGAAAGCCAAATAAGCGATCCAGGCAGAAGCTCCGACGTGCATGCCTACATAAAATCCTACCTAGGCGGGATGAAGGGGAAGGCCGTCATCGTCGATATGGGCATTGCCGGAGGGATCGCGCGTGAGGAGCCGAGTCATGTCGCCCGGGCAACAAGGGAACTACAGGAACTCATCGGAGAAAAAGGGCGCGTGATAGGCGTAGACAAGACCTTGGCCGGGGCAAGGGCAGGCGTCCAGGTAGAGATGGAAGGCTACAAGTTCGATCCGGCATTCCTGCCTCAGGAAGGCCTCCTGGATTACGTCCAGGCAGATATGACGAAACGCCTGCCTCTGAAATCCGAACGTGCGGACGTAGTGAGCCTCGGGGACGTGCTGGAGCATACGTATTCTGCCGATAGATATACAAATTGCATGGTCGTCCTGGAAGCTATGAGAATATTAAAAGAAGGCGGCATCCTTTTAACGGCTAAGTCATACTTGGACCGACGAGTATGCGAGGCCTATAAAAAAACCGGCGGCTCGCTGCTCCATATAGGATACGTAAACAAAGAAGGATTGCTTATCGAAAAATCGGACTACCGGACGGAATTAACATACGATCTATTCATATGGGAAGGATCACCCGGCACAAAAGGATTGATATCTCCGGAAATTATCTTAAAAAAACTGTGCAGCGCATTCTTTAAAAAAAATCCCGGGGCCGGAAAAGAGCTTGAAGCGATACGTGAAAAAGATTCCGAACTATGCCGGAAAATAACCGAAAACATTTCTCCCCGAAAGAAAACAGAGTCTTTTGCATCATATCATACCCGGACAGTCAAATATCTGACTGGAATAGGCCTTGGCAGCCCGGGCATTGCGCAAACCGCGTGGAAGGAAATATCGCAAGAGAATATTGTGAAACCCCTGGGATTAGCCTCTGAAGAACTTGTTGCAGCATCGCGAGTGATCAGAAAAAAACCCTATCTTTCATCCCCTCAATATATTGCCTTCATGGCATACCTGATCAAAAGGGGAACCGACCCGGCAGGAATAGACCTGGAAAGATTCAAAGACCGGGTAGACCTGCTGCTGGAAAGAAGCGACGTTCTTGAACTCATCCAAAGCAGGCCCGAGGTTCTGACGGGAGAAGACCTGATGCTAGAGCAGGCGCTGGAAAGCAATACGCAATTGCCGCGGGGATACGCCGAACTGAACATAGAGAACGAGGACGGGGGCGGAAGGGTGAATGTGTCTTACGTTTTCCCGGCTGCATCAGAGCTAATGTCCCTGACCGGGATTGATGCTCCGACTCTGGAGACTGAAATATCCCAGTTCTTCGCAGCCAAAGGCGTTAAAACGGATTCTCCCGTTCTGCTTAAAGCTAATCGGATGGTGTCCTGGTTTAAGGCGAAAGACGTTGCAGGGGTACATAGAAAGGGTTTTTCCTATGCAAAAGGCGGAGAATCATTTTTCTCAATGGGTCTTCTGGGGGACGGCGTATGCGGAGAAGCTAAATGTCCCGGGTTTTCCGCCTTGGGCGTTTTATTCGGGCGGGCCATCGGCTTGGATGTATGCTTCTATACTTCTTACAACCACGTTTACGTCCTGCTTGAATCAGACGGTAGGAACGACGTACTGGATTTAGTCAACGGCGTGCGAATCAGTACCGAAAAGGCGGACTTGCTGGGAAGAAAATATTCCGGGTTATCCAAGGTTGATGACGCACTGATGCTATATGCTTTCCGGATAGGCGGCTGCGTACAGGAAGAGAAGTATGCTGAGACACTTGAATTGATAAGGAGCGTTCCTGGCAAATATTTGGCTTCTTCCAGGGAAAATCTTTTCCTGCACTACACCCTCGGCAATGTTTATCTTTCCTTGGCAAGGAACGTTCTTGCTTTGGGGGAAAAACAGAAAGCTGCTGAGTATCTTGAGAAGAGTCGTACGTTCTACTCAAACATAACAGGCCTCAGAAGAAATGCATCAAGCGTCTGGGAAAAAGAAGGAGACGTGCTGTCGATGCTCGGAAAGCATGATGAAGCATTGGATTGCTACCGGAATGCAAAGATCAGAAGCGACTCGGCGAAAGTCCTGACGGAGCGCGGAAGAGAGATGCTTGCGGCAGGGAGAAAGCCTGACGCGAAAAGAATGTTCGAAAGAGCCTTGAGAGAGGAAAAAGAATATGGGCCCGCAGTAAAAGAGCTGGCGCAAATAGACGGAGAAAAAATCTCAGGATTATCCAATCAAAAAGATCGAATAACCGGCACTCAGGCGGCCGGGCAAACGAGCTTCGCCCAGTTGATTGAACGGTTGGAGAGTATCGAGATGCCGTCGTTCCGGGATGAAGAGGAGATGGTCGTTTTCCAGTTAAGCGCCCTGCGTGAAATGGTCAAGGAATGCAGCCAGGAAGAATTGCTGAAAATCCTAAACTCGATCGATCTATATTCTACGGATTTGAATTACGGATCCTATTCCCGCCAGGTGGGTCAGCTTATAGGGATTGCCGCAGACAAGGATCCCGGCCGGGTCGTTTCTTCCGATGATCTAAAAGACATGCTTTCTACCGGATACATCGTGGATTACCTTGGAGAAGGCCTTGAAAAGGGGAAGATATATTTTGCCTCAGACGTCGGGTCTTCTCCCGGCTCATTGATGAAGGGCGGGGCGATCCATATAAAAGGCGATGCAGGGGAATATGTCGGCGTAAACATGCATGATGGGCGCATCCTTGTCGAGGGGAATACGGGCGCAGGCTCCGGCTGGGACATGGAGGGCGGCATTCTCATAATACGCGGGTTCCCTGGAAAAGACGTAGGAGACAACATGGCCGGGGGCATACTTGTCGTGGATGGAGACATCGGCCACGGATTTGGAAAGATGCGGGGCGGGCTTGCCTTTGTCAGAGGCGATGCGACCGGGCAAGACATAGCGCACGAACTTTCAGGGGGATACCTGAAGATCCTGGGTAATGCAAACGACATTGCATGGAGGATTACGGGCGGCATCGTGGAAGTTTTGGGCAACGCTGCGAGCATAGGACATCACGGGATGAGCGCAGGCGTCATACGTATTTACGGAGACGTTACCGGAATGACGGGCCAGGTCCTGCTGGGCGGATTGATCGAAATAATGGGCAGCGTATCCGGCGAGATCATGCTGCAAAAAGGCGGAACAATCGTAGTCCACAAAGACATCGATAAAATCACGGACATGATCGGCGGCGTGGTCTTATGTTTAGGGGAAGTAAAAGACCTGGACATAGATTTAAAACTCGAATCCCAGGGATTCGTTCACGGGGGAAAGATATATGCAAGAAAGTTTTCGCCTCTATCCCCGTTGGAATTGGCGGCATCGCACGGGATAGAAATATGGAACCTGAAATACGGGGGGATATTAGACGTTGAGACCCTGCAGGAAGTGATCAGCCTAAAAGACAAAGCCCTCAAAGACAAGCAGTGCGAGAACAAGGTAAGGATAGGTGACTTGTACCCTGATGAGAAAGGCGTATGGAGGGCGCGTTTCATCGACAAGAGCGGAAAAACCAGGGCAGCATGTATCGGGCCCGTGAAATCGGAGAAAACAAAGCTTAAGGAGGCTGTGAACGGTCTGGAGAACAAAAACTTATCGGCACTGCCTGAAGAACTCAAAAAAACAATTACGTCGGCTCTGGATATTCCGCAACTGACCGGAGGAATAGTCCAAAACGCCTTAATCGAAATAGAGAGGACCTGCGTAAAAGCGGATCATGAAGGCATTATTGGGCTATTATCCGGGAAATTCCCGAAAGCCGATCCAAACGTAATCCAGGGAATGTCTGAAAAAGCCTTAAATGATATGGCTTCCTTTAAGGAGTTGACAGATCATAAATCCGATAACGTCAATATCTCTCCCGGTTATGCAGGCGGCCTTGATCCGGGATACTGGGCCCGCGTCGGATCACGCGCGGCCTCGGGGCAGCATTCATTCGGAGGGCCCGAGGCGCTCTCGTTGATCCGTTTCATCGCATCCTACGGCATCTCGGAGAACGAGCGCAGGGCGCTTTCTGCCCGGGCGAATAGAATAAGTCTTTTAAGGCAACTCGCAGGGAGAAAGCATGAAAAAGGCTTTTTGGAGGGCGATCAGGGCAAGACTGTCAAAGCCGGCCTGTCTTCCTCGGAGCTTTGCCTGAGGGCGCTTTACACTGAAGGCATATTATCCCTCGAGGATGTGGCTGCATACGTAAAGAACAGCCGTATATCCGCCGAGAGGAAACGGGCAGTTCTCGATTGCGCCAGCAGGGCGTATGCGGCAGTATCAATCGAGAATGCCGGGGAACTGCCCCGGGTTGATAATAAAACCTTAGGGAGGATACGCAAGGGATGGAAGGTGCTTGACTCGCTCAGAGCGGAGGGCTTGCTGCCGCTGGAACTCCTGGAAGTCCTGCCTGCGGATTATTCGGCCTCTGAATATGGCATGGGTCTTGAGGGGATAGATAATCCTCTCCTTAGAGAGTATTTAACTCAGACAGTCGGCCTCCTGGACAGAGGCATTCTGCCTGCGGATAATCCTGAGCTTACGGCAAAGCTCATTGACAGGTATGATGCAGCAATTGAGAATGCTAAATTCTTCTCCAAGTTCTTTCCGGTTAGTTCCATTACCGATAAAAGAAGGCTGCTCATTGAACCGGAACGTCTGAGAATACGCGCATACGCCTATCCGGAGGTCGCGAAGGCCGTCATGGAACAGTTGGCCGGCGAGGGCATAGACGTATCTGTAGAAGATATCTCAAGAGGTTATTCCGAGCTTGAAATGCGCTATTTCGAAAATCTGTCGCATTCAGGCAATTCAAAAGGCATAGTCTTCGGCCCGCTCGACGTGAAAAAGGCGGCGCTGCTCGTGCATTATAAAGTTCCCGTGAACGTTGACCTTATACGGATGGGGAGCCGTATGGGGAAACTTGAGGTAATGGCGGATAATCTGGGATTCCTTGAATCAAAAGGCCTGCTCGGTCTATGCAAAGAAAACCAGTTGTTCCTCAGATCGGTGTTGATGCAGAAAAACTATGCTCTGCTTAAGGACGAAGGGCTGTTCTACCTGGCTGAGAAAAATCCCGGCATCCTGTCCACGTCCCATCTCGAAAAGAACCTGCTCTTCCTGAGAGAACATAAGGATCTTAGTTCCTGGCTTTTCGAATTACCTGAAAAGGACCATAAAACTCTTGACACTTTCGGCCTGGCCCAGGTGTTGGCGTCGGACCACTTCGTGAACAACCATAAGTTCCTTGACGGACTGGGCACCTATACAGGGAACAACGCCGATTACGCCGGACGGGATGGAAGATGGCTGTACGTCAAAAATCCCCTTATCCTGGCATCATCCCATCTCATGGAGAACCTGGACGAGCTGAATCTGTTCCGGGAGACAGATGGCAGAATCGGAGCAGACGTCTATTACAAAGACCCGTACGTTCTTACATCCTCCTGTCTCCGCGGGAACAGCGCCGCGCTGAAAGTAATGGGTGCGGGCTGGGATGACCTGTATTACAGAGACCCGCGACTGCTGATTACGACCTATCTCAAAGAAAACTTGGAACAGGTAAAGGCGAATGAGGCGCTGAGTGACTTGAGCTTGAAAAAACCCCGCATACTCACTTCACCCAAGCTTCGGAGAAACATCCAATTGCTGGATGCCCGCAAGATGACCGGATTCTACCAAAAGAACCCCGGCATCCTGGTACATGAAAGGCTTGAGGCGACCCTGTGCATGCTTGATGCAATGGCTCTCGACGGTCTCTATAAAGAATCCAATTCATTTTTATTCGAGAACGTAAAGACCCAGGATGAACTCATCAAGTCTGTAAGAGAGCTTCTCGGCGACAATCACTTCCTGGATGCGTTGAACGGATACGTCGAGAAATTCGCAAAGGAAAATTATTCTATGGCAGAATTGAGGCGATTGATCTCTATCTCCACATACAGGACAGCCGACGGAAAAGACACACAGGCCGCAAAGAAGGCAAAAGAGCTGCTCTTAAAAGCGTATCTGATCCAAAGGGATGTCGTTCGCAAGGCCCACTCGGAATACGTCGGCCTCCTGAAGCAAAGCAGATTCAAGATTTATCCAAACGTAGTCTCGAACGCCCTTGACTACCTGAAAGAATACGACGCCCAGAGCCTTGTCGCAAGACGCCTTGCCGTATCGCTTGAAAGGGAATACGGCTATCCGATAGACATAGAAAACCTCACGGACAGCCAGTTCTCGCTCCTGCGGGAGAAGGCGTCGGAACACGGTGATTCCATCCTCCCGGAACTCGACGTAAAAACTGAGGGGATACTCAATACTGTTCTGGACCTGCTCTCAGGTTCGAACGAGTTGGGAATATGGAAGCTTGGCGTAGAAGACAGCCGGCTGAAACAGATAAAAGAGATATACGAAAAGGGTCCATTATCCATAACGGAAGACAAATCCAACGTATCGCTCAGCCTGCTACGGTACCTCGGCCTGATCGGGGTCGATGCCTCGGGCAAAATTGTTTCCGTCAACCGGGAGGCTATAGAAAAGCGTTTCCCAGAGGCTTTAATGGAAAGGCCTGCGGACCCGCTGGCGGAAAGAGATGCGGCCCTGGATAAAATAGACCTGGAAACCTTTCAGGCGACGTTCATGAAACAGGAGCGCCTGGACGAGGTCAGGATATCTGTTATGTGGGAGGTACTCCGCGGAAGGCAGAAGAAAGACATCATAGAGGACCGCGCGAAGAAAACGGACGTGAACCGCGCGACTTATACAAAGTATATCGAAGACTACAGGCAGCGGGGCCTCATATCGCCTGACGGAAGACCGTTTCCGACGCTCAAGACGTTTTCATACATGAAACAGTGCCGCAGAAAAGCCGTTGAAAACATAGACGCCCTTCATGACAATAAAGACTACCTCTATTACGGCGGAACTCCTAATGCACCCATCGCCGACGAAAGGGAGATGCGTTCAATAGAAGATGCCGCCAGAAGAGGCAAAGCAAATGCCGACGGCGTCAAGAAAGCCCTTATAACCGTTGTTAAAACCCCCCCGGGAGACCGGTTCCATACAAGGTCTCTAGGGTTCCTCGCATACGTGTCCGCCCGTTTCCCGGACGTGCTAAACGCAGGCCTGGAGAACATATCCGGGAACGTTCTCCGAGGGATGATAAAAGACGTGAACCTGCCGAAACAGGCGCGCATAAAAGCCATGAGAGCCCGCGGCATATACCTCAAAGTTGCAAGACTGGGCATCGATCCGACCCGGTATTATAACGTTGCAGCAGCGGCGAAGATAGAATCATCCGACGAGGCATTAAACGCACAAGCAGTCCTCAAAGGTGCAGCGGTCCTGCAGGAAAAGGATGAGGCGGAACATGCCGGATCGATCCTTGATAGAGCCTTCGGAGGCCTCTTGAGCAATGAGTTTTCGGTAAGTGAAAAGTTGATAAACGATAGGCTGGGGGGAGGCCGGTATCAGGAGGTAATGAGCGAACTACCCGGCAAATGCAAAAATGCCGGCATGACGCCCCGGAAAGCGTCGAAGAATGTCAATGAATTCTTTAAATTGCTTTCTTGCGCAGAAGCAAAAGAACTCGTCGAATCGATAGGAGTGCCCGCTGCTCTCGATCTGGCAGTATCCCTCGGTTCAAAGAACGTTTTTCTTCTGCTGGGTGAAGCGGGCATTTCCAATTATGCGGCGTTCGCGGCTCATTCGGCGGAAAATGCTTTGCGTTTTATGAAGCGGGATCCAAAGGCTGCGATAAAAATGTTCCGGGAGATCAAAAAGGCGCCTTATGATTCCTTCGGATATCTCGTAGAAAAGAGGGATGAAAAGAGAGGAACTAGTTCAATGGTCGGCAGGGAGACTCTCGAAGCATTCCGGATAGAGGCATTCTCCAGCATACTCCCTGCGTTGTGCGTAGAGCTTCTGCCCGAGGAGGCGTTCGACTACGTCAAATACGGGGGGATGGATGCGGTATACGCCTCAAAGAAATTTAGCCCGGGGGAAGAAAAAGAACTCAGGCAACTCAAAGGAGTAAAAGAAGCCGGGGGATTCTTGCTGAGGAGAAGCGAAGCATTCAGGCTTGTTAAACAAATAGGGGGCAAACACGCAGGCCTTGCGCTGAAAGAGGCGGGACTCTACGGGGAGAAATCAAGCGGCCTGTCAATTATCCAGGGATTCAATGCCATAATCCCGTATATGGGGGCCGATGCGGCATGCGCTCTAATGGAAGGTATCGGCGTCAAAGGCACTATCCGATTCTTCGGCATTGCCGGTCCGAGGGCAGGTTCGGTTTATGCGGCGGAGTTATGCCGCACGGTTGCAGACTCGCATGCACGCGAACTGGGCCGGATAAAGAAAGCGGCCGACGAGACTGTAGAACTGGTCTCCTCCCTTCCGGGGCGGGATATCGTTTCATTCATCGATTCCGTCACCCCGCCTGTTGCCGTCAAGTACGCTTATTCTCTCGGCGGGGGAAAGACGGCAGAGCTGGTAAGTTCTGCCGGAGGGGTAAAAAACTTTTCATCGTTCATTAACGCTGCAGGATCATCCAAAGCACTTGAATTATTAAGAATGGGTCCGGGCACGTTCATTGAGTTATTCGATTCCCTGGGTAATTACAAAACAGGGAAGATAGGCCGCCTGCGGGGCAAAACAAGCGCATTCCGGGGGGAGGCGCTCTCCGAGACGCTTCCAACGATGTTGTCTCTAATCGGCCCGCAGGCGGCCTATGATTATATCACAGGCGGAAGCATACATTCGGCGATAGCCTGGAAGTGCGATGCAAAGGCCGTAAAGGAATTAATCGAAAACTACGGTGCAGGCAGGGCCGGGGAGATAACCCGTGAAATAAATGCCGGTGAAAAACCTGAAACATGCGCAGATTACGTATGCGATCTCAATGAGCTGCACGCTCTTTTGTCTGGTGCGGACGCAGACAAGCTCCTGGAGCAATTGACGGCCAGGGGGGCTGTTGATACATATCGCGTATTCAGGGAAAATATCGGGAAAGACGCGTCAGCCGTTCTCCTGGGAACCGCATGCCGCCTGGACAAAGGGAAATGGAAGGGCCGGATAGGGTACGGTACTCCTCTTGAATCATCTCTAGTCGGGTCCGCGGAGTTATTCGGCGGTCTGGACGAATCCGCTTCACAAGCGCTTCTAACCGGTATCGGCATGGAATTGACGTTAATTGCCGCTTCAACGCTTGGAGGAAATAAAACCGCTAAAATAATCCGGGACGTAAGCATAGGAGGGGGAATAGAACTGGCCGAGGCAGCAAAAAAGTTCGCATCATATCTCAAAAGATTCGAATCCCCGGGCAAGGCGTTCGAAGACCTGCATCGTCTCAAAGGCGATAGAAACAGGCTCATAAGCGGGATATGCCCCGGTGAGGGCATCGAGAAAAAGATTACGCATGCATTAGCCGATGCTGCGAAGGACGACGATGGTCCGGGCGCACCCAAGGATGTCGTCTACGATCCCGGGCCCAGGAAGATAATAAAAGAGATGCTTGCGGAAAACAAGAATCATCCATTTAAGGCATATGCTGAGCCCTACAGCATTGATTACGGAGATTACGAGAACTTCCTCCTGGATAAGCTCGTGTCCAAAGGTCTTGATATCCTGCTTGTTTCGCCGAAAGAATTATCCGGGTACGTATCACGAGGGCTATGCATTCCGGTTTCTATGGGGATCTCCGGAGCGGGCAGGAAGATCGTATCGGCTACGCTAACGCACGACGTTGATCTTGGGGAACGCACATACGAAAAGGGTACCGTGCTGATAGCAGACGATGCCCCCCGGTGGGTAGTCAACCCCGCTCTATTGCATGAACTCGACATAAGAATGCGGATGGACGAACTGATAGATGCAAACGACAGGATTGAACTGGAGCGTGCGGCGAGGTTCTCGGACGCCCTGCTGATCCTGGAGCACATGGCTGTTGCAAGCCGCATCGTTAACGGATCAAAGGAATATGCGTTCGTCGCTTCCGTCGCGAGACAGGAATTCGATACTATAAAGCCTTATCTTTCTTCGGGGATTGATTCGCTTGAAGGATTCGTGTCCTCTTACTCGGGGCCGCGGGGACTGGAAGAACTAAAAAGAGACCTTAGAGCGCCCACCGTGAGTACCCGATATTTCGAGGAGCTGCACGAGGCGAATCTTTCACATATGATCCAAAATCTGGGCGGAGGAAGACCAGACCAGGTAAGGGCGGCACTTGACGACTTATACAAGAATCACCTGGGCCAGAGGCTGCGTTGGGTGAATAACATACGCCTGAACGGCAGGATCAAAAAAGAGAAGGATTGGCCGACGCTCGGCGAGTATGGAACTGCGGAACTGTTCGACGCCATAAGCAGGGAAGAGTTTTCCGGTAACCTGCCTGGTGGAGCCTCTTTCAACCTTGCTTATATCAACGAAGGAAGCGAAGCGATAATCTACGACCTGTCGATCGCAAACAAGTCAACAGGAGAATGGTACGGCGCGGCTGCGAAGGTCCCCCGGGGGTGGGGCTATATGCCCGGAAGGTCCCTTGACAAGATTAGAAGGGACTCTACTCTGTTCGACAAGGTAGACGAGATAGAGCAGGATTATATGATAAAAGCGCAGGCTGCCCTTCTCGGGAGAGCCCCGAGGCCGATAGCGTATGATTCCAGGGGTTACATGTATTCTGGGACCGGCATAACCTTGATGGAGAAATGCAGCGCCGACTGGAAGCCCCTTAATGAGATGAGCCGGGAGATAGCATTCTCCCCCGAGTTCCAGCAGGAGCTTGGCAGGGCGATAAACGACTTGCATAATGCGGGAATACTCCACGGGGACCTGCCGCAGGTTTTCGACTTGAAGCATGGCAAGTCTGCCAATATCATGGTCTCGCTGGAAGGAAAGGTATTATTCATCGATTTCGGAATGAGCCTTCTTACGAATCCAATGCAAAGCGTCCCGCAGCAGCTCCAGGAATTAAAAGCCGTCTTCCGGGACAGGCGCGCAAAAAACAGGTCTGATGAGGAATACGGAAACGCCGTCAATAACGTATACAAATCCTACCTGGAATCGGGCGGACGGGAAAGGGTCGTCGAATACCTGTCGGAAAACCTGGAAAAAGATAGTGCAATACTAAGCCTCATACCGGAAGAGTTCCACGGCAGCCTGCGATTAGCCCTCAGCAAAAGCGCATGTCCCGTGTTCCGGTACAACCCCCAGAGCGCAGAGCCTCTGGATGCCGATCACCTGGATAAGACATTAAAAGAGGTAACCAGGGAAGACACAAGCCGTGTGGCGGACCTGTCGCCGCAGATGGCAGGGCAGCTCCTGAAGACTATCGAACTTGGGACCGCTGATTGGGAGACCGCATGCGAAATACTGTCCGTGTTGGTGCGTAATGAAAGCGCAAAGCGTAACAAGTATATCCTCGACCGGGTCTATGAGAAGACAACAAAAACCGTCCTCACGGACGATGCGATTGAACGGCTTGGTCGCTACGGAATAAACCTTGAAATCAAGGGATCAGACGGGGTGACAACGCAGTCTACCGGCCAAAAAAAGACGCCTGCTAAAACAACGGAAGAAAACAAAGAAGACACTGGCATAGAATCGTCAGACGGTCGATCCATGCGTGAAATGTTCTCGGAATCAATGGGGGGCATGGACAAAAAAGCATTCAGTAAAGGCCCCGGCGGAAGCCATAACGAATCATCGGAAGATGCAGTTACAGTGCTTGAAATAACCGGATTACCCGTTTCCGGGGAAAATATTGCAAAGATACTGGAACTGATGAAACATGATCTCATATCCGTCAAGGTTCCGGAGGCGTGCGAATTGCCGTATATCCGATCGCTTTTAAAGAATGCCGACGCCGTTCTAACGCATGATTTCCCGGAGATGGATTATGTCTCATGCGGGAAGGAAGGAATCGTATTTGTCGGGAGAAACGATCGGGAACTGGGGGTCCTGGTCGAAAAAGCAAGAGACCAAATCTCTCCAAAAGTGGCAAGTATCATCGGGATATCGGCAGACGAGCAGGGAAGAGCGATATACCTGGATGGGGCGGGAATGGGCCTGATCCTGGAAAACCGCCTGGACGGATATGTAACTCAAATGGGCGTTGCCGGCGATAAGAGACTCGCTGAATATGTCCTGTGCAGCGTCGCTTCCCGGCAGGATTATGCGGCGGCTCCATACAACAATGCGAACGGTGAGCGGATATACCTGTCCAGGTTCCATTCGATTCAAACCGGAGGCATAGACAGATACTTATGCACGGTCGTCTCGGATAGCGAGGGGCAACGCAGGGTCATCGACTCATACGCCGTCGAATCGGCAGATCAGGTTCGCAGGATATGTTCCGGCTCGATTAATCATTACCTGGGCAAGGCAGGGATCAGAAACGAGGCCGTGACCGAATCTGTAACAAAGCAACTTATTGAAAATAACGCACCTGCGTCACAATGGGAGACGGCGATCACCGGTGCCGCAGGTCTGCTGCCTGCTGCCGATTGGAATAATCCCGGCGCAAATGCACTTGAGGCATTAGGGCTTGGGGCTGCGATAATCGCGCTTGAGGCCGAAGCAGGATACTGCGTTGCAGGACATGTCCTCTCTTTTGGGCTGCGGTCAAGATACGCTGAAAAAACAGGCAGCCAGATAATCTACTCATCCGGCAACGTACCCGTACATTTTGATAATGATAAGTATGAATACCGGAGGAACAAGGACGGATTAGTCCCTTCGAAATACGCGGAATACGCCGATAACATTCTTGGAAAAACAGAACCTGCGACCGTGGGAAAGAAGAAAAACATATTCCGGGGGGTTTTGACGCAAATATCCCTTGGAGCGATAACCTCCTCGGTCAAAGAGGCATTGTCCTCTGGCGTCCAACCGGAGATCCTCAGCATGGATCCGGTATCTGCCAAGGCTGCAGACATTGCCTTGGATACGATCCTCCCGGCCGTCGCAGGCTCTCTTGGGTTGACGGGAGGCCTCGGTGCGCTTGGTATCGACGGCATAGAAGTCAGGAGGGGCCCGGGCAGGTGCTATCATGATCCGTCTGCAAGGAAACTGGTCATCCACGTTAATAACGTGCTTGTTGAGGGCAAGACAAAGGCGGTTTTCAAAAACCTGGAAAAACAGGGCATATCAATCGGCAGAAATGAAGCAAAAACTATCCAGAATCTGGTACAGACTTATGTCTTCTGTCACGAATTGATACACGGCGTCGTGAGGGCTAAATCCAACACTCTTGCTTTTCCGGGCCGGCAGGCGCTCACCGGCATGGATGAAGTCTCCGAGTGGCTTGCAGAAGACCTCGTATCCGTGGTCATGCAGAAAGTATTTGTCAATTCAGGGAAAGCAGAGGGCAAATGGCTTGCGGCATTCACGCGGGTATGCTCGAATATGGGTTCTCTGCGTCCTGTTTTCGGGCTTGGAAAAGAAAGCGAGTATTCCGATCAGGTGGAGAAGGGACGCAGGCTGCTCAAGGAACACGGCTCGTATGACATGGTCTGTGAGGCCTTGTTCGAAGACGAATCCAAAAGAAAGGTATTAGACCTGCCTGCCGGATGTCTCGACCCCCTGGAGGACCCCCCGAGCTTGTCAAACGTCAAAAAGAAGATACACAAGGAGCTTTCCGCAGGCAATTATCCTGAAAATGAGATAATCCGCCTGATAGTGACGTGCGCTTACGGAAAAGCAAAAATGCGAAAAGACGCTGAATCCTACCTCGTCAGCCTCTGCCCAAACAAGGAGGCATCTGCCAAAATAAAGAATTCAATAATTGATGCCGTCAACCTGGTCCCGGGTTTTATGATTGTATTCGCCCGGCCCAGCCAAAGAAGACATATATTGAACTATTTCTATTAATTTGACTAAAAAAATATACAATATTTATGATTCTGCTCCTATAATATACCTATATTATCGTCTTTTGTGCTTATTACGACCTATAAACCTGGACAATGATGCCTCTGACGGGCGGGGGAAGAAAAGAGCCTGAATGCTCGAAAGCATATCCATCAGCGCAGGGAGCAGAGCATATGCAGGAATCATACGGCATACTGGAAAGGATCCGTCCGGGTATCCGCAACCTTGTTTCCGGCCTGCTGCAAAAAATACAGAAGATACAAGAGCAGGATACGCATGGACCGGAAACAAATCCCGGCGCAAGCCCGCTGGATGTGTTGCCCGGTGATTCGAAGAAGGAACCGGCCATCGATGCTCTGGAGAAAGAGTTTTCTTCGTTCAGAACGGACATAAAGGCGGCAGAAGACGCTCTAAACAGGCCCGACCATGACGCGGCCGCTGCCTTGCACGCATGCGGAGACGCTTTCTTGTGCCTTGAGAAATTCTGGGAACTACGGTCGTCGGATCAATCCCTTTCAGGGATCAGGGAGCTTGGAAGGTGCTACAGCGCGCTATACTCTTTTTTGGATGAGAAAATCCCGTTCGCGGGCTCCGATTTGCGCGGGAGGTGCGAACAAAAAATATTCAAGTGCAACCAGGCCCTCCTGCACATAGACAGCAAGCGCATGAAGCACCTGGGGAAATCCGCAGAATACTCGCCCAAGGACGTAAACGAGGCTCTGGACGACATAGAAAATGCGCGATCAAAGGAAATAGAAAAGCCCCAAGTAGCCGTCCTGAAAAAGATAACCGACGCCTATGGCATCAGGCGGGTCAAGGATTTGCTGCTCGGCCAGCAGGCAGGGTCAAGCGACCTTGCCCGCCTTGCGGATTTGCTGAAGAATGAATTAAATCATCTGTCGCGGGATCTAGGATCCCTCGAGAAAGAGTCTCTAGGAGACGCGAATGCGCAGGAATGGGAAAAGCACTCCGACGCCGTATCCATAGTGAAACTCTACTCGTTGCAGAAGCTATGCAGGGACCTATCCTGTCATCCGAGCTCCGAATACGCCAAGGACTGCGGCGGCATCGCCGACCTGTGCCTCAAGGCCATAGAAGACAAACGTACCTGCGTGCTCTATGACCCGATAGCCCAGAATGTCCTACGGGTCGTCAGCAGCGACGTGATACGAAGCGACTCATATACGGGGGAACAGAGGGCAAGATTCCGGAGGATATATGCTCTCTCGGCGCATCAGGAGGCGAGCCTTATTGCGGAGAACGGAACCGAAAGCTGCCGTAACCCCGGAAAGAGCATGGAAGACCTGCTGGTATTGTATCGCATCTACCGGCAGATGGCGACCGATAAGGCATCGACGCAGCGGCAGGACAGTTTATGGCTGCCTAAGATCCAGAAGATCAGGGAAACGATCCTTGAATACCTGAACAGAAACGGGGTATCGGCGCCGCATAACCTGGGCGAGATCCTCCGGGAGATGCATATCGGCTATATGTCCCAGTCCTTGGATTCCCCCGCAGGCGCGCAGAAATACCGTCTTGGCACACTGGATCTCCACGCCCACCCGCCGGAGGAAATACCGGGCTATTCGTCGCCTGTTTCCCTGATAGAGACTGCAGAAAATATCTTCTTTGACATAGACGACACGCTTGTCTCCGCCTATAAGGCGCATGATGCCGGCCTGAAAGCATGCCTGAAAATACTAAATGATTTCCTTGCATCCCAGGCAATACCCCTAATGTCCTTTGAAGACTTCAAAAAAGAGGCGTTAGAAGCCTACATGAATGAAGGATCCGGGCACATGGAACTCCCGATTATCGAAGGCATTATAAGAAAGGCAGGGCCGAAGCCGGACCGGGAACTGGCAAAGGAAATGCTCGAAGTATACGAAAAGGACTACTGGGAGAATCTTGAGGTCTGCCCGGGGGAAACCCCGGAAGAGACGCCTGGCTGCAAGATAGGGTCGCTTGAAGAAATAGTCCTGGCGCAGGAAAAAGAATCGCAGAATGCTGCCGGAACAAAAGTTACAATCCACGTTCCAGCGGCAGGCCAGAGCGTTAGCGATTACATCCGGGAACAAAAAAAGAATAATCCCTTCCCCGGGACGGTGCCTATCAACATCTACTGGTCCGGGCGGAAAACAGGAGAGATAATAGAAACAATAACGCCGTTAGACGACGTTCTTGCCGGATGGATCGAAAAAAACAAAATACCCTTCCACGAGAAAGACGGCGTGATATACGTTTCATCGGAAGATTATGCAAGGAACGATATTCCCGGAGCCGGAATGAGGATATGGGATAGCGCCGCAGAAAAACACATAACTGAAGCGGCAAAAAAAATAGAATCAGGTCTTTTCGTTGCGCCGGAGCAGGCAAAACAGATAGCAGAGCAATTAGTCCGGGCGCTTTCCGGGAGTATTATCCCCCGGGCCAGTTGGCTTGATGCCGCCGATATCCTGGTTTGCAGATCAAACCCGGAACCGGAAGTACCCGGCCTGGAACGATCAGTAAAAGAGGCTGTTTATTCACTGGAAAATATCTATAATGCCAAATATGCAGTAGACTCAGAATCGCTGCTTTTATCCAGTGAAACGCATACCGGATCGGAATGGTCCGATGCACTCAGTTCCTACCTGTATGCTCTCTTGAATCTGGCGAATCTTGAGCGGGACCTTTACTATTCGACCGGGGCGTTAACTCATGGATCGCAGATATACGAATACGATGCTATCGGGCATTATAACCAGATACTCCGGGCGATAAGCGAGGAAGAACACAGGGCCGGGAGCCTAAGCGTAGACTTGCAGAGATTAGCAAGCGCCGTTTCCCTGGGGCTTGAAAGCCTGGAAGAAGCCGGTTTTGAGCCTGGCGATGCCGCCGGCAGGGAGGATGCGAACAGGACGACTACAAATAGCAATTCAATCCATGGGGCCGGCGGAGTCCGTTATTCGCCTGAATTGCTGGCTAAAGCAAGGGAAGACCAGCTCTCAGGCAGTCTCGCGGTTTCCGCAGGAATGCTTGAAGGTATCGGATGGACTATCCTCTCGCCGATGCATTCAAAGGAATACGATGATGCCGTTTCCCTGATGCGCCTGGTATTCGAGAAAAATCCGGAGAACCGGATTATGGCAATCCACGTGTTGAGCGAGTTGGATTCTACGATAAGGGGCAGCAGGGGTTCAACTTATAAAAAGTCCAGCTTACTAGACTCCCTGGAATCTTTGGGGCTCGACACCGCGCAGGCAATAAAAGAACTGCAGGAGACGGAACCTACGGAAATGCGCAGAGGACATGTTCTGTTTCTTTTGAGGGCGACGCTTGACGTACGATACAAGAAGGATGCAATGGCTGCTTTATACCTTCTGTCCCGTAAAACGGGCACTACATTGTTCAATCTGGTTGGAGAATGCGTCAGTATACTGGAGAGCACGGATCCTCCGGACTGTGAATCGATAAAGAAAAACGCGATAAATGCCATCTACGATGCCAGGGACATCAAGACTGAACGGGAAGGGATGTCTTCCAGGCAGGTTATAGAGCTATCGAATAAGCCGGTATCAGAAATTATAACGGGTCTAAGCGCTTATCCCGATACGCAATTAGAAACGCTTTCCGAACATGGGGATGACGAGATCAGGGCAGCCGCAAAAAAATTAACCGTAGTCCTGGAGGTCGCAAACCGGCTGCAACATGGGGCATGCAGGGTGAAAGGCGCCCAGGATTGGTATGCGCCGGGTCACCCCGCCCAGACGCTTCTCAACATGGGCGTTGTGGACGTGAGAGAAGAAATTTTGGAGTCCTCTTTGGATCTGACCCTTTCAGATCACGAACACGCTCAGAAAGTGCTCGACGGCAGGGTGAATGGGAGCAGTGTCCATGTTAAGGTAGTGCGTCCCCTGGTGCTTGTAAGCAAAAAATCTCCAGGCATGGCGTATGTCATCTCGGGTAACTCCTATGTGATGGCTTCTATTATCCCTGAAAATCTCGTAAACAGGAATATGCCGGAATACCTCACAAAAATCCTTAAAACTGATAAAAAGATAAAGGCAACGATAGTGGAAATAACCGGGCCGCTCCCCCCTGGAAAGCAATTAAGGGCCGTCATAGAGAGCGAACTGGAGGCAGTCTCCCAGACTCTTCCTATTGTGAGGCTGAACGGCTACACGACAAAAGAAGCATGGAACGTTGAGACAAGCATGGGCCGGCAAAACCTCCTGGACATCTTCGGGAAAGCAGCCATCCGCTCAAAAAAGAGCATCATGGAGTCTTTCGGCGCGGATATAGAACTCATGATCGGCATAAGCGGGAGTCCCAACTACATGTATGAGGACGCTTCCCGCATAGACTGGGATGAGAGATACATGGACGACCTGGATTACACGATTGTGCGTAACTCTGAAAGCGTCAGTCTCATAGACGACGTGAACATACAATTGGTCGTGTACGAGGAGCTTGCAAAAGCCTTCAATGAAGCGGGCCTTTCATATCGCGGGACCCGCCTTGAGAATTTCCCCCTCGGGGGAGGAGCGACGCGCACACTGCCTTTTGGAAAGTCTAATGTAACGACGGTAGAAAATCTTTTCATCGAATCGACGGTTAACGGCCTTTTGTACGATCCGCAATTCGAGACCTTCGCGGGAACTGAGGGCGCACTCGACCTGCTAAGAGAAGAGTCGAAGAAAAACCCGATGGCAGCCGAGAAACGCTTATATATGGCCAGTACAAAGATCAGCCTGTCCAGAGAAGAAGCGGAGAACGGGAATTACAGAAAGGCCATGATGAAGATAGCCCAGGCCGCCCAGATAATGGGTATGATGAACCTGCGCGGGAATATACGGGATGCCCTGGCAAAGGAAATAATCAGCAGGGAGGCATACATGGAATTTTACGGGGCATACAACGAAGCAAAAGATGCAAATTATATTACGCCCGCTGACAAGGTTGAAAAATACGCAAACCTGGAAAACCAGCTCAGGGAATACAATGCCTGCAAAACTTCCATTGCCCTGAAAAACGTATTGTCGGCATTAGACCAGTTCCCAAAAAAGGAGTCAGGAGAATACGGGATCATCTGTGAGAAAATCATATCGGCGGTCAAGCGGACGAATGCCGATCAGTTGGACCTGCTCTTGTCAGACGATGCATTACGTAAGAAGGTGCTGGAAGATGCCGCGCTGGAATACGATCTCAGGCGTCAGTACAAAGAGCCTTCAAGGGGGTTATTCGACAGAAGGACAAAAGAGAGGAACCCGGACTACAATTACCTGAAGGGGGAAGACGGAAGCAAGATCGGGCGGGCAAGGTATACTGCGGAAAACAAAGAGCCATCAGGGATCACTGCTAAATACCTGTTGAACCAGAAGCTGGAAGAAGAGACAAGGAACAGATTCGCCCCCTCAAAAGAAGCATCCTCCAAGCTCGATCTGGCTTTCCAAGCAGAGAACACGGGCGACAGAAATGCGGCAAGACTTATGGTAGACCGGGCCGTCGAATCATTTAAGGTAGCATTAGGTGTTTATTTATCAATCAAAGATTCCTCAAGCGCGGGTCGTGTCGGATACAAGCTTGCAGAAAACGCATATGCGACTGCGAGAATATACCTGCAAGACGCACGCGCGGATGCGAAACCGGGCGTCTTGTATCTTGATTCTGCAGATTACTGCTTGAGGGCGTTTGGAGGGCTCGAAGTCACCATGTCACAGATGCCGGACGGACTGTCCGACGAATCCGCGGAAAAACTATCCCTGCTTTCAGACCTGCTGGATACCGTAATAGACATCACCGATATCTTTGGAGATGCCTGCATTGATCCCAATAATTCTGCGCACGATTACGTGAATGCGCACTCCGGCATATTCCATGCAGGATTCAAAGACATCGGAGACTCCCTGCAGGTATTGAGTCATCATCTCCCGGAAATAGAAACTTTGAAGAGATCGATGAACGATGCACTGGACGCATTAAAGGCGGCAAACAACCCAATGTACTCCAATCAAAGAGAACCCGATCCATTGTTCGATCCGGGCGGGAAACTGGAATACAGCAAATCCGCTGAATCCATGGATGATCTTTCCTTTCCCGGGTTGTCGTTGAATCAATCGAAGGCTCTTCGATTGGCTTTTCAGGGTAAAGGGTATGGTGAAATAAGCCGTTTGATTAGAGTAAAACAAGGGGGCTTGGAGAGGATACTAAAACCGCTGGGCAAGAAGGGACTAATCAAAGAAATGAAAGGCGGCTCTATTGTTGTTACGCCGGACGGCGTCAAACTGCTGTCGGATGCAAAGGCCGATTATGTGCAGCAACCCGGCGAAGAGGATATAAAATATAACAAACTTGCGCGCATAAAAGAGCTATTCCATAAAGAAGGCATCTCCAAAAAAGAGTTCGAAAAATACACTCAGAAGATAAAACTGCATGAAATAAAAAAGCAGGCATTGAAGAAAGGTCAGAAGTTCCCGGTCCTAAAACTGAATGTAAGAGAGCGTAAAATAGAGAACGTTGCTCGCAAGGCGGCAAAGTTGTCCGGATATTTTATTTTATCACATACCGGGAGCGATAAGCTAAAAGAGGATGCTGCCCGACTAAAAAAGGACTTGATGTCTGCTAAACTGGTAATCCCGACGGAAACGCTTGAGAAGCTCGCAGAATCATTTTCTAATGCGGAGGAAATATATATCGACAGATTCCTTGAAGAAAAACTGCGTGAAACCGGGCACTTTGGAGCGTCTCTGACTGGTTACGGATATGCCGAGAACATCGGATTGGCGGCAAGAAGGATATGCACGGACGGTCTGAGACTTAGTAGCAGCGGCAATATAGAAGACGAGGCAATAAAAGAGCTTGAAGCACTCAACGTGCACGAAGCCGGAATACACGCAGTAGGCGAGATATCCCATGACGATACCGAACTGAATATCCATGAACTTTCCCGCAGGCTCGTCTCAGATATGATCCCGGACAGCGAACCGATAATTGAGGAGCCGCTTTCGGACCTTGGCGGCAGGATTGTATCGATGGGAGACTATAATAGACTTTCAGGAAAAGGCCAAGCATATCTGAAAGGCATGATGCAGGAGTACCTGGAAAGGTTCCTCTACAGATACGCCAACGCACAAACAAGCAATGATGCGTCTGCCGGCGTTATTTCGTTCCTTGGGGGGAGATGTCCTGCTGAAAATAAGCAACTGCTCGAACCATTTAAAAAACATCCTGAGATGACAGGGAAGATAATGCTTGAATGGGAGAACGGGCTAATCGACATGGGCATGGGCGGGAACGAGTACACAGAAATAGATCCCAGTCAGGCAAAAGAAATCCTGAAAACCGGGCTAACCCCCGGGAAGTTGAAGGAGTACGGGCTCAAAGTAAGGGACGCACTGGCTATATCACAGCGAAAAAACAGGAGATGGAAGGATAAACTATTTGTCAAGAAAACCGGAGGAACTCTTGAAGCCCATTCGGAAGCGGACGTAGATAAAACTGAGATATTCGCGCAGTTTTTGGACGGCCCTGAAGATATAAAAATAACCGAAGTCTCATCCGGGAACCTGAACAAAGCATTCGATAAAATATCCGGGGATTCCAGAAAGGCGGAACAGGAACGTGTTAATTTTTTCATCCATGAGGTGAAATACGACGAATCAGATAACGAGATTATATCCGGGGAATATCGGGAACGCATTATGCTGAATTTTTTCTATGTCAAAAAATTCAACGCGATCGCAAAAGCGCTTCAGGAGAAAGACCCGGAAGGTAAATCCTTGCTCTCTCATCTTTCGGATTATATCTCCGATGAAATAAATGCAGGTAAGACTCTGCAGGATTTTTTAGATGACCCTGTTTCGGCAGACCTGATAGAAACGATAGCCCGGAAGCTCACCTCCCGCAGCAGGGAAAGTGCGGGGCGGAATAAAGGACCTGTCGACAAACTGGATGTCGAGACCCGCAAGGGCTATGTACGTGACTATTTTACTGTACTATTCAACGATGCATCGGAGCTGACAAAAAGAAAACCCCTTTCAGTGCTTATTCGAGAGATAAGACTCGATCAGATCGACACCGAGGCCTGGGTCAACGGTCTGGACCAGTTGAGGAATTCCGGTTATGCAGCAATCGTTCCAAATCTGAACTCAAGGACCCGGACCTTAGGCGGTATATCACCGCGCAGGGTGCTCCTGGATTACGTGACTGATAAAGAGAACCGGGGTAAAACCTTTGAAGGTGCTATCTCCCATGTCATTTCCCGCAATGAAGGAGCTTTTTTGGATGCGGTTACTCTGGGAGTTCCCGGATTGGGTTCTCGCGATGCAAAAAGAGACTACCTGAAAAATGCCCTTGAGGCGTTGTTCAAGAATATCGTTGAGACAGAGGACCTGTATGATGCAGAGGGCGTGGAAGAGACCCTTGAGGATATAGGTGAGAAACCGGCAGAACTGACAAAGGAAGGCATCCCTGCAACTACGGACGTTGGGTCAGTGTCTCTTGCTACGTGGGAAGAATCCGTCAAGAAGTTCTGGCGTTCTGAAAGATATGCCGGGATCGGCAGCATTCTGAACAGGCGCAGGGGGATAGGCGGGCCCTCGGGATTGGCCGCAGTTCTCGGATATGCGGCAGACCACCCTGGCGCGTCATTGGACGATTACCGTGCGTTCTTTTTGGAACACGTCGGCACAGATCCGTCCGCTGAACGCTTCCTGGACGATGTTTTTAATTCTGCTTTGCAATCGGCCGGCTTGGAGGCTGTTCCTGGAGAGTTCGTTCAAGAAACAGTTCTTACCGAAGGGGATGGGGAATCTGCCAAGTCCTCCGAGGAAAAGGTCGGCAAACCTGCGAAAACATTTGATATACCGGAGCCGGAAGAAACCGGGCCAGGGGCAGAGTCAGTATCAGAACCACTGGAGCCGGAGCACACTCAAGAAGAGGAGCAGAATGCTGAAAAAATTGCCGTAAGGCTGCACATCGAGGAGGTGCTGTCATCCCCTGTAAAGGCCTCTTTTGCGGACATCAAGGAGATTGTCAAAAACGCATTGGAAGGGGAGAAACTCACTTTCGAGAACGCAGTCAACATAATAGATTATACTGGCAGATCTAACCAGGCCGATGCTCTTTCAGCCGTTGAACTGATAGGATCGCTTGGTCCGGAGGATCTGGCACTGCTTGAAGGCGTGCTTTATGGGTCAGATGGTTTGCCTGGGATGCTTGCAATAGACCGTGAAATGCATCCTGAATCGGCTTCGGGCGATTTGACCGGGTCCGAGACCGCGGTCAGCAGGATGTATCCGGGAGGGATATTATTCGAAAAGACTGCCGTGCAGGTAGCAATGGCAGTCTACGAGGCGGGGCCTCAACCCCGTCTTATAAGTATGTCCCCTCTGCTGGGAGGAATAGTCGTACAGGTCAGCGGTCTGCATCTTGGCATGTTGTCTTCCGAGATCCACCGGAAAGGCGGCGAGGCTTCTATCAGATTGAATAACGGAAAGACTGCTTTACTCTCCTTTGCAATTGAACGCAGCGGCGATGATATATTATTAAAGACCGAGGGCAAAACATTCATCGTCACGGGCGCTGAAGCAGGTATCCTTGCAGATACCTGCCTGTCTCCTGAGGGGGTGCGGGCATTTAACAAGAGAACAATTGCCGGGCCTGCAAAAAAGAGGGAAAAGAAAAAGGAGCCTGATTTGGCTGCGGCGCAAGTGCCCCTCCTAAATTCTTCTATCATCCGCCGTCTCACGCCGGAAGAAGCTGAGAAGGTGATAACAGGCATTGCTGACGATTTCCAGTTCTCAGGAATAATCGAGCGCCTGGAATGGATTAGAAGTTCGGGAAAGGATCTTTCACCGATATACGAGTCTCTCGAACATGCTTTTTACGGGACAGCCAAAACAACCGGCCTCCTTGAAAGGCAGCGAAATGAGTCCCCCGATGATTTTCTGTCGCCTGCGGAAAAGGCATTATGCCGGTTGTTCACCGCCGGGATGCTATTCGAAAGAACGGCAATTGATCTGGCGGAAAATGCCGTTGAATGTTCCAAGAAGGTGCCTAACATTTTCTACATTGATGCCCTGCATCCGATATTCAAAGCTTCGATAGGCATAAATGACGATATAATCGTCAAGGTCAGGGAAGCCTACCCCCTGGGAAGATATCACGATTTCCGGTTCCAGGTCGTTCAGAGAATGGGTCTGTTGAAAGCCCCCGAATTTTATATTCAGATAGTAAATGACAGGGCAGTTTCCTTGTCTTATATGGGCCAGGGGAAAAAACTTTCCGGAAATGCCGCCAAGAAAATATTTGACCTGATCGGCTTATTGGGGGCGGTCAAAAGAGATGAGAAAGTCATAGTCTTATATCGTGGAACGTCGGAATTTGGACTAAATTCCGTAATGCATAATAGGGGGCGCTACAGGCCTGGTTTCCCAGATTTCGGTCTTGCCACAGAAGAGAGCATAATCCGGGCTATTCTTAGGAGCATACAAATTGGCAGGATCGCGGACGTGGAAGAATCCAAAGGAGGCCATAAAAGGGACATCTATGAAGCGGATCTGGACTCTCCTTCCGGCGGCATGATACGAATCAGGACCGTTGTAGACTCAAGTACTGGCATGATTCTGGCATCTCGTCCGCTGGGGACCGTAAAAGACCTTGACAAGGAATCTGCGAGACCTGCAAGAGAAACAAGGCCTGGCCCGGAAAGGATAGAACTCAGCGATTACCTGGATCAGTTCGAAGACGATTCAGTGAAGAAGATCAAAGAATTGATAACCGGCGGCACCATTCCAGTCATTTACCGGAAGAATATCGCTGTCCGGTGCAACGAGATACAGGAAAGGAACAAAAAGCAGAAGACTAAGCTCATAAAATCCCCTGTTGAAATACTATGCCAGGCGCTGGTAAGTGAATATGAAGAAAATGCGAAGCCGAAGGAATTAAACCTGCTTGCAGAAGGCATTGATTTACGTGCCGTAAGGCAGGGCATAAACCTGTCTGTTCCCGATTTCAGGTCATTCATCCAGATAGCGGCCGGGTACTACCTCAAAGTAAAAGATCAGAAAGAAGAGACAACAAGGCTCAGAGAAAAAGGACTGACTGCCCCGGGTGCGGAATACCCCGGATCACTTGTGATAACGAAGGATGGAAGGAAACTGTTAGAAGGATTTTTCCTGGGTACTGAAATATCCTCCTCCGACTCAACCAAGAACGCCAAAGAAAAAGATGCTGGGCAGCAGGATAATGGAATCGAGGGGCAAAGACGGGAGATCCGTGCAAGGATAAACGGCATCGGCGGGCTGACGTCAGGCGAGCGGGGGGAATTGTTCCAAATGATTTACGCAAGCCCCCTGGAGCATCCTTTAAGATTGTCGTTAGCGGAAAAATGCGTTAAATACAAGGCTGATGCGACCCCTCTTGAGATATTCTCGCGCGCCGTGGTTGGAGATGAGCCTGCAGGGAAGATACGCCCGGGCAAGAATCAATCGGTATACCTTTCGAATATACTGGGAAGCTATTATGCGAAACGCACTGCCGGGATTGAAAAAGACATAGACCAAAAGGTGCGATTCCATATAGGATCGACGGCTTTTACGGGGGGCTCAAAAGAATTCGCTGCGACGTCATGGGCGTATACGTATACGTGCCTGCACGAGATGCTCTTTTATGTCGCCGCAGGCTATGGAAACATAGTCCAAAAGGATGATCTGGACAAATTGCTTGGAACTATAAATCTCTTCAGGAAACTCGCCGGGAAAGAGGAGATTGTTCCTGCCACCGGGGATATGGCGCTCACGGACGAAGGAATAGAAATGCTGAAGGACTATGTCATGGAGCCTTCGCAGGATTCCGGGGAGGGTCTTGCAGGGAAGAAAGGAGTTATCATCCGGGGGGCCGGAGCAGGTCACGAGCTAGATTGTCCGCTGATCGCTGAAAGATTGAATGAAAGTTTTGGCCTACTTGTCAAAGAAGCAAAAATACAGTCCGGCGGGGATCCTGTGAATATAGCTGGTTTGGTATCCCTGGATAAAGCAGTCAGTTTAATTGGGCCCTATCATCTGGCGCTTCTAAGAAGCGTTGCAGAGATACTGGATGATCCGAAAGGAGCGGGCCCCCTTGATGTGCTGGTAAAGGAGCTAACCGGGAAGATCGGCAGGTATTACAGCGGAACGTATTCATTGGAGGCGGCAATTGAACTGCTTGAGTTCGCCATGAATGATGAACATTTCCCGGGAAGGATATACTCGGCTTATTCGACGCTTGATATCCGCCTTCCAGCTCCTTATATTGCGGATCGTATGCGCTATACGATGGACCAATTGAGAGCAGAAGCCGAAAGGAGGTCCGGTGGCGACCCGGGAAAGATAGCTGGCTGCATCGGTCCAAAAGAAGCCGGCAGGAAGATTACCAATAACCCACTGCATGTGGCCATCATCCAAGGGGTGTCCGGATTGGAGCGCACGGGGCAGGAGCTTACTGTTGAAAATATAAAAGAGAAGTTGTCAGAATCACAAAAGGCAGACATCAGCGACGAGACGCTTGGAGAGTTTATAAACTATGCTTTATCGGATGAAGAGTATCTTGAAAACATACTTGCCGCCTCCTCGTACATAAAGAGCATACCCAAGGCCAGCGACCTGTTTCTTGCTCATATGCGGACAGTGGTGGACGAAGCTGAAAAAGGCAGTCATATGAATGCTAAAGCGGTTCGTACCCGCTTTGGCCCGATTGATTATCAGACCATGGATGCATTGATGGGACTGTCTGCTCTTTCTGCCGCTACCCCTGCAGACCTAAAAAATCAGCTAAGCAGCAGTTCTTCGGACCGTGTCGCGGATGGAAAAGCAAAGGAAATGCTGGCGCGAATGCAAGGAGACGCTGATTTCCGCAAGACAGTATCTAAGGCTTATGATATAGTCCACAGCTTTGACTTAACCCTCATTGAATTGGCTGAAAGCGACATCTTCCAGACGATAGGATTTACGGGTAAAGAGGCATCAGAAGAGTTTTCCATGTTCAGGAAACGGGAAAAAATATTGAGCCTTGAGATCAATACTAAAGAAAGGCAGCTCTTCAATGAGATGGTGCGGATAGGCGTTCTAGAACGTGTTGAAATAAAGCCGCAAAACGGAAAGGAAGAAAAAAGCCTGATTAAGCGGGTCTCCGGCAAAATGGGTTCCGGTTCGCTTGAAACAGTCAGCCTGCAAAGGGACCTTCAGAACAAAAATGCCGTATCTGCATACAGGGTCAATAGAGGCGGCCTTGAAAACATCCGGAAGAAAATAAGCGAATCCAAAGGCAAGTCGAAGAAAAGGCAAATAAAGAACTCCTGGATAGAAGACGAGCAATGTATAGTCTTAATCAAGATAATGCTGAAGAGCGGGATCTCTATAGACAGGGATATAACGGCTGAAGATTTTGATCTAATGAGACAGAAGGCGACCGGATTCCGGGAAACTGATTTTAAGAATGTAAAAGTCACTGGGTACAACTCCAGGATCGTTCTCCGGCTGCTCAAGGGAGCAAGCCCCAAGCAATTATGTTTCATCCGCAAGCTTTATTGCATAGATGAAGGCACGCTGCCCCTGAGTAAAAGACAGGTCATAAGGAAAGAGACTGCAGGATACGTAAGTCTGGAATTTTTAGAGTTCATCGGCATAATAAAAATAAAGTCGGGAAAGATCCTTTCCATAGATAAAGAACGGATAGAAAAGTTCTTCCCCGAGATCCTGGCGAACAAACAGAGCATATACCGCGATATCCTGCTTGCGAGGGGAATAAACCATAACTCCTTTGACCCCCTTGGAAAAGGGTCCCCGCTTTTGATATATCTGAATATCCGGCAGCCTCAGGTATATTCATTCATCCCTACCTCCAGGATAAACAAAAATGACTTTCCGGCAGGTTACTCTACCTTTGGAGGATTAAAAGCGCCTGCTTTGCATGAAAAGGTAGAAATCAGTTCTTTAAACGACCTCCCTGGAGCCGATCTAATGAAAGTGGATGAGGCATTCCTGGTGAGCGAATCGGCGAACAAGGGTACAGAGGCTGTGGCGCGCCTGGGCACGCTGGAAGTAGACGGGAGGCCTGTTGCTGTCAGGACATACGCGCAATCTTCGGCATACTTCCATCCTGGGATAGAGAAAATATTGATTAACGACTACAAAGCCGCCGTTCTCTTCGATGAACTTGGAATAGGCCCAAAGATGCACGGAGTCTACCGCAGGACGATTAACGAATCTACAGTCATTGCCGGGAACGTAACTGACATAGTCCCCGGAGACTACCCGTACAGCCCGGCGGGAAAGAAAAATATAAATCTGGACACGGTAAAAGACTTGATCAAAGCATGCGGCCTGATAGTGTCGAAAGGCTATGCCCCGGGATGTCAATTTGAATATTTCGTGGCACAAGACGGGCATATACGCATTCTCCCAAATCAGAACAGCATAAGAAAGGAGATACATTACAGCATAGACCCGTTGGACGACGGAGCAGCTCTGAACGAGACGATAAAGCTGCTCGAGCATGCGCCCAGAAAAGTGATAATGGAGGCATTCAACTCGATTCCGCGCCTTTTGGATTCGATAAGGAACAACGTGGAATCCTCCGATGAGCCAAATCCGAACCTGCTGGATGCGATACGATCTGCGGATACGATTGAGACGCTCTCGGATAACATGCAGGGCCCAGATCATATTAAGGATACGGATCATGCGCCTTCCGTAATATATGGTATTGACGCGGTCAAGTATCGCTGTGCCATCCTGGCAGATGCTGCGCTGGGACTGTCGGATATGCCTCAAAGGAGCATACTCATTGAGCCGGGCGACGGAAGCTGCTATGATTCGCCGGAGGAAGGCGTAAGCCGCATCTATGTAAACGCGATCCCTATGGATAAGGCCGCCGCCGCGCTTTTGAAAATGAGGTCTCGTGACCTTTCTTTTGTCGACATGGAGCCTGCTGGGATGAAGTCCATGCTGGAGACTTGCATCTACTCGCATGAGGTGGTTCACAGCAGGATACGTGCGCATTCAAACTCCCTGGGCGACGGCGTTCACCAGTGTCTCACTGATGCAGACAGGATAAGCGAAGGCCTTGCGGCAAAAGGGATGGTCGAAGTGTTAGAGATGCTCGTTTTCGAGAAATTGCAGGAGCAGGGAATAAGCAAAAAAGAAAAGACCTGCCTTAACGCCCTATTACAGGTGGCAAAGCACTTCGAGGAACTCAGACCCCTGATAGGCATAGAATCCAACAGAGAATACGGACTACAGATGGCTGAGGTCCGGTCAGGCCTGGAAGCCGGAATAAGCCTCTCTCAAATATATGATAAGAAGCTTGCATCCGGCAGGATAACCGTCACGGGGATAACGACGAAGCAGCTGGTCGCATTGGAATCAATGAACGACCTGGAAGCACTCTATGGCAAGGCAAAGACCTCTCTTCTTGTGGGGCGCTACCCGGAGACAGAGATAGCAGCCATGCTTTCGACCCTGGCATACGCTAATGACCTCCGGATGCGGGCGAAGGCAGACGATGCGCTTGTAGAACTCTACACGATGAACCGGAACGAACCGGATGCCCCGGGAAAAAAGAAGACCTACGCGCAGGACCTGAAGGGAACGGCCGAAGAAATGTTTGCTTTCAGGCCTGGAATGGATGGTTAATTACATTTCCTGTGGAAAAACGCCATTATTGAACTAATTTCTCTATATAAACATAATTATTATACAATATTTAAGTATTACTGACCTATTTATAATACTGTTGATTTTTTAGTCCTTCAGAGAGCAGTTTAAATGGATAAACCCCCCTGCGGCCTGGATAATGGAAAAAAGGGAGCGGCAAAAAGGCCTAAGGTAGCGGGAGCTATAGAAGACATCATACTCGGCTCAGCTAGCCGCACTGCTAGATTATTCCCCGGGATAAGCCTGAGAATCGCCGGCACAGAGTTCTTTAAGAAACTATTCGCCAAGGAGCCGTTCGAAGATGGACATAGAAGCGGACCCGGCGCCTATGAGAACTCCGCATCGAAAAGAGATATAAATCACGACGAGAAATTTTTACTGACCCTCTCGCGTTTCCAGGACTGCTGCATGAGAGACCAGTCGATGAATAAACTCTTATCCGAAGAAGGCTGCGACCCAAAGAACTTAATTGATCCCTCCTCCTACAAGACCTACAGGGCGGAGCATGCGCTTGCTTCGAGGCTGATGGAGTGGCTGTCGACGGATGAGAATGGAATGGAACGCATGGGACTCGTATACGATGTCGAGGCATTTTCTTCGTATGAAACGCTGGAGACCGGCAGGGCCAGTTGCTGGTCCCTTTCTTCCTTGTACAAAGAGCTTTGCGATGCTATCGGGATCCCCGCAGGATACCTGGTATCATTCAATCACGTCTCCAATCGCCTAACCCTCGATGGAAAAGAGTACTATGTGAACGTGACCAGTCAGCAGATGGTCCCCCTGGACGATGCCGAAAAGAGCGGTTATGCCAAACTCCATAAGGTGCCTGATGACTACGTGGAATACGCTGTTGACCTGCGCAGGTATCGAAGGGACAGAGACCTGCAAAAGGGCTCAGAATGTCTGGCGGGCATACCAAAAGAATACCTGGAAGATCTGCCTGAGAACTTGTTGCTCCGTTATGCCGCGGCAAATTTTTATATACTCCAGGCGGAGAACGAGCCGGCCGGGAAAAAAGCGGCTGAATTATTCGTAAAAGGGATGAGACACTATCAAAGCATAGTTGAGTACTATGAAGATACCGGCACCGTAAAAGCAAAAAGGGACGCCGCCGCAGGCAGCCTGGAGAGATACACGGAAGCGCCTGACATATGGATCTGCGAGGGGGACAACGCATGTAAACGAGGCTGGCTTGAGGAAGCAATAGAAAAATATGACAATGCGATAGCCGCATCCAGGGTTCTTGGGCTGACTGAAAAGGAAGAAAAAGCAAAAAAGAGAAAGGCAGAACTCCTCATAAACCATGCCCCAGCCGGACGAACGACTGCTGACACATCGAATGTCGCGGTACACTTGGATGACGCTCCATCATACCGGCAGACCTACATGAGAATAACTCCCGAAAAGCTGCTTGAGTCTGTGCGGGCAGGAGAAAAAGAGGTAGATTCAATTGTGTCGCTCGCAAAGAACAGAAGGGAGGAGATATTCACTGCAATAGATAAAATAAGAGGCGACAAGGAGTTCACAATATTCCTGGAAACGGATGAGGGAAAAGCCGTAGAAAAATCCTGGAGCCTTGAAATAGAGAACCGGATGGGACGGGCATGCATCGACGCATACCTAGCGGATGAAGTGCCGGACGAATCAAAGATCGAGCAGGCGGCCGCTTTCCTGTATGCGGCAAAGAACATTGACTCTTCCGACACGGAAACCTTGAAAAATGAAGCGATACTCGAATTACTCCTGGGGATGCCTCAAAGCGTCGAGGAAAAAGCGTATTCAGCGAAACGGCTAAAAGCCGCGGCAAATGAGCTAATGGGCCTGAAGAGATACTCCGATGCCGGGAGCTATCTGAAAAAATATCTGGAACTGTATCCCACGAGCAAGACTGCCAAATTCGAGCTTCTCATGTGCGAAAAACACTTGGGCAAAAAAACAAAAAACATATTCTCCGAAAAAAAGAAAAAAGGAAAAAAAATAATCGCAGACGAGGGAAACAAGAGGATAACGATAAAGGCCGGATCATCCGTGCAGGCATTCCGCATTCCGGGCGCAGGTGTAGTCTCCAGGGTCATAGACGAAAACGCCAGATTCCTTAAAAGCCTGAAATCAGACAATGTCAGCCAGGTCATCGAACGGAACGACTCAATCTTCCTTTTTTCAAAAGACATATCCAGGGAGCACGCAGGCTATAACCGGTTATCCGGGTACATGCTGTCCCAGGGCGTCGATCTGTGCTGCTACGCGCAAGCCTCGGAAGGCGAGGGACTAGACGGCCGCAGAATAACCCTTGTCGAAAACATGCGCGCCCCCAGGCATATAATATACAAAAAAGACGGCAAATGGAAAACAGTTACGCTGGAATACAGCAGCCGCGCAGAGTCATGGAAAATTGAGGAATCTGATGCGCGGGAATCCGACTTGGAGAATGCGCAGGAAGAATACGACCTTGCCGGCAGAGACGAATACGGCGGGCTGTCACTTGTCCCGACAAAGGGCTATGAAAACAGGACAAGAAAAAAATTCAAGCCTAATATGCTCGTGCACTCGCAAACGCCGCGCAGGAAGAAAATTCCAGACATGAGTTTCTTCCTGGAAAAAAGGATAGAACACTACTGTCTCATAAAACAGGGGACATACTCCGATCCAGCCCTGAAATATTACATGCATTCATCCAAGGCGCTGACAGGCAAGACCATAGACGAACATGCCCATGAAAGGCGCAGAGCAGGCAAGACGGAAAAAATAAAGGAGACTGCCGTAAACGCCATCCTTGCGGCATCAGAGTACGCCGGCGGAAACACGCCCGAACAGATAGCAAGATCGATTACGGACGGCATACTCAAAGAAATCGGCGACGATCCGGTCAGGCGGGCGGCAGTCAAACCCCTGCTGGGGATACTTGAGGCACATTATAAAAAGATAGTAAAAGCAGAGAAGGCCGCAGAAAGGATCGCTCTCGCAGAAAAATACGTATGGGCAGCGAAAAAAATCCTATGGCTCCTTTCAGTCGGCGTAAAGACCGGCCCGGTCCAGGGATACTTAAACAGCGTTGCATTGTGCCATCCCGGAAGCTTCGCGGAATACAAAGAGGATAATACTCTAAGTGACAGGTTCCATGAGGCATATGCGCTTGAGAAGAAAAAGAAAACAAGGATGCTTACAGAGAAAGGCGAAATCAATGAATTAATAAAGAATCTGAAGACGGAAAAGAAGGCAATAGTTGCGAATGAAGGATACAGAAACAGGGGAATAACCGGGAAGATTAATCCAAAAGACCTGAACCGGGATACAGGCCCCTTAAAAGGGACTGACTACCTGGAAAAAATGTTTCCCCGGGGACTACAGGCGCGCGCCGATGCATTGTTCGAACAGAAAAAGAGCATTATATCCAAAGGTAAAACTATCGCAGCGCAGACAGTCGACGTAAGTTCGGAGGCGAAAGGCTGGATCGAAGAATTGTCGGCTACTGCATTGTCTCTTTATGATGCCGATCTCCCCGATGAAGCTGCGAGGGTCACTGGAATCCTGGCCGAGGCCTATGACACGGAAATCGTAAGAAGATGCAAGCCTTCTTATTTGATCAATGTGTCGAAGCTCTACTGTGCGGCATACGAAAGAGCCGCTTTCTCATATGATGAAAGAACCGGGGTGTTTTATGTGGCCGAAGCCATAAAACTAAGAGAGGCGCTTGACCACTACGTGTTTCCGGAAGACGTGCGCACAAAGCACATGAACCCCAAGGTATGGGACAGCATAAGAATGCCGTTAACGAAATTGGCGGAACGGCTTGAAGACACAGGATTAAACCCGAGTTACATCAAGAGCATCGCACAGGAAGCAAGGCCTTACGATATAACAGAGGACAAGAGCATCGAAAACGAATACTTCCCCCTGAATGTCCTGAAATCAAGCAAAGGCGTTATCCTCCCGCTTGAGGCATCAGAAAAGATCGTCTCATGGTCGCAGGAAAACAAAATAGAACTACAGAGGGACGCAGACGGAAAGACTGTAGCGATCCGCATGAAAGACCTCAGGAGATACGAACGGGAGCATCCGGAAACATGGGACCTTATACTGATGCCGAATGGGCAATTCGAGAGGATCCCTCCGCGAATTAAGCTATCAAAGGAAGAAGTGGCGCAGCATAACGTAAGACTGAATCTCCCTTTCAATAAAGACTTGCTGAAAGAATCATTAAACAAGCTTGAGCCGTCGATAAAACCCCCTGCGGATAACAAGCAGGCAGATGCGGTAGCCGTACTTCTGAATGCAGTGTATAGTAATAAAGACATGTGGAAAGGAGGCGAGGTAAAATCAGAAGATGCCTCGTACACTCTGGAAATACTATACAATAAGACAGGGCCGCCGGTTTTTCCAAAAGGCGTAAACAACAAGACACAGAAACACAGATACTTCCTCGAACACGTCCTCAAGCCCCTGATAAAAGCAGGAGTCGTCGCATACAAGGATAAAAGATACTACATTCCGGGAGCAAAGGAAAAAGAGATAGTCGAAAGGGCGGTGGAGATCAAAAAAGAACGCAGGGATAATATCCTGCCTGATGCAGGGATTTCCAGAAATGGCCCGGTCTATACAAGCCGTTTGAAGACAAGTGAGCTGGAATCAACGAATGATGGACTCCCAATCATATCCAGCAGACATCTTAAGGCTTACAGGGAGTGCTTCGGTGACATATCGGCATTATCCCGCATGGATTCCCTTATCCCGAGAGCAATGGTATACAGCATCGCATTGCTCGAAGATGGCTCTTTTACCACAACAGAAATGACCGGACTGATCGGCTTATCGAAAAATACCTCGATTAGTCCGCATCTGGCTATCCTAAAAAGGAACGGGTACCTTACTTTCTCTTCCGGGAAATACTCGAAGACTCAGAAATTTACCGTTCTATCGGATAAGTTCCTCCACAAGATCGGGCAGGTCCATGTTTCGGCAACGCAAAAAGGACGGAACAAGAATATGCCTGACGCAAGGGATCGAGGGATCACAATCAGGCTTCCTGATGAACGGGCCGGGCGGGCTGAATCGCTGTTCGAATCATACGATCCCGGCAAGATAGATGAAGCAGAGGAACTTGTCTTGTCATTGACGTCATCTCTGAGCGAGCCAGCATCATTCATCGCTGCAGCGAACCTTTACCGCTCACTTATCTACCTGTCAGATGACTGGTTCGGGCCGCGGTCCGACTATTACGCGAGCGTCGCCTGCTCTCTCTCCGATGCTTTGTTTACGCGGGCCGAAGAACTTTCCTCCGATAAAGAAGCAAGCCAGAAAGACAGGATACGCATAGTGGCAAAGCTCTCCGACTTGTCGAAAGAGGCAGCGGACAAGGGCATATCCGAGGCTGCGGAGACGTTGAACGAAATCATGGAGACGCTTGCAGTAAGCCTGGAACCCCGCCAGAGAAAGCCTCTTGATACTGCTGAAAAATACCTTGAGAAAGAGAGGAGACCAGTCCCGGCACTGGATACTTCCGTAAAAATTAAACTTTTTTTGGACTATCAAAACACCCGCAAACAGGCCCTGGAAAAACTCACTGGAAAGTTAGAAGAAGCATGCGGGGAAAAACTCAACCAGGAACCGGCTCTGTGCTTCATGGAGATGATCGCAGGCTCTGGATCCATGGAAATCCTCAAAGAAAAAACCGGCCTGGGCGAGCGGGCGATAAACGCCGCCCTGAAGCCTCTTTTGGCCGGCGGCCTGATAGTAAACCGGGGGGGCTATCTTGCAACGCCAAGCGGTATACGTTTCACGGAAACCGCTTTATTCGGGACGGGGCCTGAGACAGTGCCTTTAAGAATGCATGCAGACGGGATTATATTGCCTGTACAGTATGAGGGCGCATACCAAGACGTATTCAGCGACGTATCTGATTTGCTGAAACTAGGGGGCGCGCTTGGAAAGAACCTCGTGTTCTGCCTCGCAACGGATCCGGCGGATCGATTCGACCTAGGATATGCAGTCAAGCTCCTTGGCCGGGGCAAAAACCGGGCGAGCGTATCCCATATATTAGTAAACCTGTCAAAAGGAGGATATATCCGGATAACCGGAGAGACGCATAAGACCTATGAAAAGACTGAAAAATTCAAGGCGCTAGCAGAAAAGTTTAGGAGTAAGACAACGGGCCTTGATGAAACGAATGCAGGGAACGGTAAAAAAACGGGTTTCTCCGGCAACCTTGAGGATATAAAATTCTCTCAGGATGATCTAAGGCTGGAAGATTTAGGTGTTAAAGATAAGTTTGATAGCGATTATGCCGTTTTTAAACGATTCTGTTCTGACAATGGCGTTGATATTATGTCCTTTAATGAATCCCAAGTGGAATCAATATGGTCCGGTAATCTGGAATCCTTGTCTGCCGGTCTTTCAGAACAAATAACAAAATTCCAAAAGAGTTGCGCAGACTATGGCCTGGATGTAAATACGCTTGATTCTGGCGCCAAAGCAGATCTTCTGAAACTCGCCCTTATACTTGTTTGGGTTGATCAGAATGCGAAATGGCCTGCAGCGTTTTCGTACGATAAATACATTTTTTGCATAAAAGATTTTGTCGTAGGGCATAAAGGAAACTGCATGGCTTTTGCATTATACCTGGCAGGTCTTGCAGAAAGAGCAGGCCTCAATCTTGGTTTTTATTCGTCTTCCGCACATACTTTCAACAGAATTAAACTGGGGAATCAGGATTATCTGGTGAATGCAACTGCATTATACAAAAAATTAATACACGGGGGGAAACTTTCCGGAGAACTTATATACAATGACGTTGCCCCAGTAAACATGGATATGGTGATCCGGCATCTATTACTCCTTTATTACGGACGCGAATACAAGTTCGACAAGGCAACAAAAGAGGTAAAAGCCCTCCTGGAGAAATATCCTGGAAAAGACAGTCTGGCGTATATATGCGCCTTGATTGATGACTTTTACGCCCATTATGGAATGGATCCTGTGGCTAAGAAACTCCGGGAAAATATTCCTAAACTATTGCATTACGGCATAGAAGAAACCGGTTCCGGACTGGGCGGAACCTACCTAAAAAAAATAATTGCGTTAACCGACTCAGTTGAATTTCCAAAATTGCCCGGGAATCCTTCAACCGGCAAAAAATCCCCTTCCATAAGCCGCTTGGTCTCCGAGGAGGAAATGCCTTTTTACGCCTCAGGAGAAGACGATAGCAGGAGACGCGTCTCAGGCATCATTGTTCAGGCCTCTTCCAGGAGAGTTGAGCGCCTCTACGAAAACGGCGTTTATGCGAGCCTGGACCGCTGGTTCTCATGGAATCCCCCGCTTTTGGCAGCGGCGCAGGAAGAAATCTTTGCGAGGGAGGACATTCCTTACGTCATGCTTCACGTATTCGATTATGTCCATATGCAGAGTCCCGGGACTGTGAAAGCATTGTTTGCGCACATGGACGATATCGACAAAGCCCCGGCCGGGAAGGGCTCCGGGAGGATCGCAGCATTCCAGTCTGCGCTCTACGTATTTGCGAATATCTGTCGTAACGGGGCCGTGCCTTTGAACGAGGTTGATGGTCTGCTTCGGAAAATGTTCGAGGCCGGGAGCCCCGGGGATTATCTGAACTGGGTCAAAGACGTTCTTGTTCCAGTGCTGGAAGCTTTTTTGCGTTCCAGGTCGTATCCGGTTCCGGGAACATGGAGCGGAGTATTGATACACTGCCTTGCAGCGTTCCCCGGAGAGAATGCATATTCCGTGAGCAGGGAAAGTGAGATAGAAACGATTTATTCCATCCTCCGCCGCCTTGGGGCTGATGAAGCGCCCTCTGATGCGAAAACGGCACCCGGCTTCCTTTTAGGTTTGTGCTATGCGGCAACATTGAAGACCGAACCCGCTGAGGTCCTTGAGAAGATACCTGCGGGCATGCATTTGAAGCATAGCTTTACGTATTCGCCGAACAAAGAGAAGGATATTTCGCCCTGGTCCGGTGCGGAGTACGTCGAAGGTGCAGGGCAGTGCTGCGGTAACATCTTCGGGCTTCCGGCAGAGCTTTCGCACTACTCCGGGGAGGTGCTGAACCCGTATTATATATCCCCTGAGGCCGAGAATGAGTTGACCGACAGCATAGGATTTTCGATCATCTCCAGGAGTCCTCTTGTTAACCGGTACAACCCCTCATGGGAATACGTTCCATCGATATATGAATACGGAGAATCATTGTTGCGTGAGGCAAAGGAGGATACTTCTGTCAGAAAGCGTTTGTGTGACGTAATGAAAATAGATGAGACAGGTATCATATCAGAAGACCTGTCCTCGAAATTATCCCCCTCTGGGGTCTACAACATCGGCTTTGTCATGTGCAGGGACGAGGAAAGCGTTTCTCTGCTGGGTGCTGAAACCCTAAAGAAAAAAGAAAAGGCCGAACTCTGCCAGGAATATTTCGGCCGGGCCGAGATGGACAACATAGCAGGCGCCAAGCAATCAAGCAGCAGGGGGTTGTTCCTTTTATCTTCGCAGGAGCTTGCGCCGTATGACGACCTTGTAGACTACGACGGCCACCTTCTCACGGAAAGATTGGCGCTGGATTACTCCATTCAGATAATGGTCTCGGCCAAGGCGGCAGGTGCGACCCCGGACATATTGGAGTACGTGAGTCAGCAGGCAAAGAAGAAGCTATTGGAAAGGACCCGTCTCTTAAGATATGGAAAAACCCTATTCAGTTTAGATCTTGGCCTGGGAGTAAGAGAAGATAGTATCCTCGATGTCTCAGAAAAGGGATTCACGGACATGGGTCTTGCATGCCCCAAGAGCCTTACAATGATCGGGGAAACCCCGAAGATGATGGTTTACGCAGCCGGGTATCACGATGCCTCGGGCGGAGGAAAATACGTCATCTGCATGCCGAAGACGGGGGAAAAACTGCTGGTATTCGACGGAAACGTCAACTGGCAGGATGCAGTGGACGAAATAAAGAAGATAGACAAGGACTGCATGATGCGTATCATCGATCGCCTGAAAGAATCCGGGAAGATAAAACAGGGCATGCCGTCCGAAAGAACATTATCAGTCGAAGAAGTCGACCACATGCTCAATGGATTCCCTTCAATTGAAGAAACCGAAGAGTTCAACAAAAAGCTGCTTGGATCAGACAATCAGTCCGCCGAACGCATTGCTTCCGCCTCGGAGCTTTCCAGGAACGGCATAGCGATTACAGACGAGAACGTTCTTTTGCCTGCCGAAGAGATATCCTACCGTGCGTCAATCCTCAAGAAGTACGGGGTCGTCCCTGACGCGGAAAACATCCTCTGGGAATATGTCAGAAAAGGGCTTGATGTAGAACGCAAAGGCGGAGAACACGATTATTCCTTCCGGCAGGAGAACCTTGAATATCTTCAGGCGGATTTTGCCGATAATCAGAACAACGGAATTGACTGGGCCGTCAAGGCCGGCAGGGCTGATGTCATACGTTTGGCGCAATTCATTCAATATCTTGAGCCTCGTCAGAGGGAATACGTAGTAATGCAGTCCGCAAGGGCTTTGAAGAATGGCGGAGTCATCGTGTTCGCCGGAGAGGATTCCGAGGTTTACAAAAAGGTGGAAATAGACGGAAGGAGGTATATTGTTGCCCTAGGAAATCTCGACGAAAAAGGGAATCTGGTAACAGGTAAATACAAGCAGGGACTATTCCAGGACCTCGGTTTCTCCGGAACGATGTGCCTGCGCGTGTCGGAGAACGGATTGATGCCTGTGAGTGTGAGTTCAGAGATACTGAATCAGGCCGAAACGATCATAAGAGAGCCGTCAGTAATCGGAAAAGAAAATGTTTTCAACTTAAAGGATAACGCGAGTATTAATTCATTCACAGCTTCGGCTGGAAAATCCCTTGTAACTGTTACCGATTCCGTCCTGGGCATGAAGGATATCCCGGAACGCAAAATATCGCTTGCTATGGGCGAAGGAAGCTGCTTCGACCGCCCCGAGTCCGGCGATACGGTCATCTATGTGAACGAAGTGAAATTAGACCAGGCAAAGGCCGCTCTCGAAAAGATGAAACAAATGGGCTATTCTATGGACGGCGTGACCCCCGCATTGATGAAGGAAATGCTCGAACTGGACATGTACGCCCACGAGAACGTTCACGGACGACTCAGGGCCCTGTCCAATTCGCAAGCCGTTCCCATCGATCATAAGTTCCTGACCTGGCGTGATGCGAATAGTGAAGAGCCTATAATCGTACCGGCCGGGGAGTTGAAGGATTACTCATTGGAGCAGTTGAAGCGTAATGACTTGTCTTATGAACAGCGGGTTTTCTTTGAGAATCTGCCGAAATACCAGATACTGACAGGAGTAGATACCTTATCCGAAGGACTGGCTTTTTACGGCTCGGTCAAAGTGCTGGCGGGATATGCATCAGAGCAGTTGAAGCGTAATGACTTGTCTTATGAACAGCAGGTTTTCTTTGAGAATCTGCCCTACGTAGCCGAGTGCTTTGACATACTGCGTTCGGCTCTTTCTCTGGAGCACAGCGCGCAGTACCAGAACGAGACCGAGGATGTGAAAAAGGAACTGGATTCCGGCTTAAGTCTTGCGCAAATCGTTGTAAACAGACTGAAGGACCCGGATGATCCTGTCGTTCGTACCAGGATTACTGCGGACGATCTTGTTCCAGTAGTCACTGTAGAAGAATTCGACGAAACTGGGAATTCCCTTATAGATGGCCTTACCTCCTGGGAAGAACGCAGAAAAGACTTCCCCGAAGGAGCACTATCCAAGATGCTGACAACGATCGCCTACGGCAGGGACGTCGTATCAGCGGATGCCGGCTACGTATCAAGGTTCATTATCCAGAATCCCGACGGATCGTATGATCTGCGCACGGGCGCAGACTGCTTCCTGATCGAGTTATGCAAGGCCTATTCCTGCGAGGACGAGTTAATGGAGCTTATGTTCCAAAAGGTGCCCAAGGCCAGGAGCGGCCTGGAAGAGTAATTACATTCTTTTTTTGGATTTTCTGTTTTTGAACTATCTTCTTTATATAAACATAAATATCATACAATATTTAAGTATTCTCTCCCAGATAATAATACTGTTGAACGATGTTCTTATCCGAGGCCGCATAGTTCCTCAGGGATGGTCTTAGATGAACAGCCCGCCGAACAAGAAAAACAGAGATGCAGAGACGAATAAAAGAAGCGGACACATAGCGGGAGCCCCGGACGGTAATACTGATTCTATCGATGCACAGGAAAGACTACCTAATGTCGGCCGGATGATCCCGGGGATCGCTGACAAGTTCACCGGGACCCGGATTATGAGTGTTCTGAAGAACAAGCTATTTCGCACGGGCCCTGTTGAAGAAGAACCCGCAAATGCCGGCAAAGACAAAGGATCAGAGACAAAACAGGAAGAAGTACATGCAGGCTCAACCCGTGAAAAGACAGGTTCACTTTTACCTTACAATGACCAACTGACCGCAATACCCAAAGAGGATGATACGAAGAACCATGCTTCCAAATGGGAGATCAATCCAAAACCCTACGCTGTTTTAAGTGCAATATCCTCAAACCCATCAGGAATAACGCAGGATGATCTGCTGAAAGATGAGCGGATCAATAAACTCTGGAAAGGCGATGCTGATGGGATGCATAAAGGAGTCGATGCCGTACTAAGAATACTCCAAGGGCGCGGTATCAAGAATGTCACGTGGGTCGCAAAGAAAGGAAACAAATACCAGTTAACAAATCAGGGGAAGCGTGAATTACCGAATGTAACTGGCAAAAAAGAGACAACGCAGAAAAAGTCCGCCTCCTCGGAAACGTTGGAACGCATACATAAAGACGATACCAATTCGCGCATGACATTACCCGGTATCGCGCATGAATCAGGATCTCAAACGGCAGGTCAGCCCCAATATTCCAGGACACAGATGCGGGAAGACCTCGGCGTCACCTTTTCGGACATCGATTATGTCTATGACCTATTCATAATCGATTATGCGAAGGCCGGCGTGGATGTCGATTCCTTTTCTCCGATGGAGAAAGCAGGGAAGCTTGCGGAATGGTTTACTCTAAAGGAATTCAACCGGTTCACATTCGACGAGAAAGGGATCCATCCCCGGGAAGCAATCGATGCCCTTAGAAAAACAGAGAAAAACAAGGCCAACGGGAAAGAGAGCGGACCCGTAAAGGTGAGCTGCTTTGGCCTAGTCCCGATATATGCATGGATATGCCGCGAGAAGATAGGAATCGACGCCGGCATAAGGAAGACCGAAAATCACCTGTTCGCATGGGCCGGAGAAAAGGACAAATGGTTCGAGCTGTTCAGGGGAGACGCAGGCGGAAGAATGCTCGAAGAGTCGGACGTGAAAGGAGGGATGTTCCAGGAGAACGATCCGATAGAAGATTACAGGGTCTTTGACGAGATAATGCTCAGGCAGAACATGAAGAACGGGAACTACGATGAGGCCGAGAAATACGCCCGAAGGATAGTGGACGAATGCGATCGCAGGACCGGGAAGAACGGTTACTCCAAGAGACGGCGATACGGTTATTACAGGCTTGTCGGCGACTACTACACCCTATGGGCCCAGAAGGAATCCGTAGAGTCCGGCGTGCCGATGGAAGGATCAAAGAGCATAGGGTCTGCCGTGGAATCCTATTCAAAGATGCTCGGCCTGAAGCTTGACGAGGGATACAGGATAGTAAACAATAAGGTTACTGCGTCGGCAAAAGGCATAAAGGGAGGAGGCCAGTTCGTGCCTGTCGAATGGATGGACAAATGGGTGGAATCCCTTTACATGACGCCCCGCCAGGTCAAAAGAGCATTGGAGAGGCTCGACGACAAAACTAACGGAGAAATATATTTTAACCGGCTGCTTTCCCTGAGAAGGATCAATCCCGGCAGGTTCAACGAGATCCTCGCGGAAGTGGAGTCCAAACAGAAGAACAGGGACGTAGTAGACATTTTCCAAAAGAAATTAACGTCCCGGGAAGAGGAATCTGTTCCGCTCGATAGCGCCGGGACGGATTATGCACTGCCATCAAAAGACATAGCAAAAATAGGAGATAATGCATTTTCAGGGGTGGAAGAGAGTTTTTCCGGGACAGGAAGCAGGCTTGCAGCAGCAACTATCGCAAAGGAATTAAAAGAATTATTACCTGGAACCCGGATCGAAGGTTTTGAAGTGGAGGAAGTCACGGGAGAATATTTGGGCATTCCTGTTTCGATCGGCTTGTCAGGCCGCAAAATACTAATCAGGCATAATCCTAAGCCGGGTGATGAACCGGCTCCCGGAGACGCGAAAGAAGCTCTGATAGCCGCGATTAATATGGTGCGGGTGTCCGAGCATATCAGAAAGGAATTTCCGGATATGGGCGAACGCGCTGATTTGCTTGCGGAAAGAACGGTGAGTAATTTTGTTCCGCTGGGCAAGACCGGGGATGAGACAACCTGTGCATGCTTTCTGGGAGTCGGAAAAGACATGGTCAGCGAGTTTGACAACTCGGTTTTGTCCCAAGTCGTAAATATTTCAGGAATGCCAGGATCCCTGTTTTTGATGGTTAAAGTAATCGGGGGGAATATCTCTGGAATAAAGATCCTAAAATGCGTGGGCGGCGCAGAAATTGGGGCTCTTGAGAATGAATTCCCATCCGGCATAGACCCTCTGGCATATGGTCTCATGGGTTCCCAGTTCATCTGGGCTCAAAACTACGAAGCGTCCCTCAGGTTCTTTGACAAAACTCTCTTGCTCGTTCCAAACGAGTGCAGCACCCTCCTGAACCGCTCAAAAGTGCGCTCTTGCCTGGGACGCTTCGAAGAGGCATTGTCCGATGTAGACGCTTATTTCAAGTATGCAAAAGACGGTGCCTGGGAAGCTGAAGCATACAACGTCAGGGCGGATATCTACTTAGAACAGGAAAAATTAGAACCAGCCCGGGCGGCTGCAGAAAAAGCCATATCCGCAGATCCCCTGTTCACCACTGCATGGGTCACAATGGGGCAGATAGCATACGCCGGGGGAAGCATGGATGAAGCGCTTATGATGGCTGAAGCCTCGCTGGACGGGTACGTTGACGGCTGCGAAGCATACATACTGTGGGACTGCGCTTACCGGAAGCTTAAGGAAGACGGGAAGACGATATTAGAACTGCTTAAAGCCGCCGAAAACCCGGACGACGACGCAGGCAAGATGGTACTAAACCACAAGGCAAACATCCTTATGCTGTCCGGCCAGACCGATAAAGCAGCGGAAACAGCAGATAAAGCGATAAACGCCGGAGGCGCGGCTCTCGCGTCGCCTCATGTCACAAAGGGGAGGATATATTATGAATCGGGTCTCTTCGAAAAAGCCCTGGACGAAGCAGACAAGGCACTTGCGATCAATTCCAAAAGGATAGATGCCCTCATCCTAAAAAGCAGCGCGCTCTCTGCCCTTGGCAGATTCGGGGAGGCCCAAAAATGCGTACTGGAACTATATGAGAAGTACCCCGGGATCAAAGAGTATATCGGAAAAGAGGATGCAGAAGAAAGGCTGCCCCGGGGGGCCAGAGCCCCGGTTCCAGTCAATGCATCGAATCCCCTGACTGCTAACGGTAAAAGAAGCCAGGGTTCCAGGATAAGGACCTCCGGCAATGGATACGTCGTTTACGCTGGATCAAATGATCCCGAACATGACCATAAACCCCCTCTTGCCGATGCTTTTTCAGAGATGCGCAACTGGATCAACCCGCAGGGAGAAAAGAAAAAGCATATAGACGACGGCGTTACCGGGCAGGCTCCAGAGGAACGGCCTAAGGCAAAAGAAGAAATAGAAGATGCGCGTCTTATAACGTCATCGGGCAGACAGCCCTCTGAAAGAACTCTCATCGAAGAGATGCTCCGCGTCGATCCAAAGGAAGCGCAAGACGCCTATGACAGGTTCATAAAGGAATCCGGGATAGACCTTTCTACTGCCAGCCGAGAGGAGAAGCTTGATAAACTGCTTCAATGGGTCGCTCCAAAGAGGGCTGCGGGCGCATCGGGCGGAGACATTGTTTACGGGGCTGAACACCTCTGCGTAAGAGATCTCCTGAAGACTGATATGGGTGACTGCTTTGCGTTGTCGACGTTGTACAAGATGCTGGCCCGCCGGATGGGTCTGGAAGTGGATTACGTCGCAGCATACAATCATGTATTCATTCAAGCGGTATATGACGGAGAAAAATACGTCCTGAATTCCGTGTCGGGACAGAAAGTACGCTTGGAGGATGCTGAAAAAAGCGATGATACGGATTTCCACCTGCTCAATAAAGCGGATGAAGAGCTTGTCGGATACTCGACGATACTGCGCCACTATATCCAGAAGGGGGAATTAGAAAAAGGACTTGAAACAGTCAAGAGGATACCCGGACGATACCTGGAAAAGGATAATCCGGAGAACCAATTATTGAATTACGCCCTTGGAAATTTATACCAGGCCCTGGCGGAAAGCGACATAAAAGCCAAAGAAAACTCAGAAAAAGCGTTAGAACGCTTTGATGCGATAATAGCGTTCTACCCAGACGCAAAAAGGGTCTGGTACAAGAGGGGAAATGCCTTCCTGGAAGGAAAATATTACCTGGATGCCATTCAATCATACAAGGCCGCAGAACGACTGGGATTAAACGACTATGAATTCTGGATCAAACTGGGCAGGACGCTTTTCCTCTGGGAAAACAATAACGAAGCCCTTGAATGCATTGAAAAAGCAATAGACCTCGATCCTGTGGATCCTATGGCATACGGCCTGAAAGGGAGAGTTCTTGCCAGTATGTACCGGTCAGATGAAGCATCCGCCTGCTATGCAAAGGCAAGGGAATTAACAAGAAACGGCGAAACAACGCCTTTTGACAGAGACACCCGGGGAGGAGATGTCCCTCCATTAGAATTGACAAGACTCAAACACATGTCAGAGAGGATGATTGCAGGAGACGTTATCAACTTGGACGAGGGATTATCCGAAGGACTCCTGAGAACCATAAATCTGCAACCAATTGACGAGAGCGATGCGCGCTACCGGGCAAATTATGAAGAGCAGAAAAAACAAGCAGCCAGAGAAGCGCTTTGGATAGTGTATAAAGTGTTGGAAACTGAGACACAGGGAACGTCTCTGGCATCTCTTAACGATGCATTGTCCAGGCTGGAAACCCAAGGAATCGACGCGGCTCAAATAAAAGGCATTCTATCATCAAACGGAATAAACCTGGATGCCGGGAAAATTAGCAGCCTCGATGAACTGACGGAAGCATTTATCCGCTCTGATCCCAGCAACGTTCCTGCATCCTTCGCAACTCTGATGAACCGGATAGCGGCGCTCTATGGCAAAAAGGATCGATCGAAGGCCGGAAAAGCGCTCACTGAAGCGTTGGATGCCTGCTTTTATAATGCTTCTGCCTGGACTGACGTAGTAAGGCAAAAAGCGGCAGGCCCGGTCAGGGAGATGTTATCCGAGCATGAGCGTCTGCATATCCCGCAATCGGCTTTGAATAATCTCCTTGAGGCATACGAGATGCTCTCGGAACTAAGCTTAGGGCAGTTTACGCTCCTGGAAGGAAAAAGCATAAAAGACGTTTCATGCGTAGAGATGTCCGGCCTGGTATCCCGGCTGGCAGAAACGGACGGGGCTGCAAAGAACATCCTGCGCAGATGCTTCCTTGAAGACCCCCTGAGAACCTGGAGGATGGCCGCAGATGCGGTTTTGGATGCGGATGATATGTATTTTGGGAAAGATGTTTCTCTGGCTTTGGGGAGTCTAGTAAAACAAGCAGACTACAGGGATGAACTAGCCGGGAACTCATTAAAGATATGGTGCAGGATCCTTGCGGCTTCAGACAAACCCGAGGAACTGGAGGAAGCCATCCATCCGGGGCTATGCATCGTGCCTAAACTGTATGAGTCGCATAGAGACAGGGATGCGGAGCGCCTGATTTATTCGGCGAAGAAATGCGGCACAAACAGGATATATCCCCTGATAAAAGCAGGTGCCGGAGAATTGAAAGAAATAGGGAGAAACCCGGGGGACTTTTTCTCAAAAGAAAAATACGACGGGATAAAGGCAGCAGGTTTATCTTCCGAGTACTATTCCGCGGTTGCGTACATGGGTGCCGTAAGAGCAAAGGATATCCTTGGAAGGGAGAAATACCGCAGGAATGCCCGGAGGATCGCAAAAGATTATAAAACATATCTCCTGGATGCCGTATCCGGGCTAACGGAAAGCGAAGAGAGGGATAAATCCAAATATGAACTGGCAAACGGAAAACTTACGTTTGATGCCCTTTCCGCCGCCCGGGACCTATTCATAAAAAAGGGACAACAGGAAAGATTTTATGGCGCACTCGGGAAAGTGATGACTCTTGAGAGCATGAACGCGGATGACAAGACAGTCTGCCGTTGGCTCCACTCGCAGAACAACGATGCAGGCTTCGTGTTCATACATCTTAAATACGAGCTGAGGAATCGGCGGAATACGCCGGAGTACATGGAATACATCCGGGGGGTAAGATACGTATTCGAGCATAGCAAGACTCCGGTATATGTTTACGCTGAAGAGATAGACGGAAAAATCCTGACAAATATCGAGGAGATAGCCTGCCTTGATCTGAAAGCCCCGGTAATCGTAGTACCTACCAAACGAGGCGAACCGGTTCCTCTAAAGGGCTGGGATAACGTGACTGCCAGGATGGACAACCTGGGACTGAAAAACCCCTGCGTCGGAGGGGAAGTATCAAACGTCTGCGTCAAGGGCGCATGCGACGCGTTCGCGAAGAAGAGCGGATGGCACGTGAAAAAGATAGATAATCTGTCCCATCCCCGGCCTAAATACAAAACCATTCTACAGATGAATCCACAAAAGGAATACGCCCATCTTTTACACAAACACAAGGATGATTTAATAGAAGAGATATCCCAGATAACCAAAGGAGGCGGAGTAGCCGTCTGGAAGCATGCCGGCAACCTTGCCGCGTACGTGGATTCGCCCGCAGGAAAAAACGTGGAAGCAGCCGACATATATTATACGGCACATGCATTCCTGAACGCGGGGTCCGGCTCTTTGAATGGAGAAGCTCTGGCAGAGTTGTCCAGTTTATTCGATCTAGATTGCGGGATGACCGAAAAGGAGCGCGTGGACATGCTCTGCGAGCGCATCCATAATCTGATCGCAAGAGCCGTTTCTTCCGCTCCCGTCCAGGTCGCGCGATTGCTCGCATCGGAAGAAGGGGCGAACGCCGAAGTAATGCATGTCCTATTCGACGAATACATCTCATGGTACATGTCCGACGCCCGGGTCATAGACAAGGAGACTCAGACAGACTGGGACGATGCGCCGGACGAACTGCATACGTCGCGTACCCGGACTTCGGAGGAATATGAAAAAGGCAAGAAAATCAAGATCTGGCACCGCAGGAGCATATTGAACAGGAGGGGCGATGATCCTGCGTTTCTCTTGCCCTACGGTAAACACCCTGATTGGACGCAACAGTGGATGGAGGAGTGGAAAAATAGGAGGATAGCATCGGCCGGGACAAGGGAACGACACGCTATCCAGCGTAAAGAAAAGCCCGCTGCAGAGACAAAAGGGGATGCCGGAAGAACGAGGGGAACGCCCCCCCTGAAGACAAAGGATCCGAGGATCCAGCTCCTGGAAGCGGGCCTCCTTGGCAGCGTTGACCGTTTCATGAGCTTTGTATATGAATATAATCCGGGGGATATAGAAAGTCCCGGGGGCATTGATCGAAGAGAGAAGATAGTAATAGCTCTTGATAAGCTGGCCGCCAAAAGGCCTGACAAAATCAGGGCGTTGATCGCTGCTGCATCCGAAAACCCTGATTATGCGGCGGAACTGAAAAGATGCAAGGAAATCCGCGGCATCGAAGATTCTCAGAGCGCATTCGCCAAGCTTGTAAGAGAAGCGCTCCCTGAGAATGAAATGGAAGAAACGCACCGCATAGTCGCATCCGGATCATCCCTGGAAGCAGACCAACTGCGCATGGCCGGGTTTGACTCGGCCCTCGGACGGGAGCATGCGGAATTCCTCAGTCAATGCGTAATGAACGGGATAGACGTTGAATCACTCGACGATCCGGGATATGCCGACTCCGTTCTGAAGGGAGAACAGGCTTCCATGAGCCGGGAGGCGGCTGCCCTGATGCGTTCCTATACAGGCAAATGCGAGAGAGAACGCGTAATGATCCGTTCTCTTACACCGCAGGCTAAGATAAAAGCAGTAAAGCTCTTGTTGATCCTCCAATATCTCAGCCCGGAAAAGAAGAACCCCGGATTCAAATACGATAGTGTAATGTGTTCGCTTTGGGATCTGCTTGATCCGAAAAAACGCACCGGCAACTGTCTTCCATTCGAGTTGTTGCTGGAGGACATGGCAAGGCGCACGGGGCTTGTCTTGGACGGATACTACTCCTCTGCGGAACACACTTATTCAAGGATAGAATTAGACGGCTTATTCTACGCGGTCAACACTGTTGCAAACGATGCAATAGTCGTCCGGGAAAAGGATATGCTCAAGGATTCCATCTATGCGGGTTGCCTGCCGGTCGGGCGCGAATCCGTGGCGAGGCATATGCTCCTCTGGAATTACGCCGACAGGAAAGAGCACGAAAAAGCCCGGATGCAGGTTAATGCGCTTCTTGAAAGATTCCCGGGTACCGCGGATCAGGCATATGTCTATTCCGTTATAGCAAGGTATTATGAGCGGGAATTGTACAATGGCGGGCTGAGAGAGGACAAGAACGTAAACGAGATAATAAGGCTATGCCAAAGGCTGTATTATGCAACGGCGGAAGACGACGGCATAAAAACCGGCGTGACCGGTGCAGTAAAGGAGCTCAAAGGACGGGCGGCTTGCATAAAATATGAATACGCATCTGCATCGACAAAGGCAGATCCTGCATACCATGAGAACATGCCTCTTGCAGCGGGTTTTGATAAGTGCTTTTATCTGTCCTACGGCCTGATGGTGCCTGCGGGAGTGGCAGAACGCATATCGGGGGGTTCTATTGATCCGGAAAACATCGATTCAGAGCTCGCGGAAATAGCCCGCTCTCTGGGCATGCCCGATGTTTCGGGCGCAAAAAGGATCGCTTACATAAATGAAAAGACCTGTGCGGACATCAGGAAGAAGGGCCCTGAGAACCTTAAAGAGATATTGGTCGAATACATCGCGAGGAGACATTCCTCGGTCGATGCTGCAGGGGTCGTTTCAAGATTCCTCGACGAGGGGTTATATGATATGGGGAATGCGAACGAGAATTCCGCATTATACGATGCGCTGACTCAGACCCCAATATTCCTGGTTGAAGGAAGACATGTTTCTGTAAGAGAGCTTGCCGGGGAATATATAGGCTCTCCGGATGCAGGAAAAGAATATCCTGGAAGTGTTCGCGTGAACCTTGTAAAAGAGGACAGCGAGGGGATAATTCCCGGGATACCCGGATTACGCGGAATCACGGATAAAAACGGGATAAATCTCGTCGTCGAATACGGGCCCGCAGGAATGTATTATATCGACGTCCTGGGCGATATCGGCCATGAAGACAGCCATGCATACCTGACCGCGGAAACAAATGAATTCTTATGGGAAGGCATAGGCGCAGACACTAAGATATACGTCTACTCAAAACTGGCAGAGAACTATCCTGCGATAGCATATGTCTCCCGCCTGACCGTGAAGCAGAGAGTATTATCCCTGCAGCGCCTGGAGGAAGCTTGCGACCTGACAGAGGAACAGTACGAAATAAGACGCAAGCTGCGGATGTATGTGGGAGCGGGTGCCGTATTCAACCTCCTAAGAAAGGAGCACGGATCGGAGGAATACAAAAAGATCATTCTGCCTTCTTTACTTTCCAGCATAGATGAAAGAGATTTCTTTGAGAAGCTTAAAGCTATCGAATCAGGGAAAGGCGATTCCATGAGTATGACTGAAGCACTGCCTTTGGTCGATGGGCCTGATGACGCGAGGATGGAGATTCTTTCAGACTTCTTCGGAAGAGCGGGCAAAAAGATAGAGAAAGCTGCAAATAGCGTCTTCAGGTCCCGCACCGACGCGGGGCAGGAGACGAGGAAAAATGCGCAGATGCCCATTGAGCAGACGTGCTCCGGTTTCTACAATCTAGTCCTTGATATCGCATTGGCCCGGGGGGACATAACTGCCGATGAGCTTAAGGCGATAGCTGCGGATAATTCTGTCGACCTGGATCCGTCTGCCGGCTTAACAACCCGGAAGGCAGTCATTGTAAACAGACTAAAAGAAATGCTGGCATCAAGGGCAAAGGAGAATGCCTTAGAGGGAATAGATGCTCTTAATTTGATACACGATGAGATAAACAGGAAGCTTGAAGAAAAGAGAGATGCTTCCATGCATAATAACATGCGGGAAACTGTTTTAGATGCCTTCCTCGAAGAACCTGAACTTGGAAGCCCGCTTCTCGTTTCCCTGATGAAATCAGACTACAATTATGTCAGCGAAAAGATAGGATTATCACCCCCCAAGGTAAGAGAAAGGTATGAACTGATAAACCTCGGCATAAACGAGATGCTGAACGTGGGAACCTGCCGGTTGCCGTCAAGCAAGTCTTATTTCAGCGTATCCGGCGTCCTTTTGGGATACAATGTCAAGGATGTGCACAGGACAAAAGTCGATTCAAATGCGATTGTTTCTACGGAGGACTACAAAGTAGAAGATTCCATCGACGATGCGCTGAATGAAAAAGAGCGCATAATAGACGGCGAACTCATCGTTATCAGGGATTCATCGGTCAAGGACAAGACATATTGCGTAGTTGGAAACTCATTGATCATACCCAAAGCATTATCCGGGATGGAAGGCCTCACGAATGAGCAAAAACTACACGCGATCGCCGTAGAAGGCACGAAGATAGATGCGATAGTGATAGAGACCGATGATGTTCCCATGAGGGGTAAAATAGCGATGCGTGACGCCATGGAATCCGCAAAGACCGTCACCCAGTATATAGAAACAAAAGCGCCTCTTAACATAAGCCAGAAGATTAGGATAACCGGCCAGGGAACTGAGAAACATGATACGGTTGAAAAAGCATTAAAGCAGGACCTGGAGAATCTGTTCAAGAGGATAGAGACTGAATATGCAGGCCTTTTGCCGGAAGAAAAAGAGAAACTCGGGATAAACCGGATCGCTGCGCAAATCGAACTAACGGCGGATATGGACCAAAAACAGATCGTCCTTGATAAGTTGTATAAATACGCTCCCATAGGGATCCGCCTGGCAGATGAGCTGTTTTCCATCCTCTCGAAGAATTTCCCTGATTACGTCCTCGTAGTTCCGGCACTGAAAGGATACCAGCTCGCATTGGAGGTCAGCGGGCACTTCCCTGATGCGCGCCTGACGCAGTTATACTACAAGGGCGACTTGCAGCAGGCGTTCCTCGATGAAAAAGGCGTTGCCGCAAAAGGATTTACCCTGGATTACGTGCTGGAAGACACAAGGAAGCATTACGAAGAAAAAGGAGGCTTTATGCATAAGCTGAAGCACACCGCCCGGGGGACGGAAGTTTCGATGCACCTTAAAAAATACGGGGAGATCATAGAAATAGACGTGAGAGCGAATCTGGGAAGCTATTATCCCCTCGTGAAAGAAGAGGCCAAAACAAACGGGATAAAAGAAGTGCGCGGTTTGCCCAACGACGCCGCTAAAAGCTCGAAGCGGGGCGATCATATTTATCACATGTCTACGGACCCCGTTGGCGCTCCCCGGCTGAACCTTGCAGGACCAAACGGAACTCTTGGCAAATGGTCTGTAAAGGCATTGGAGAGCAAGTTTTTAAAGAACAAAAAATTGTCCGCAGATGACCTGCAAATGGTCTTCGATGCCGCTGCAAGCCCGGAAAAAGGCGCGGAGGAAACAAGCCAGGCCGCATACGATCTTCTGTTGAAGATTCTCATATGGGAAAAAGGACAGAATAACGAAGTGGTAAAACAGCAATTTGTCGGATACATAGCGCAGCAGACTAGCAGGACCGAAACTCCGGACTACATTATCAGCGATCTTAAAGCGCTTCAAATGAGGATAGACCAAGCGTTCAAGGGTATGGGTTCCGCGTACCGGTACATATCCTGCAAGCTGATCGAACTAGGCTTGGATGCGTCTTCCCTGTCAGGGGAGAATTTTACCCAAAATATCGGGCTCCTAAAGGATTCCGTTCGCTGCGACAAAAATTCAAACGAGCTGGTATCAGAAATCTTTTACTCCGGTAATCGGGATAATATGAGGCTTCTAAAGGAGCTTTTAACTTGGGAGAGATTCCCTGTTTCCCTGGTTACCGTTGAAAGAAAAGTGCCTGTTGATGGAATACCCCATTTTATACGCCCCGAGACACTTGCTCTTCTTGGACTGGTCGAATTAAACAGAAAAAGGGAGGTATTAACAGTAAATAAGGACCGGCTAAAGTATTTCCTTGAACTGGTCAGACCGGAGAATGAAGAGTCTTATGGGGGCGTAAATGCCAAAATTCTGAATGCATTGGAATCAAACGAGCGGCCCTTTTATTCACGGATATTAGAGGAGATAGAAAAGACGGGCATATCTTCAAGGATGCCGGTCTTCTATGCGGGTTCCTGGGGTGATGCGTTACACGCCCTGCCTCTTGGAAAAAACCTTGTGTTCGCGGACCCGTACGATCCAATAGGGGTAATAAACGAGATAAGAAGGGAGATGCAGTCCCTGGGCGCTCTGAATATCAGGGAACAACGCATGGGTGAACTGGGGCAGGGCGGAAAATGCGTGTTTGAATTTTCTTTGAAAGAGGGTAATCACTCTGCTGATTACCGAATCGCATATTACGCCGAAGATGCGCAAAGAATCCTTCAGGGAGATGTCAAAGCCCCGGAGATCGATGGAGGATGCTCTGTTTATTTTGTAAAAGCCCCCGGGAAAGAGGTAGGTTTAGGTAAGACGCTTTCATCCCTGTCATCTGCGGCTATGCGCGCAAACGCCTTCGTAAAGATCCCAGTCGGGGGTTTCTATCTAGAGGCTGGATCCCCCCTGGTACATTATCTTGAACCGGAGGCTCTGGGCTTCAGGAAGGTTTCTTCGGGCGAATTAAACCAGGTATACGCCGGCGGAACCAACGAGGCTGACAGGTATACTACAGGGCCTTACAAAGGAAATCTGTATGTCAAAACAGAGGAGATAACCGGACTAGCTGCCCTTTTAGAATTGGATGATCAGATTAATGCGGCGCAGGATTACAGGGAAAGAACCGGTTTCATTGAAGACCTGGGAGCTGAAACCACCAAAAAGGAATACGATACTATGCTGAGAAATCTTCTGGACGCATATCAAAAGCTGCCCCCGGATAAAAAGCCGATTCTAAGGGAAGCAATGGATAGCGTTTTGGGAACATATCATCTGACGGATTCAACAAATGAACTCATAAAAAGCAGGGTCGTTTCAAAAGAGAATGCGCAGGAATTCATGGACGAAACGCGGAAGATGTATTTGTCCAAACAGGAAGCCTGGAACGATGCAATAAAGTCCGGCGAAGGGAAAGACATGGGCAGACCAGTCAGCGCCTCGGAATCACCCGACGACCTGGTGAAAGGAACAGCGTCGGACATAAACGGGAGGATTAATCTTGCAGGGATAGAAGGAATCGATAAGTACGGTAAATTGATTCCTGCAAAATGCGCCTCCGGTTCCAAGGAAGACGCTACTCCTGCAAGAGACCAAAAAGGCTGCGGCGTATCGCCCGGAGAGATCGAAGCAGGCAGGCGAATATTATCCGACCGGGAAACAGAGGCTCCAATAAAGACCGAAGGGCCTTATGGAGTGAGCATGGCGGGCCTAAATGAAGGCAGCAAAAACTGCGAAGGAGGCGCCTACGATCCGTCGATGGAGGGTGTAAAAGACTGGCTTAGACAGCTTGGGGGGGATGCGTCGCAAAAGAAATTTGACCCGAAAGACGAAAAAGGTCTCTACCTCGTCGATGACGCCAATAACGTGATTGCGCGCGGCGAGGCCGGTCGGCAGGCCGGCAAAAACCGAGACTTCTATGCTCTTTCCGCCGTGATAGACCGGGTGCTCTCTTCCGAACTTGCGAAACGGAATGCAGTACCCCGGCTCAAGTATGTGAAATTGAGGTCCGTTGAAGTGGCGGGTTTTTTCATGCCTTATGCCGGGCGAATAAATGAGGACACTGGATTCCTTAGGGATGCCTTGCTCGGAGAGCAGTTCCTTAAGACGGGACACATACCCTGGTCTTATGCGTTGAGGTCCGGGGACGCCAGGATGCTCGCGGAAGCTATCGAGCCGGCGCTGGCAAGGAACGTATCAATGGACGGATCCGCGGAGCTTGCGTATACGAGCGTAGGCGTCGGCGGGGGAAGAGATGGCAAAATAGAGCTTTGTTCCCTGGCCGAGACCGCCTCAGGGCGGGTAAAGGAATTGAAGGAAAAAGGGATATTGGATTCGCTGGGAGTCAACAGGGTAAAGATAAAGCTTGTGGGCTACGACATAAATTTGGAGAATCTTGAGACTGCGAAAAGGGCCGTAGACGCCATGAAGTCGCAGCTACCCAAAGAGGTAAGAGAATACGTCGTAATCGAATACTCGCTGTCATACGCAGACATAACCCGGGAGGACACATGGGACCTCATAAAGAACAGAGAGCCTTCGGATGCGATCCTATGGCGGCATACCGTGATATCAAAATATCCCGGCGCTGACAGGGAGGCTGTCGAGAAATCGCTTGCATGGGCCGGGAAGTTCTCGGATGTGCTCAAAGAAAACCTCAAGGCAGGAGGAACATTGATAGTAGACGAGCCGATGAGGAACGTCTCTACGCGGGAGGTGTATGTGAAGAAAGCTGCGCAGCGTGCCGAATCCGATCCCAGAGGAGCAGAGACCCTTAATAGCGCATCCAGAAGCGCCGTCCCTTTCGTCGGCCCTCCCCCTGACTGGTATTATCAGCTGATGGCCTACCTGTACGGCGCAGGGATGGGAATAGCAGATGCCGGGAATGCAGACCCTGTTCCGGACGGCTTCAATGCAGCCGCATCGTCGGAGCAGGGCGGATACGTAGACGATGCAGGAGCTGAAAATGATGAACTGGTCGATCCCGACAATGCAGTAGATCCCTATGTACTTGAGGAAGAAGACGCGCTTATCCTGGAACTGCAGAAAAGAGGCGTTCTTAAGTCAAAAGCCTTGGAATTGAACAAATTAGAAAGAGAGACAAAAAACAACCTGCTTGGTATAACTGATTCTTCGGGAGTCGATGAGAAGAAGGATGCATGGCTCGCCCGCCTGGGCGTCGTAAAGGAGATAAACAGGATACTTGATGCACCTGTTGCAAGCAATTCAAATTCACCGCAGCCGGAAGAAAAAGACGGACTGCTCACCGAATTCAACAAACATATGGAGCGGCTTAGAAAAGACTTAGACGATCCGTCCAGCGGAGGTGCGCAATGAAAGACCGCTGGCGCGTGATCAAAGAGGTCAAGGCCTCCGGGAACTCGGGCAGCGTGTATGTGCCCAGGGATTGGATAGGTAAATCCGTGGAGATACGCCTGTTCAACGCGGAAGAGATAGTCCTGGAGGCGCTATATCCCTACGTGGAATCCATCCTGGGTGTCTACTTATATGGTCCGCATGCGACCGGTAGAGGCTCTCCTGAACAGGACATCGACGTACTGGTCATTTTAGAGAAGACCTTGGTAGACTTAGAGGATATCGAGGGGATCAATCTATCGGTCGTCGTACGGGACGAACTGGAGGAATATGCCCGGGCGTATCCGGCGGACTATGCTGTCATCATGTCTGAAGCGGTGCCTTTGATGAATGCGCGGTTGTTGGAGGAGATGCGGGCCTATGAACCGGGGGATGGCGTGGAGGACGGCTTTTATGATTCCCTGGAGCGGTCTCTTGCCATTGCGAGGAGCCTTGCGAGGGAGGGAGATTATTCCAGCGCGGCGTATTCCCTGATGCAGAGACTGAAGGACTATTCCGTGTTGTCCTCGGAGGGCAGATACAGTTACGACGCCCTGGAGGATTACGCCGCAGGGAAGGGCATAGAAAAAGAGAAATTCGGCCGGCTCTTTAAGGCTTACGAAGCGAAGATGCGCGACAACGTACCGGGCTACAAGGCAACGCCTGAAGATGTTGCCGCCCTGCTGAAGATATTGGAGGAGGTATCCGGGAAGAAAGACGAGGTATCCGGGGATGCGTATGCGGCGGATGAACCTAATGAGGGAACGCATGATAATGAGGCTGTTGGGGGCGAGATCTCCAGGGAATACCTCCTGGATAAGGCCCGCAGGTACAAGGAGAGATACGGGGGCGGCGCTCTATGAAAACAGACAGGATGGTAAAGAAGGTGATACCTTCAGGGAATGCAGGCGGGGTGTATGTCCCGAAGAAATGGATCAATCAGTACGTCGTGGTCACTCTGTTTAGGGCCGAGGATTACGTGCTGGACGTTTTCAAGGCTCACATGGGCGATATTCTGGGAATCTACATGCACGGTTCGCATGCGCGTGGGGATTTTTGCCCCGGGTCAGACATAAATGTCCTCGTGGTAGCAGAAAAGGATATTCCCTACCAGAGAAAGCCTAATCTGAATGCAGAGATTGTCCTGTTAGAAGAACTGGACGGCTATGCGCGGGCATCTCCTGTGGACTATTATTCGCTTCTGAACGAGGCGGTCCCATTGGCGGATTCAGGCCTCCTTGAGAAGATGCGCGGCTACTTCCTGGACGATGAAAAGATAAAAAAGTACTGCGGGGACGTTCGGCTCAGTTTAAAGATGCTGGACCACATGGTTTCAGAGGGCGACTACGCGGCGGCAGTTTATTCCCTTATATACCGCCTGAGAGGATTATACGTCGTGCATGCCCGCGTCAGGAAGTATACTCACAGGGGCTTTGAGGAATTCCTCTGCTCTGCCGGGCTGCCCGTGGAGGACTGCTGCAGGTTATATGATATCTACCGGGCGAAAAGAGACGACAAAAGCCCGACAGGCAAACCGGATTACTCGGATGTCGAAAACCTGCGCAGAATAACGGAAAAAACGTTGAAAGAGGTTAAAAGCATATATCCGAAAACCGTCTGAAATGGCCATTTAACATAATTTAAATTAAAAAATTATCCATTATTCTAATTATATCTATAAAATACCTATTAATTACTATAATTATAGTTTACACAAAAAAATGGCATCTGGTTTATTGCCCGGGGGCATTGCAGACCTTGCGTCCGCGATAGGCGGTTCGGCCGTCGTGATGTTCATAATGATGATAGGAAGCGGCATAGGGGAAGAGATAGCCAGCTTCTTTTTCGGCAGGGTAAAAGGCGGGATAGTACAGATGATATATCTCATGTTCTACATGCCCCTGTTCATCATAGGAGGATACGTCTATTCAATCCTCAAGATACCGGGAACGTCTTTAGTCGCAACGTCGCTGTTCTTCGCCTTATGGGGTGTGTTCACGGTATTGGTCGCAAGGATGCTGATCACTGTTCTAGTAAAGATAACGAGTATCAATGTTTTCTCCTCCCCTAAAATGCCTGTGAACGGGGCCGAATTCGTAAAATACCTCAAAGGGAAAAGTCTCTCCGACAAGGACACTGAGGCGATACTAGTAGGTTCCTGTGATTCCGAGGGCAAGGCAAAGAAGCTTGCGCGCGGGGGCTTCGACTGGGTCGAGATATCCCCCGAGGACGTCTGCTATGAGCTTACAAAAAGGGGCTTTGACGTGCACGACGTGATGGAACTATTGACCGGCGTCTTCCGGATGAAGCCGGAAGAAGCGGCCATGATCTGGAAGAAGGCGAGCGTATGATCACTGCGGCTGCTGCTTATTTCCCCGTTTCACTACCAGGAACACGAATAAAAGGACTGCTATCGCCGCCCCGATCATGTATTTGTCCGCGGACGTTTTATTCTTTTGCGATAATACGCGCTCTTGCATGAGACCTGCCATATAGTCTCCTCCGCTCTCTATCCCGTTCATGTTGTCCGATAATATCTTCCGGACATTTGTTAGGGAGTTTCGGTAATCCGTCAGGTATTCGGATTTATTGTTTGCAGGGGTTCTTTCATAGGCCCCGGACATAAACTCTATTGCCTCCCTGTCATATCCCAGGTATTTTTGCGTATACTCCGGCGAAAGATGCACGATGCTGCCGTTGAGATAGACCGCGGAATTCGCAAGCAATTCGCCTATCATGCGGGAATCCCTGGAGACATTCGGATCGCTCTTGGCAAATACGCCCGACAACGCATTGAAGTAATCGGAGAACTGCATCCACTGGTCTACCGACCCCGGAGGATAGTTCTTGTGCAATATCTCTGCCTCGGAAAAGAGTGCCATAGTCTCAATGTCTGCGACAGGTCCTGTCTCGTTGTCTATCAGAATGGAGCCGCTTGGCATCAGAGTTTTTGTATAAGCCACCATATAATATGTGCGGTTCATGTACTGTATCTCTGTGACACTGTCAATAAGCTCGTCAAAAGCCTTATATTCCGACGCCTTTTTCTGGACGGTGTCTTCTAATGCCGTGCAGGCAGACGAAAGCAGCATTATCACTACCAGAGACATGATTTTATGTTTCATAAAAAATGCAGAATTTACTAATTATTTAGATTACATGAATAATATTTAGAACAAAATGAGACCTTTATTATGATTTATAGAATAATATTCCGTCAGGTTGCGGCGTCATGGGCGTATCGCAGGGAAGCAATACAGGCATACCGAATATATTATAATGATTCTTTTATTTTACCCCGTTTTCCCATATAATCTACTGGATGGATAAAACAAACCCCGTCATAGACGCCATATATGCCAGACGGAGCATCAGACGCTTTCTGGATAAACCTGTTCCCCGGGAGCAGATAAAAAAACTCCTCTCCGCGGCCGTCATGTCCCCCTCGGCGATGAACCGGCAGCCCTGGAAGTTCGTCGTCATCGAGAACAAAGAAAAGATAAAGGAACTATCCAGGCACGTAAAAAAACAAATGGGACTCCTCGGATACGGCCTGCGCTTCACCGAGATAGTGAAAAGCAAGGACGACACCGTCTTCTACGGAGCGCCCCTCCTGATACTCGTATCCGCGGAAAAAAACGATCAATGGAGCCGCATAAACTGCGGGATACTCGCGCAGACATTGTTCCTTGCCGCGCATTCCCTCGGTTTGGGAAGCTGCTACATAGGATTCGCGAACTCTTTGAATGGCGATGCATCAGTCCTGGCAGATCTGTCGATCCCAAAGGACCATGAAATAATAGGGGCGCTTATCTTTGGTTATCCCTCCGAGAAGAAGGATGCGCCCGCTCGCGAGCCGCGCGTTATCAAATGGATCGAGTAAAAAAAGGTGATTTTCTGGAGACAAAATTCATATCTTTGGACAAAAAGGAATCATTTTACCAAAAAGTAGATATGCCGCGCAGGATAGTCTTCTATCCCTATTTCCATTTCCGCAATGGCGATAGGAAGGCCCTATCCAAAAACGGCCCCGCGATTAGCGAGTCTGATACGGCTTATCGTGCGCGTCTTGCCCTGGACGGTTTTTTACTGGAGAAATTAGGCTCATTGGAAAAAGCCCTTTTCCCGGGAAAAGATGAATACGGGTTTTGGACTGCGGAATATTCCGGGGGCTATTATATCGGCCTGGGCGCAGTCAGCCTCAAAAGATTCGCGGAGCAGGAAGGAGCAATCAAGGCTTCGTATGTGGTCCTGAAAGGAGGCAACGTTCTATTCGTCGCGGATATCCACAGGGAGAACGGCGCGTTCAAAGATGCGTTCCTGGACGTCTATCTGTGCCCGGGGGACGGTTCATATTCCGCGATGCTCCAGGATGTCTCGCAGATATTGTCCTGCGCAGGCTTATGGGCCGGAGAACTGAAAGCGGAATCCGCCGATTATTCATCAATCAAATACATATACTCTGGAGCGAATGCGGCAAAGTTCAAATCCGGAAAGAATGTGTTCCTCCCGAAGCAGGACCCGAAGCCCTTCAAGGAGCATGTAGCAGGCTGCACCTGGCATACGATAGTCGTGAATGACGACGTCGTCAACGATGGCCCAAGATTCGTTCTCCTGAAAAATTCAGGCATCAAACTAGGGAACATTATGGACGAACTGTCCAACTGGATGGTCCACCGGCGCGGAGGATTCGTCACCGGCAAGGAATTTTCCGAAGGCGACTTCCACCAGGATACTACATACATCATAAAAGAGATAGACGAATACATGCTTGGAGAAGTCGTCGTCTTAAACATAGAATGCGACACATACTCCAAGAACTTCGATCCCGGATTCGAGGACTTCCTAAAGAACCTCTCGGAAACAAGATTCACCCGATAAAGAAAATAAAAAAAAATGGCGACACCACCTAAAGGAATGGGGAAAACAAGAGTTGAAATAATGATCGATCAGGAAACATACAAAGCCTTCGCGCATCTATGCACGAAGAAGGGCATGACGCCGAGCGTTCTCATCGAGAAATACATGAAGGAAGCGATTGCGAAAGGAGGCTGATTTTTTTCCGGCAGAGGGATTGAGCTTGTGGCATAATCCCTCGCGGTGTGAACGGACGTTGACCGTTCAGCGATTGCAAAAGGGGGATGATTACGTTTCTTTTACATCGCTCCCATACTCCTGTCGTATCCCGGATGGCTTCAAAGCAACCTACATACTTACCGGCAGGTTCCGGGCAGGGCTCTATATCCTGAGAACAACACCTATTTCCGGGACGACTTCCATCCCGTTTCGAACATCTCCTTCATGCATTTGACGCATCTGTCATACTCCATTGTCTCAACTTCCAGGATGCGGTCCTTCACCCACGTTATGGTATAAACCTTGTCCGCGAAATAGACTGCTCCCGTATCCGCCTCTATTCCCTTGTAGTCTTTGTAGACCCGGGACTTGGAGACTGCGATATCGCCTATCTTCTTTATCTCATCGTCCGCCGACTCGTCGACCGGCAGTATAACCTTCACGACCCTGCTTTTCAGGTGCGGGGAAAGACGTATCAAAAGAGTCCTCGGGATGGTATTTATCATAATCATCTTGGACTTTCCTATCTTATCAACGATCGATTTTATTCCTTCCTCAGATGATCCGTATATCGTGGACATCTTCATTTCGTATCTACCTTCTAGTGCTGGCATTTCTGATTCACCTTTTAATCTCATCCACAAACTCTTTGACTTTGGATATTCCTTCGCCGTCGAGTTTGTCTCTTTTGTCTATTTCCATGACTGAAACGGGCTTTTTCCCGCAGACCTTTTCCATCTCCTTGAAGGCGTTCCCGGAACCGATGCTCCCCTGGGTCGCGTAAAAAGCAACCTCTTTAAACCGCCCCCTGTGGCGGAAGAGGTATGATCGCACGGGGCTGGAAAGACCCATGCCCCAGACGGGCGTTCCGATAATAACGAGGTCATAGCTGGCCGGGTCCTTCACGGGCTCTTTTATCTCCGCCCTCTTTTTCAGGATGCTTTCCAGGTACATTGATACGTATCCCGACACTCCGTTGCGTTCTTCCAGGTCGTATACCTCCTCCCTGTCGCATTGCAGCAGGTCGGAGACGGATTCGCCCACTTTCTGCGTCAAACCTGTTCTAGAATAATAGACAACGAGGCAATTCATTTTTTATATGTTAATTATATGACTATAGGGGTTTATTTACTTTTCCTTTTTATTCCCCGTAATCGGCAGATAATATTTCCAGTGCAGGGCGCAAAAGAAAACGAGAACGCAGGCAAAAACATATTACATTTTTTTCATGCTCTCTTCTTATTTTATTGGATTAGAGCCAATTATTTACTAATCTCTCTTTCCATGGCCCAGGACAACAACCCAGACAGCGCTTCAGAATACAAGTTCTTTCCACACGGACTATTCCGCCCCCATCAAAAGGACGGCCTGGAAAGCATCCGGGTCTCGGCGGTCAAAGGAATACCCCTCCTGTTCAACAGCCCCACGGGAACAGGTAAGACTGCGATGGTCCTGGGAGGGATACTGGAAGCAAGGGCCAAGGGAGAAAAGCTCTGCGTCATAACCCGCACCCATAGCCAGTATAAGATGTTCGTGGAGGAATTCTCCCGGATAAAGAAAAAGAACAAAGACTTAACATTCGGAGTCCTCGTGGGAAGAAACAACGTCTGCCCCATGAGCCTGGGACACGAAGCATGCGGCCTGCTCCGGAAGAATACATTGATGGAGATAAAGAAGGGCCAGAACATGTGGCACTCTGCGGCCGCGTGCGGTGCCGGCGCTCATAAGACAAAAGAGGCTATATGCCCCTATTATGCAAACTGTTATCAAAGGGATGAAACAAGGCCGCTCTTCAACAGGGAATCGATGCAGCTCATAGAAAAACAGATGAACGACCCTTTAACCCCCGGCGAGTTCGCAAAGAGGTGCTGCGCCGACCGGCATCCCAAGTGCCCCTACGAGCTTTTGAAGAATACTTTGAACCGGGCGGACGTCCTTGTGATACATTATCAGTACCTGCTCGAACCGGAGATACGCGAGGTCGTAAGCGCCTCCAACTGGCTTGGATGCGGCTTTGAGGACGTGCACCTCGCAGTCGACGAAGCGCATAACCTCGCATCATACATACAGGAGATATCATCCAGCGCCTGCACAAAAGACGACGTAGTAGACGCGCTGAAATTGATGCGGGACAAAAAAATCGGCGATGCCAGTTACAAATTCAAGGACGTAGGAGAAACAGGGCTCACGGATGCGCTTTTCCTCCTGACGGATTTTAACCTGTTCCTGGACCATTATTTTTCCGCGAAAAGACCCGGGGATCTTTTGGCAGGAGAGGTCGAGGACGTGATATCCGAAAAGGGGATGTTCAAACCTGCTGCGGAGACCCTGAAAATACTGGAGCAGGTTGCAGTACAGGTCAGAACCCAGTTCGAGGCAAAGAAGAAGACACAGGAGATACCGGAGGAGACCCCTCTCCCCGGGATATGCCGCGTGGCCGATACGCTCTCCAAATCTGCGCAGGAGGTCGGAGACCGATTCATCAGGACCATCAACATAAAACCCAACACTAATTCCATAGCCCAGAGGATAGACAGCTCGCTCAACATCACCGACTACGAGATATCCCTTAGAGTAATAGACGTAGACCCCAGGGACTCCGTAAAATACCTGGCGGACAATTTCCGCTCCCTGACGCTGATTTCAGGGACTTTGAGCCCTACGGGACTATACCGCAAACTGTTCTTCTACCCCGGTACAGAGGTAAACGAGAAGAATATACCGTATCCCTTCCCCAAAGAGAACCGCATGCTCCTAGCCGCAAAAGACGTATCATCCCAGAGAAGGCTCCGCGAAGACATAAAAAACATACGCTCGGTGGAGGAATGCATCAAAGCCCTCTTCTCCATTGACGGGAACATCGCCCTCTTCTTTACGGGCTACGACATGAAGAAGCAGTATGCGCCCTACTGCGCGCGGCTATGCCGCGAAATGGACCGGGAGCTGATGGACGAATCAAAGGAAACAAACAAGCAGCGCATGATAGAAGAATACAAGACTCACGGGAATGCCGTCTTATTGGGCGTATGCAAGGGCAGTTTCTCCGAAGGAGTGGATTACATAGGCGAAGCGATGAACGCAGTAGCAGTGATCGGCCTCCCCCTCGCGCCCTGGACCATCAAGCAGCAGATGATAAACCGCTACTATGAGACTGCTTTCGGCCGCGGCGTCGGGAAGATAATCGCATACGACCTTCCGGCGGTCACGGCCGCAGTGCAGGCCGCAGGACGCTGCATCAGGAGCACCGAAGACACCGGCGTGATAATACTCGCGGATTCCAGGTATTGCGAGAGCTCTATAATGGGCGTAAAGAAGATACTCCCGGACTGGATGCAGGAAGAGATGATCGTCCTTTCTGCCGGCGAACTAAAACCCCTTGTAGAGAATAAAAACGAGGAATGGCGGGGCAAAGTAAAAAAGGTCTCTGATGATGAGGAATCATTGGACGAGGAACCAGAACGCATCTCCGAGGAGCGTGACGAGAGCGAACTAGACATCGAAGACCGCGAGCTATACAACGCCCTGCGCAAATGGCGGATGGAAAAAGCCAGGGCTAAGAAGGTTGTCGCATACCACATAATAAACAACCGCACACTGCGCTCTTTGATCTACCTGAAGCCCGCCCGAGCCGAAGATCTCTCAGGCGTGAAGGGCCTGGGACCGCAGAAAACAGAGGAATACGGAACAGAACTCCTGGAGATAATACGACAGTACTCGAACAACGGGGGATCAACAGAGGTCGCGGATGAAATAACAAACGCCATCCTTGAGACCATCAAAGAAAGCGGGGAAAAATACGGCGCAGGAAAGATAGGCGAGATACTCTCAGGCTCGAAAAACAGATATATTGAAACGATGGGCCTAAACAACCTGAAGAACTACGGGCGATTATCCCAAGTATCCATTGATTCGATAACGGATCGAATAGAAGAGTTGGTCAGGCAGAACGTATTATACAAGACCTTCAGCTTGTATCCCGCACTCAAGATAAAAGACGCGGAACAAAAACGGTTATAATCCAATCAATTCATCGTCCGACTTTTTCAGATAATCCCCAAAACAGCGGATCTCCTTCCCGTTCCACGTCCTTTTCAGCTCTTCCACGCCGTCTATTTTTGTCTTCACGAGCCAGGCCTCAAGCTTTCTTACGTCCTCTATATACGGGCACTTTTTGGACAGATAGAACTCTATTTTCCCGCCCGCATAAGTGTATGTCAACGGGAACATCCGGCACACCAGCGGGCGCATAGTGCCTGTAAGACAGCACCCGGAGTCCTTTAGAAAAGGGCATTTTCCACCCCCAAGGGCATCTATCGCATCGATCGCGCAGCCGGTGGGCGAATCGATCCTCCTCTTTGGAAAGGCTGAGTATTCAGAAAGAGCCTTGCACTCGGAACCGGACAAAAGGATGTAATGCCCGCCGCAGCATTTGCCCCTGCATTTTTTGCATATACTTGCGAGCTTCGATGCATCCGTCTCATAGGACTGCATTTTAGTCTAGGCCTTTTTCCTTGTAGTCCGAAGATACTCTTCTACCTGTTTGTAGTATTCGGTCCATACGTTGGACATGTTGCCGGCCATGTGCTTGACTGGTGCCTCTTCCGGGACATAGCCTCGGCCGTGGGCGAAGAACTGGCGGAAGGCCATGTATTCGGATAGTTCGACTGCCAGCCACTCCTTGATTATTCCTTTGGATGCAGCGATGTTCAATACGTCACGGTGCCAGTTCAGGCTCTTCTGGGGGAGGGCATTCACATCATCCAGCAGGCAGGCAAGCATGTTTTCTATGCCGCAGTATATCCTCTGGAGAAATGCAGCTACTGCCGCCGCTTCTACCGGGGAATATTCCTCCCTTGAAAGAACGTCTTCTAGGTCCCAGAGGAATCTTTCAATGAACTCTTTCTCTGCGTCCAGTTTTTCTGACAGGTCAGCCATGGATCTTCACTCCCTCCTTTTCAAATATCCCCGAGTAGACCGATCTGATAGCAAGGTCGTATACGTCTACCGGCGCGGAGAGCGCCCTCGAAAGGTCCCCGTAGAAACGGAAAAAGACGCGCGGGTCGGCTCCGTCCACCCCGAGGAGGACGTCGCCGGATATGTTCAGAAAGTATACTGAGGGGATGTTGTATTTTTTTGCGCACTTTATGATATTCTCTTTGTCGGCATCGGTCAGCATCATTCCATCCTCCTGTCGCTATGCATTAAATTAATGGTAGAGTAGAATAAAAAGGCACATGTTTCCCGGCGCATCAAACTTCCAGAACCGGTAAACTGACAGCTCGGGCGTATCCTGTAAACCGTTTATAATCTAAGAATAGTATATTAAATATGTATGAGAGACCGAAAATTTTACATCATTTTCGCAGTGATCTTTGCACTGGGATTATTCATACGGGTTTACGACCTGACTGGAAGGCCGTTGCATCACGATGAAGGAGTCATCGGCTGGTTTGAACTGAATATCTACAAAGCCTGCATGGGGCCGAAAACGGACTATTCCAACTATGCGAAGTCCTGCGGCTCCTCATACTCATATGACCCGGAATATCACGGCCCTTTGCCCTTTCTTGCCGGGGCGTGGTTTTTCGCGTTATTCGGCGTAAGCGACTACACTCTAAGGCTGCCCTTTGTCATTTTAAGCCTCGGATTGATCCTCCTGCTGTTGTTCTTAAGAAAGGAGTTGGGGGATACAGGCGTTCTTGCGTCCGGCGCCCTTATTGCGTTCTCTCCGTCGATGGCGTTCTACGGGCAGAGCATAAATGACAACTATACCCTCTTTTTTGCCCTGGGATCGATCGTCTGCGCATGCAGGCTGGCTGAGACAAAACGAAGCAAATGGCTTTATCTCGGGACTGCGTCCCTTACATTGCTTTTCACCGTGAAGGAGACTGCTTTCCTTTTTGTCGGCTTGTCAGGGGCATATCTATTGATGCTTGCATTATTCCGGTACGGCGGGTCTTTTATCAGGGCTCCTGGGAAAACATTGTCTGCGTGTTTTTTTGCTGCCCTAAAGTGCGGAAAAAAATGGATGAAAAGAGTTCTACTATCGCTGTTATTGTCTGCCTTCATCTACTGTTTTGTCTATTCCACGATGTTCACGGATTTTGGAGACGTCTGGAAAGGCATAACCTACGGTTTTACGTTTTGGCTCGGGCGCTCGACGACCTGGTCTGCACACTTCAAGCCGTTCGATTACTACCTGGATATCCTTTTAGGGTATGAATTGGCCGTATGCGTTCTGTCCCTGGCGGCTCTTTTTGTACTGCGCAGCGGCTTTTCCAGGTGGTGCGCCTGGTGGTCGATAACGACCCTTGCGATATATTCCTGCGTCCCCTACAAGACGCCCTGGCTCGACATAAATTTTGTGTTGCCGATGGCCCTATTGGCAGGAGCGGGCGTAAACGAATACAGCCTCATCTTAAAAGAATGGAAGAGATATCTCCCTGTGTTGTTTCTCATTCCTCTCCTGTTCTACTCGCTTTACGCCGCGTGGGATGCAACGTACGCTAACTATAATTCTGAAAGCAATAAACTATCTTACGTGGGCACCCTTGACGACTATACAAAATTGATTCGTGACATATCGGCCAAAGCGGATATCTATGGGATGAACAATACGAATATCGCTATTGTCGTAACCGACCCCTGGCCGCTTCCCTGGAGCCTTAGAGACTATAACGTCTCCTATGGAGGATCGCAGCTTAAAACCCTGATAATCATAACCGAAAAAGACGGCTATTCCCGCATCGCCCCGGATATGCGCTACCGCTATGATGCACCCGGGAAATATGAAATAAGGAAAGGGATGTATATATATGCCTATTCCTGGAAAGACATTCAGGCGTAGCTATGGATAATGATTCCGTCTTGGGAGTATCTTTCAACGAGTCCTGGAATTCCTTGAAAGTCCGGCTCGCATTTGAACACAGACCCAGAAAAAGCGAAGAACACAGGGATAATGCGCACGCAGTACGATTATATTAAAGGGACCGGCTGCTATACGGAATACAAGTAATAAGGTCTGGCGGATAATACATAACCGAGGTGTCAAACAAGATGACTATGAGCACAAAGGAAATAAGCGAGGTATTGAACAAGGCACTTGAGATCGAGCTGGAAGGACGCAAATTCTACTTGGAGTGCATGGCCAAGACGAACCACGCCGGGGGACAGGAGATGTTCCGGTATCTTGCGCAAGAAGAATGGATACACTACGAAACAGTCGAGAAGATATACCGCAGGGAATTTGAAAAAGAGTACCTGGCATTCAAAAAAGCGCAGACGGCAAAGGAGCCTGCAAGCGGCATATTCCCGAAAAAGGTTCCCGGAGGCAACGTAGACAAAAAGTCCGACGCACTCGACGCCCTGAATATCGCAATCAAAGCAGAAGACAATTCGGTATTGCTCTACCAGAGGCTTGCAGGAGGATCAAAGAACGAAAAACTGAAAAAGGTCTTCACAAAGCTTGCGGAGGAAGAAAGGAAGCACTTCCTGATACTCGAGAATGAGGTAGAATCCGTTACCCAGACAGGCGCTTACAGCGACTTCAAGATAGTGACCACATAAGGCCCTATCAATTCTTTTTTTTTTATTTTCCGTTCGATACTACCCCAAGTATTTCTTTTATATTGTCTATCTCGTAATCCGCCTTGTGATCCTCTCCTATTCTGAGCCATCCGTATCTTGCAAGGACCGTCGTCATCCCGAGGGCTTTTGCGCCGGCGATATCGCGCTCGGGCCAGTCCCCGACGAATACGCATTCGCCGGATAATACGCCCAGCTCGTCTACTGCCCTCCTGAACGGCTCGGATGAAGGCTTCTTCTTCCCGGTGTCGTCGAAGGTGACGACTACGTCAAAAAAGCCGTCTATCCCGGCCTCGTTTAGGCGCATCCAAGCCTTCAGGCGCATGCCGTCCGATACGACCGCAAGTTTCAGCCCGCGTTCCTTCAGTTCTGCAAGCGTCTCTTTGACTCCGGGATACGCATGCAGGTGATTGTATTTCTCCTTCAGGTAGGCGTTCACTCCCGCGGCAAGCAGCCTTATATCTATTTTCCCGTATTTTTTCTGGAGGAACTTTTCAAACGCGTCGTCTGCCTCTATCCAGTAACCGAGATAGAAATCGAACAATTCCGTAGACAGGGCCTCAGCGTCTTCTTTCAGGCCCGAATCCACCATCGCGCAAGCTGCGGCTCTTGTTGCTCTCTTCTTCATCCCGACGAAATCGACCAGCGTATTGTCGAGGTCGAATAACACTGCTTTGATGCTCATTTTTGCTCTTTTGCAACTAACGACTCTATAACCTGCATCTCTTTCTTTTCTTCCTCGCGGATGTATCTGGCCCGGAAGAAGAAATAAACCGAAAACAATAAGAAGCACAATAATGCGCCCGCAAAACCAAGGAAATAGATGACGAAAAGAGCGGGCAGGCCGAAATACGCCCCCTTCCCCGCGATGCTGAAGAATTCCCCGATGTCGTCTGCGCAAAAGCTGGGATTGCTTTTCGTCCTGGAAAAATTATTCTGGAATAATCGGTCCCCAAGCGTTCGTCCTTTCAGGTCGACGTACTCTTCCACTCCATAAGACAGCTTGAAGAGACCCATGAATCCCTTCCAGGTAAGATCCCCGATCTTGTCTATGTACTGGGGGCCCCCGGATGCTCCCCTGGTCGGCGCCGGCGCAGGGGGAACATCGGACGATGTTTCGGTCGCGTTATTTGACATACTCTACTCCTGCAAGGTCTTTGAATGATTTATTCCCTGTAAGAAATTTTAATCTGTTTTGGACCGCGAATACGTAGCCTGCGCAGTCCGCGTAGGACATATTCTTGTCCGCGTATGCCAGGCGGAATTCCATAGCCGCCTTTATGGAGTCGCCGTCTATTTCTACCGCATGGGGGACAAAGACTTCATAATACCTCCCGGCCGCTTTCTTGCCACATTTGCGCAGCAGGCAGTAATAAAGCTCCATAAGGTTCAGCCCGGATGTGACAAACGATATCCCCTCAGCGTATTTACGATATGATTCATTCCCCCGTATGATCTCATAGAGCGCATAGGTATCAAAAAAGAAAGAATCTATTTCCATCCTTCTTTCACCATATCCTTGAACTCCTGCCCGCTCATTTTGCTTGGAAGAGAGCCGAATATCTTTCGCAGATCGGCTTTCCTTGTTACTTCTACAACGATCTTCTGGTTGGGCTTAAGATTCCTCTCCTTGACGTATTCCTTTGGAAAGACGATCCCAATAGAGTTGCCCCATTTACGCAGCGTAACTTCGACGGCCATTTTTTTAATTATATATTAGTTATACATATGTATAACTAAAATTTAAATCAGATATCGATGGTCCCTCCCTTCTCTGGTATCCGCACGTCGTCGTGTATCTTCCTGAATTCCCCGGGGTTCTGCGTATGGATAGGTATCAGTATCTCGGGCTTGATCTTTTTTATCGCGTACTCTATGTCGCTTCTGCTCGCGTGTCCGCTGCAGTGTGCCTTGTGGAGTTTTATGCCGAAGTGCGCGAGCCAGTTGTATAATACGGTTCTCATCTCTTCGTTGTCTTCTCCCTCCAGGAAGTGCTCGCTTGAGCTGTATATGTAATCCGCCCCCTTCGGCTGCATGTATACGAGTTCCATCAGTTTGTTGTAATTGGTCAGCATGACGTAATCCCCTGCTCGCTCTTTCATCTCCCTGTAAGTGATCATGTTCCCCAGGTACTTGCGCTCGTAGACATAGTAGTCTTTGTCGCAGAACTGGCAGCTCTTTGCCAGGCGGTAATATACTTTCAGGTTCTCGTCCGCGCACGGGTCCGGGAGGTCCGGTATCTTTTCCCGCAACTGGTCCAGTATGTACGCCATCTTGGTGTCTATGACAAAAGTGCGGGAGCATTCCTCCGCCGCCCGGTAGAACGACTTGAAACGGTCTATGTTTATCATGGCAAAATTCCCGAATACGAGACTTTTTGCGTCCTCCACTATGCCTTTGACCTTCTCGTAGACCTGCTCCTCAGTATACTGTATTTCGGGGTCGGGACTCATCCGGGTCCCCTCGCAGAGCATGGCGTAAGGCCTTGCCTTCGCAGCCTCTCTTATGAACTCTTCGGTATACTCCCGCTTCGGCCCGTGCCTGCGAAAGTCTCCGGTGAATACTATGTTCCTGCCGTCGTCTTTCTCTATCACGTACCCGTATGCGCCCGGGGTCGAATGCTCGACGTGCACAGGACGAAACAGCAGGTGCTTCAACTGAACTACATCCCCTGACTTGAAAGTTTTGAGGTTCTTATGTTCCCCTATGTCCACAAGATCGCGGTAAAGCGTGCCGTACGTCTCTATTATCTTTGCCGTCCCGTGGCCCATGTATACGGGTATATCTTCGTCCAGGAAGGGTAGATGCCCCACGTGGTCGCTGTGATGATGAGAGATAAAGACCGCGTCGATCCCGCTCTTCTCGTACTGCAAGTCAGTAAAACGCAGGCTTTTCCGGTTGTAGAGCCCGGAAACCTTAGGGATCAGGTCGAATTCAAACAGGCACTCCAGGCCGTTGACCGAGCGCGGCTCCAAATATTCATAGAAATAATCGCTGCCGAAGTTAAAGGACTGGCCGAAGTCGAGGTATACCCGTGCGTCTTTATCCTCCAATAATATTTTGTTTCCGCCGATCTCTCCTGCGCCGCCGTAGAAGGTGTATTTGGTCATTATAGTCCCTTTTTAATGTCGAAGTATGCTCTTACCTTCTCGTCAGTCAGTACCTTGATGTGCTTTTGTCTGGCCAGCCTCGGCTCCCTTGACCAGATGGGTGATTTATCATAAGACAGTGAACCGTTTCAAGCGCCCTGTCCCGGCTGATCGCGCAGGAGAAAACGACGTTAGCGTCAATGACCAGAGGCATCTTTCAGGAGGAATGCTTAGCAGCCCATCCCATCTTGGTCTCCTCGCTCAAAGACGAGGCATCTTTGGGGGAAAGACTGCTCCGTGAAGCGATGTCCTTGAGAAGCTTCTTTTTCAGTTCGACCTCCACGCAACGCTTGAAAGACTTGCGAACCAGGTCCTCAAGCTCGAATTCCTCCACGAAACGCCTGACTTCGCGCTCATAGCCCGCTGGAACCTTTAGACGTACGTTGACTACGGCCATATTATTTAATGGTTTTAAGAGAATAAATCAGGACATGCACCTATTCAATCATATTTTAAGTTTATACAGCTAAATAGTATCAGTTACTATGGCCCGAAAGAATGCTTTGATTCATCTCTTGGACGGGGAGCTCCCCAACATGGGGAGGCTGATTGCCGCTTCCAAGTGGTATGGGGCTAATGAGGATGCTATCCGCAGGAAGTATGGTGGCAGGTTTATTGCCGTGCGCGGGGAGGTTGTGAAGAGTTCCAAGTCTTCCGGCGATCTTATCGGCAAGCTCGGCGATTCTACTGAGTGGTTTATCACGTTCGTCCAGAAAGAGAAGACGATTGCCTGCTGGTGAGACCATGTGTATGGGGCATTTTCAGGGCGAAATACCGGTTATTCCCTCGTTTTTTCATCCTTGATGGCAGGAGACCGGTGCCGGTGTTGTTTCTTGTTGATACGGGTTGTACGAGGACTATTCTGTCATATACTGTCGCGGAATCCGCAGGGATAAACCTTAAAGGCTTGGAGTGCGCCGACATAGGAGGTATCGGTGGAAACACAAAAGTTTGGCTCTGTAGAAACCCTCTATTGCTGTGAGGATTTCTAGTTTGTTTATTGCTTTTTTGGTGTTGTAGGTGATTAGTTTGAAGTAGCCTTCGTTCTTTTTGGTGCGCTGGGTTCGGCTAAGGATTGTTTTGTCGTATTCGCGTTTAACCGCGCTAAAAACCGTTTCGGCCTTGCTTCTTTGGCGGTACAGGCGTTTGAGAAATCTTCTTTTGAGTTTTCTTCTATGTTTTCCCTTGGTCTTCTTCAGGGGTTTGTCCAGGTTTTTGAGTGATATAACGGCTTTGGCATGTTGTTTCTCCTTTATGAACGAGAGGTTTTCTTCGCTGTCGTAGCCTTTGTCAGCCACGACTGCTGGCATGTCCACCACGTCTTTGGCTCTTTGCAAGACTGTTTCAAGGTCTATGCTATCGTGTCTTCGTTGAAGACGCATGCGGGTGGATAACCTGACCTGAGAATTCATGTCGGCGGCCATGCTTAATTTCAGAAAGTTTTTGTGTTTGTCTGCTCTCTTTATGCACAGGCAGTGGCTACTATAATCCAGGCTAAAACCAGTACTGTCAATGCCAACCACGCATCCCTCTTCTGCCACCAAGCCGCCAATATAACTCATTAACTCCTCTAAGAAACCAGGTCGAAGGCGATTTACTGCCTTCTGCAAAGTAGTGTAATGAGGTATCTTAGATAAACCCAGAAAATCACGCAAGCGGTCGCATACTCCAAGCCACTGCACAAAGTCGCGATACGCCTTTCTCTCATGAGCACGCAGCACCAAAAGAACGATGTGCTGGTGCTGCGGGTAATCCTTTCAGCTATACTTGCTGGAGTATTCTTCCACCCCCAGCGAAACCAACCACCCCACTAAATCCTTAACCAGTAATAAATACTGGTTACTATAAATAATCTGACTCATGGAGGGGACCTTCTATGCTAAACGCATAGGAACCCCACCCAAAAAAGGATTTCTACAGAGCCAACCTTTAAGAGAGGTCAGACCATTGGTCTGACATGCGCTCTAAGGGCACAGTTCACGAAATTGCGGATCTGCCTTCGGCAACCCGCTTGACGATTATACAGTATATCACAAAAAAGTGAAAAACAAACCAAAAAACAAAGGAGCAATGTTCTACACCCTAATAGGAGTAGTAATACTACTACTCGTCGCCTACACACTAATACACATCATGAAGATAACCTACCGCCCAAACACCGCCGATCTTCTAGTAACCCATCGTTTCTCCACCGCCGCCTACGGCCTGCAAGCAGACATGCAGACTATGACCCGTTACTCCGTATACCCCGCGCTCTGGACAATAGGGCACCGGATGGAAGGAGACAAAAACTACTATCTCACACTCTCCGAAACAGAAGGAATAAACACAATAAAAGAAGACTTATCAAAAGACGTAGCCAACCGATTAAATGGCTACCTGTTATCCGCCTCGGAGAACCAAACGATCCCCTACAGGATATACGTGGACCAGATACCTTTTACCGTGAATCAAATAAATCCTGAAGATATAAAGGTCAATGAATCAGATGATGGGATGACTTTTTCGGTGAGAATGCACGTTAAAACAAGTTATAAGGATATGAGATACGAAGACAGTCCAACAATAAACGTAGAACTACCTACAAGGATAATAGACATGTACCAGCGAGCCAAAAAATTCGACCAACAATACGAAACAAACGTGCAATGGGCCACAACAATCGCCCTATACATGAGAGCATACGTAAACGGATACAACCCGGATTATGACGGATCATTCCTCCGGGAAGGACACATAGCATACGACCCAATAGACACTTTATTACGAGCGGATTTGAAAGTATTTAAAAACATGTCAATAGATAGTATAACCGGAGTAGGATCAGTGCCCTTGACCACTTGGCTTACTGAATCTGATTCGTTGGGTGAGCCTTCGTTTTTGCCTCCGGGAACTGAGTTAAGCCTGGAGCAGCCCGGAATAGCTAAAATAGTTAACATGATAAAAGACGGATACGACATAGAAAAAGCAGCCGATTGCAGTTCTTTGACCGGTCAAAAAGAACAGGAGGACTGCTATGACTTCAACGACCCGGTCAAGCTACGGCAGAAAAGCGCGGATTTAGAATCTGAGAAAAAGGATTTGGAGGAATTGAAGGATTCAATTGATGATTGGATCCTTTCCCATAACGAATTGAAAGGAGGATTTCACACGGAAGGCTTTCCCTATCTGGAGTTGCCGGATTTTTTAAAGCCCGGGAGCCTCGAATTCAAAACATGCGATCCGGTCACCATATTGGATGAAAACTTCGGGTGGTGCTATAAGCTAAGCGACTCATGCGATCACCTGGATGAGTCGGTTGATTTGGATTGGGAGGTTTCTTCTTGCGCGTGGTTCTCCCCCACGTACGAGCCGGTTACCTGCCAGAATTTCCGGACCAGCACTTTTATTACGCTGGAACGCATACGGGAGGGATTGGAAAAGGACCGGGCAAATAATAAGATCATTTCCCCCGCGAAGGGTTACAGCACCGGAACAGAGTTGCAGGGGGATATAGAGGGTATAGGAGAGTTGGCGGATAAGATACAAAACGCCGTGGACAACCTGACCGAAATGACCTCGAACGGAGGACGAGTAGCCTCCCTGGATAACGAAATATGCGAACCAAGCATTATAGGAGACTGCGCCCAGGGAGAAGTAGAGACAGTCTGTCGTTCAAAGGACTCGGAGGATTGTTACTGGGACTGCACCAGATGCGATCTGCCTTCTTATAATAAACTAATTGAAACCGAGGGACCGGATTATGTTTGCCGCTTAAAAGAGCTGGAAGGAAACCCGCGAGAAGAGCAGGTGGAATGCCGGGACAAAGAATGCGACGAGGAATGCAGCGAAACAGAAGAAGGAGGAGAAGAATGCACCTGCTCCTGCGACTGGGGTAACCCCTACGAAGAAACAGCCGAAATACCCCAATGCTACAACCAATGCTACGCGAAAAGAGAACTGATATACGAAGTAAGCACCCAGATGAACACCATAAGATCAAATCTCGCAGCAGGCATCGCAGGCTTAAAGATACAAATAGAACAATTAAACGACCGGGCAAACACCCTGCAAGAAGCCAAAAACCGGCTACGAGAAGTGGACAACATGATAAATAAACCGACGAAGGACTACGACGTATACAGCAGCATAGATTATACTCGCGTAAAATACAAGGACGGCACGCTCCTACTGGATAAATGCTACAACAACCCTACCTGGGAGGTAAGAAACAACGGAACATGCGGAGACAAAACACAATCAACCGGACTATACGGTGCACAAATATCTGCAGCAGCCACCTGCTGCAGCATATTCCAAGGATGCTGCAGCACCGTAGACTACAGCTACAAATGGTTCCCCGCAATATACCAAATAACAGGAGAATACACCATAACAGAAAAACTAACAGACGACAAAAACAGAATAATGCTACACAACATATTCGCAGGAGAAGAAGACCTATACGGACTGAATGTAACACCCAAGCTATTCCAACACGTAGCACCGGAATTCATCATATACAAGGAACACAAGATCACGGTAAAACCGGTAACGGCGGATAGGGTACTGGTGTACTTGTATCTGCCGAGAATGGTTTCAGATCCGACTAAGTTGCCTGATGCTTTGAAGAAGGTATTGAAAAGCTTTACTGACCTGTCATGTACGGGGGGAGAATGCATGTGACAAAAATGAGCTTCAAGAAATTAGATAAATAACCCCCACCCAGAAAGCTGTAGGGCATTCGAAAAGGTGATAAGTCCCCACTGCAAGAGTAGGGCAGTAAAATAAAAATAATAAACTTAAAGAAAAATGACGCCTAAAAATAACTCATGCAAAAGATTTTTGATAAAGATCATAATCTGTTTTTTAGTATTGCTTCATTTCCAAGCATACGCCGAACCAGATAATAGTTTTACTCGAGTAGGTAGCATACGATTTAATCCAGGAGAAGAAACGCTGTATTCTGCCGTAATCGATCCAAGCGGAAGATACGCTTATTTTGGCACTTGGAATTATCCTACCTGCCAAGTGGTTAAGGTGGATTTATCCAGTTTTACTCGTGTGGGCAGCATAACCTTTAATCAAGAGGATATAACCTATCTGAATTCTGCCGTAATCGATCCAAGCGGAAGATACGCTTATTTTGGCGCCGATACATCCCCTCACAAAGTAGTTAAGATTGATTTGGCTAATTTTACCCGTGTAGAGGGCATACGATTAAATGATGGAGAATACAACCTTGATTCTGCTGTTATTGACTCAAAAGGGGAGTTTGCTTATTTTGGCACAGGCACTAATCCAGGCCAAGTGATTAAAATAGATTTGTCAAATTTTACTCGGTTAAGCAGCATAACCTTTAATTTGGGAGAAGATGATCTGAATTCTGCCGTAATCGATTCAATCGGCCAATATGCTTATTTTGGCGCTACTACATCTCCAGGTCAGGTGATTAAAGTTGATTTGTCCAATTTTACTCGATTGAGTGTCATAAGTTTTAATCAAGGAGAAGACTATCCGCGTTCTGCTGTAATTGATCTAGGTAGGAGATTTGCTTATTTTGGCACTTGGACATCTCCAGGTCAGGTGGTTAAGGTTGATTTATCTAATTTTAGTCGAGTAGACAGTATAGTTTTCAATTCCGGAGAGGACAAACTAGTTTCTGCTGTAATCGATCCAAGCGGACAGTACGCATATTTTGGCACCGAAACGGGTCAAGTGATTAAGGTTGATTTGTCCAGTTTCACCCGTATAAGTAGTATAACTTTTAATCCTGGAGAGGACAATCTGGTTTCTGCTGTGATAGATCCAAGGGGAGAATATGCTTATTTTGGCACTTGGAATTCGCCTGGTCAGGTGGTTAAGGTCAGTTTAAAATCCGGGAATATTATTAACTCAAATCCAAGCAATCCGTTAACCAATGCGGGGGGCAACGTTGGGGGCCTGTCTGTTTTCATATTGGCCGCCGGGGGTTTAATAGTCCTTGTTTTGATAGTTGTCGCTTTCTTTTTGTTGAAGGGTAGGAAACGCAAAAAGTAAATGCATGTTTGTCTTAGGGGGTCATGGTGTATACGGTCTGCAGGCAGACATGCAGACCATGACTCGTTACTCCGTATACCCCGCGCTCTGGACGATAGGGCACCGGATGGAAGGGGACAAGAACTACTACCTCACACTCCCCGAAGAAGAGGGGGTAGAGGAGATAAAAGAAGACCTGTCAAAAGACGTAGCCAGCCGATTAAACGGCTACCTGTTATCCGCCTCGGAGAATCGGACGAGCCCCTACAAAATATACGTGGACCAAATACCCTTTACCGTGAATCAAATAAATCCTGAAGACATAAAGGTCAATGAATCAGATGATGGGATGACTTTCTCGGTGAGAATGCACGTTAAAACAAGTTATAAGGACATGAGATACGAAGACACTCCCACAATAAACGTAGAACTACCTACAAGGATAATAGACATGTACCGGCGAGCCAAAAAATTCGATAACGAGTACGAAACAAACGTGCAATGGGCCACAACAATCGCCCTATACATGAGAGCATACACAAACGGATACAACCCAACATACGAAGGATCATACCTACGAGAAGGACACATCACATACGACCCAATAGACACCCTGCTACGAGCAGACCTAAAAGCATTTAAAATGTCCATAGAAAAAGAAACCACGAAATAAGCATGGTGCGCGCACCCGGAGAAAGACCCTTCTCAGTACTCAAAAGAATACTTAAAGGAGGGCGCACCCTGGTAAAATCACTTCGCAGAGTACGCATAAAAGAAATGTTCAAATGCTTCGCTTACAACGTATATCAGTTGGTCACGCTCCGAAAGAAGGCAATAGCGTTAGCTCTGCAAAAAGCATGAGAAAAGGATAGAATCGGAGGGAATACATGAAAAACAAGAGGAAACCAAGACCTATTTACCCAACAAAGAAGAAATAATAACACCCCAAAATAAAGAGAACAACCAAAACCAAAAAAGAGGGATTATTCAAAACGCACTATAGATTTAGCTGCCAAAGCCACAGACCTAAACACCACTCAGACAGACCATCTTAACACCATTATCAATGGCTTGTGTCGTTCCAGCGTAGAGGACTGTTATCTATGCGAGTATGACGTTGACAATGGTGATTGTGACAAGTGTAAGCCGGGTGGTTGCGAGGTTAAAAAGTGTAAAGTCGAAGAGGAAGGAACAGTATACTATGATTGCGACAACAACGAAGAAGGCACTCGTTCATGCAACGCCGATTGCACAAAAGAAGAATGCACTGAAAAAGACAGTAAGAAGGATTGCACAGACGTTGAGTGCGAATGCAATAGCTGTGGGATAACACAGTGCATTTGCTTATGCTGCCCAAGCCAAAGCAAACTATAAGACAACAAACAAAACAAAAAGTATACCCTAAAAACAAAAAAACTATAATCAATTATAAAGTATACTTAGCCAGTAATAAATACTGATTATTATAAATAATCTGACTCATGGCGGGGACCTTCTATGCAAAACGCATAGGAACCCCACCCAAAAAAGGATTTCTACAGAGCCTAAAGTTTATGAACTCTCGGGGGACATCCAAATAAGGCTTCTGGACGTAGAAACCGGGAAATCAAAAAAGGTCCATGTCGAGCCGTTGAATTGAATTTATGTTTTCGGGAAGGAGGATGATAGGAATCCGTCGCTTCTCGGTTGGGATATGCTCTCAAGGTTTGATTCGTGTTCCATTAACACAAAAGCGGCAGAAAACCCTGCGGGAATGAATGCTCTCAATCTGCCGATTTTGAGACATCCTTTTTAGCTTTCTTAATTCAACGTAGATAGATGTTCCCGAAATCCTTCGTATAGACGTAATCGTCCTCTGTCCCGGGGTTCTCCTTGTGGTCCAGCATCTGGGTGATTGCCGCATCCAAACTGTCCGCGTAATGCACAAGCATCGCCTCAGGAAAGCAGGGCGTCTTGGGCGAGCCGTACTCCAGTTCCCCGTGATGGGACAGGATTATGTGGCGGATCTTTAAAAGCAGTTCCCGCGGGACATCCAGGCCCTTTGTCCTCTCGTTGAACATCTCCAGGCCGATAACGACGTGGCCGACGAGCATTCCTTCTGTGGACGTCTTGATGTTCGTGGTTATGTCGAATTCCCTGACCTTGCCCGCGTCGTGCAGGATTGCTCCCGTGAGGACGATGTCCCGGTTAATCTTCGGATATCTTTCGCATAGCATGCTGCACAGCCTTGTCACCGACAGGGTATGTTCGAGCAGGCCGCCTCTTCTCGCGTGATGCTTGTACATGGCCGCCGTTCCGTATTTGAATTCCTCTATGAATGACGAGTCTGAGAAGTAGGCCGAGAGGATATTTCTAAGCCAGGGATCTTTCACAGAATCGATGTAAGACGCCAACTCATCGAACATGCCCGGGATGTTCTCTGCCTCTTCCACGAATTCTTTTGGATCGTATTCCCCCGGCCCGCAGACGCGTATCCCTTCAAATGCGTTGACGGATATCTCCAGGTTGTCCCTGTATACGGACGCCATCCCAAGGACATGCACTACGCAGTCCTTCCGGATCAGATCGTAGAACGCCTGCACGGCCGCAGCGTCATTCGGGCCCCAGAACTTGAGCATGACTTCCCCGTCGCGTCCGCCGAGGCGCAGCTGGAAACAGACGCCCTTTCTGTACTGCTCGGGGGGTTTCTTGAACTTTACCACGAATTTTCCGTCGACCTTTTCGTCGGGTTTTAGGCTGCGTATGTCCATATTCTTGTCGTATTCTATATTGTTTTCCGTAAATGAATAAAGTAAATTCAAAAGATTAGACAGTTTGCATAGACGCTCAGCCAGTTAATATCCCAATGGATCCCAATATTATTTACCATGAAGCACTTATTGCTTTTCCTCGCCTTTCTGTCCCTGGCATCAACGGCATCCGCTGGCACATACTACGCGGATATCTCGGTGGACCTGGATTCATCCGGGGAAGCTACCATATCTGGTATCAGCAATCATCCCGTTCTCTCGGCGGGCAGGAATGATTCCCTTACGTCTAAGAAAGGCGCATTATGGATCTTCAACCTGACGCTGCCCCCGGGCGACGTATTCTCGGACTACGTCTACGCCGTCAGCCTGCCGCAGGGGGCGTCCGTGAACTATGTAAAAGCCGACTCGTTTCGCATCAGCAACGCAGGAGGTCGGATAATTATCAGCGGCTCGGGGAGCGGAAGACCAATGAGCATAGTCGTACAGTACCGGATGGACGAATCAATCGAAAATCCCGGGAATTCTTATTTATACTGGGCGCTTGCGATCATCGTAGTTTTGGTTGCATTTTTTGCGTACTATATCCTGCGGAGGAAAAAGAGCCCCCGAAGTAAGCAGATTTCTGAACCGGCAGCCGAGATAAAAAGATCCCCTGTTCCGCAGTCTCCTGCGTATTCCAAGTACGAAGATGTTCTTACGGACCGTCAGAAGGGTATCCTTGCCATCCTGCAGGAACAGGGCAAACCCGTGAACCAGACCCTCATCTGCGAGCGCCTGTCTCTTCCGAAGTCCTCGGTTTCAAGGAATGTCGCAAGCCTGACAGATCTGGGCCTAATCGAGAAGAAAAGGATCGGGATGAGCACTTTTATCTCCCTGAAAGAATAGTTCCGGCCTGTTCCGCCTGTTTTCGCGCAAGATTCTTTAGCCGTTTCACCCAAGGTTCTTACATCGAAAAATTTTTTTGAGGTGAATGATGAAAAAAACAGGTTATATGATTTTGGCATTTTTGGCATTGTCCCTTTTTTCCGGCTATGTGTCGGCCGACGGGACCAATCAAACAGACAACCAGACTGCGGCCTTCAGCTTGGAACTGGGGGCGAAGGTTCGCCTCCTGCAGCTTGAAGCCGCAATAGAAAAGAATGTGTTATGGGGTGAGCGGGTCATTGCCGCAATCAAAGAGAAGAACGCAAGTGTCGATACCTCCTCACTTGAAACCCTGCTTGCGGAACTAAAAACTCTAAAGGATGAAGAAGCCAATACGACCCCCGAAGCAGGAGACGAAGCGGCGAAAGCATTCGTAGATATGCGCAGCGACGCAACAGAGATAACAAAGGAGTTCCGGGAACTGGTAAAAAGCTTATTGAAGGAATCTGATATCCAAGGCATGAGAAGAGCGCTTGGGACTGTTAATTCAAACAAGACCCGGGAGCTTGCCCGGAGGATAAACCAGACAAGGCACGAATACAACGCAGAAAAAATGGCGGAGATACTAACAGCCGCGAACATAACCAATACTTATCTCTTGGAAAAGGTGAGGAACGGCAGTGCTTCTCCCGGAGAGGTTAAGGATGCATTGAAGGACGTCCTGTATAATATGTCCGGAAAAGAGCGAAAGGACGCATTCAACGCTATCGGCGAGAAGAACATCAAGGCTAAAGTCTTTGTCAGAGCCGTCGCCGATAAAGTGGCATACAAGGAGCTTGAGCGCGCAGAGATGCGGCTTGATAAAAGGCTTAATAAGACCGGGCACCAGAACGTCTCAGAGCAGGTCAGAGAACGGCTACAGAACAAGACCAGTATCATAGAACGGCGCATGGAGAATATTAAGAACCGCACCCAGGGGATGATAGGCCATATCGGGGATATGACTGATAAGAAGGTTGAAAAGCTCCTGGATCTGAGCGACAAACTGGAGGGCGCAGGCGAGAGGAAGACCGGACGGCTGGAGCAGCGGCTGAACGACTCAAATCTAACGGACGAACAAAGGAACAGGATAGATGAACAGATAAGCCAGTTTGAGAACAAAACGGACCGGATGCAGGAAAGAATAGAAGAACGCATCAATAAGACGCAGGGAAAAGGAGAACATCTGATGGACGTCCTCGATAATAAGAGAGGAGGAAAACCATGAAAAGGACAACTGCTCTATTGCTTGCCGTGCTTGTATTATCGGCTTTCCTGTTCGCAGGATGCACCGGCAAGTCCGGAGAAAAAGAGAATTCAGAGACAACGCTGCCCGCAGGGGAGGATACTTCCTCTGACGTTGTGCAGGAGCTAACGGACGCAGACATTCCACTGATAGCGGAGAACGATACTGTCGAGATAGGGGAGATGCTGTGATCCCTGTCTTTTTCTTTATTTTTTCTTTTTTAGTACAGGTATCCTTTTGTGTGTTCCGAGTTCCCAACTGCGTTCCCCAACTCGTTTAGCGTAAGCTTCTGTTTGGTCTTCTTCTGGACATACTCGAAATCTGACAATACCGAGGGATATTCGTTGTATACCAGATGGCTCAGCATCTTTTTGCCGCTGTTTTTCGTGAATGTCCACGAAGATTGCGAATAAGCGGATACTGTGAAGTTTATTTTTTCCCCGGAATTGCTGCCCGACACCTTGAATTGAGGCAGATCGCCCAGTACTCTTCTGACTTTTATGTTCTTGAATATGTGCAGGCTCTTTCCGTCATAGAACGATATGTTCTTCTTGACTGCTTTTCCAAGTATGAACTGGTTTGTATACGTCAGGACCGCTCCTTTTTCAAAATGGAAAGCGCCCCAGTACCAGGGGATGGCAGGGCCGTTCACGAGGACCCGCTGGAAATACGCCGTTCCTTTCACGGAGACGCCGTCTACTATTCCTGCCAGTTCCAGCCTGTTTATTTTGGTGATAGCGTATCCCTTGTCTTTTAAAAAGTTGTTTGCGTGGTAGCTCGGCGCGACAAAGTCGTCTTTCCCGTTTGCGGTCGCCATGAACTTGAAGCGCGCACCTATCTTTATCTCGTTTACGTCCTCGTAGACGGAGAAGGTAGTGGGAGTTTGTCCGCCCGCGTAGAGCATGTTCTTTGAGACCTCTATGTTGCATCTTTCAAGAAGGAAGTTGTGATTCATCTTCTCCCCGTCATAGTACCATGCGGCAACAGCCCCGTCCAGGCTTTCCTTCTTCAGGGGGAGGCGGGGCTTTATCATGAGCCCGTTACAGTCTATCTCCGCGGTGTTCTTTGCGGACCAGAGGATCATAAGCTGCCTCGGCTTGTCCGGGTTCTTCGGGTTGTCAAAGAAGAACAGCCAGAACCACCACCACCAGGCCTCGGGGGCCAGCGATTCTTCTTTTATGTCGAATACCTTTTCTCCGCAGGCAACTTTTACGCTGTTTATTTTGGGTGACATCTTTCTCCTGATTAAAAATACTCCTTTCTCCCACATAAATACGTAGGTTTTTCAGGCGGCATCCGTCCGGTATACAGAGTATACCAGGTAGTGATCAGACTGCCCGGAGGAAACGTTGCGCATTATGCCGTAGGATATGTAATTATTGGCGGCTCCATTGTTGATTATTATGCGGTCGTACGCGCAGGAACTTGCCTTGACTGTCGTGTCCTCGTCGTCTGGAATGATCCAATCCCATCCCGTGAAATCCGCCGGAGGCATCTGATAATAAGCACAGTCCGCATTGAGGTCGCCGATTATGATATGGTCCGCCGAATCAAATGAGCCAAGGTCTTCTTCTAGTAATGCGAGTTCCGCTTTCACGTTGTCTGGATCCGTGTGCACCGTGGTCAGATAAAAAGACCATTCCCCGGAAGAGAACCTGTACGTATAAGGCGGCCTGGTATATGCTCCTGTGCCCGGGGCGACGGCTTCCAGTTTCGCGTTCCTGTAAATCAGGCCGTACTGCTCCTTGTAAGAAGAATTACCCAGCCTGGCGGAGACATAGCAGGCATACTCCGGAAGCAGAGCACACAGCCTGCGGAAGGCGTCGCCCGAGGAATCTGTTATTTCCTGCAGGATGATTATGTCATAATTACGCAGAACACCTGCATAGTAACTCATCATGGAGGCGTCGCCCGACTTGCCCGGTCCGAACCTCTGCAGGTTCCATGAGGCGATGGTGATATTGCTCCTATCGGCAGACAAGGTAGAAGTGGTAGTATCATGCGAAGAAACTACGTGCCCGACCGGGCTCCCCGGCATTTTTCCGGCATAGAAGATAAGGGCGAACGCAAACAATAATACAAGCGACAGGATGATCCATAGACTTCCTGAACTACTCCTTTTCCCGGGCATCTTGGGTGTACCATTTGCCCAACCACCTGTTAATGTATCGTGCGCGCAGGATTATATACTTATATTCAAAATAAGCTAAACGTGCAGAACAAGTGCTACACTTACATGGTGGAATGCAGGAACGGGAGCCTGTACACAGGCATCACCGACAACCTTATCCGCAGGATGGAGGAGCACCGGAAAGGGATAGGCGCACGCTACATCAGGGCGCATGGCTACAAATCCGTCGCCTACGTAGAAGAGCACCCGGACAGGGGAAGCGCCATGAAACGGGAGAACTATATCAAAACGCTCCCAAAAAAAGAGAAAGTCAGGATAGCTCTCGGCGAATCCGAGAAGACGAAACGCTTCCTGCGGGTATGGGGCCTGGAACACCATTGCTGCACCTCCTACGACGACATGAGAAAACAATTATTAACCGACGTTCCCGATGAAAGCGCCTTTGTTATCAGGAACGGCGACATAGACGATCCCTGGGATCCCTTTCTCTGAAAGATATTCCCTTGTCCCCGATTCAAGAGCCGGCGCATATTTTTTCTCTATCAAACCGTAGACTGCCGGCCCCCATGAACTCTGGCCCGCGCCGTGCGCACCGAGGCCTGTCATGTGCCGCATTATCGATCCTGCCGTTCTGTCGCAGGGGATGTCTTTGTAATATTCGCCGGTCTTCCTGTCTATCTCCGTTATCGCATAGCCGAAGCCCTCGATATCCTTTTCCAGAAGAGACGGCAGCAGTTTCATCAAGACCAGGCGCGATATGTCGGCTGCGTTCTTCTCAGGCCCGGGGATAATGCCCCTGAATGCGTCCTTTTCCTGCTTTCCGGACAGGCCTTTCTTTATTTTTGGCACCGCCACTACGAATACCCAGCCTCTGGGAAAGCCGTGATGGAACACTGTCTGGGGAGGCGTCTGATATAGCACGTTCAATCCCCCGTCGACGGAAAAGCCGCCGCGTTCGAATGCCGAGACGCCGGTTCCAGAAACAAAACCCCTGCCCATGACTGAGGCGATTATCCGCACCGGCGCATCTATCCCGTGAACGCGCGCAAGAGCAGTACCCACTGCGAGCGACAGCTGCGTCCCGGAACCAAGGCCCGAGTGCTTGGGGATCGTTTCTTTTATTTCCAGACGGATCTCCGGGTCGATATTATAATATTCAGAGAACCGGGATACTGCTTTTGCGACCCTGTCTTTTTCCAGGCCGGACAATTCCAGGCAGTCGCTGCTCCCGGCTTCCAGGACTACGTTCGGGGAATCTATCGCTACGCCCATGCTCCCGTAAAGCCTTCCAAGGTTCCCGTTCAGGTCGATTAAGCCAAGGTGCAGGCGCGAGGGGGTCTTTATCCGTAGTTTCATCCTATCTGGAAGTAAGTATCTTGATAACGTCCCCGTCTTTGAGGACAGTCTCGCGACCTATCTTCTTTTTGGTCTTGCAGTCGATGGCGCCGATGAATCTATCCCCGATATCAGTATGAATCTTATAAGCAAGGTCTATCGCCTTGCTTCCCTCGGGTAGAAGCCGCGCGTCCGGGAGAACGTTCCCCTTGGAGTCCGTGAGCTTTCCTTCATTCTCAACGGGGTAGACGACGATCAGCTTCAGTACGTCGAATATGACCGAGTTGATGCATTTCTGGACGCCTGTTCCGTCGTATTTCGCAAGGATGTTCGCACGCATGAAATCAAGTGCCTTTTTCTGTTTTTCAGGGAGGTCCTCTTTCAGGATCGTAAAATCCGCATCTCCTGGAAGGTATTTTATGACTCCCGCGTTGTGCGCCTGCCGCAACGCGAGTTCCGCTTCCGCGCATACGGACGTTATTTGGTATTTTTCTTTCAGGCGCTCGTAGTTCTTTTTTGCGTCCAGGTCTATCTTGTTCCCTGCGAGAATGATGGGTTTGGCTATCTCTCTCAATTTCGACGCAAATGCCTTGATATCATCGTCCTCCCAGCCGCTTTTATCGTATAAGCCGCTGTTGTCCAGCGCTTTTTTGACCGAGTATTCGCTTATTCCCAGGCCCGCCATCTGCTCGGACAACTCCTTGAGCAAGTCTTTGTTATTGTATTTTATCTTGCTCGATATCTTGTGCCAGTTCTTTTTGATTATGCTGTAGAACCACAGGTCTATTTCGTCTATCAGGAACCTGATGTCCGTTTCCGGGTCGTGATCTGTAGCGGGTTCTCCCTTTTCATTGGTCCTGCCCGCGATATCGACGACGTGTATCAAGGCGTCGGCCATCCGCAGGTCATCCATGAACTGGTTCCCGAGACCCTTTCCCTCGTGCGCCCCGGGTACGAGGCCTGCGACGTCTATAGCCTTCACTGGAATAAATCTTTGGCCGTCGATGCATACCGAATTCTTTGGGTTGCACGATACGCCGAACTCTTTGCACGCGCACTTTACGCGGACTGAGGCCATGCCGATGTTTGGCTTGATAGTCGTGAAGGGAAAATTAGCTATCTCCGCGTCTATCAACGTTGCCGCCTTGAAGAACGTGCTCTTTCCGACGTTGGGTTTTCCGACGATGCCTGTTTCCATTTTATCTCCTCACTCCTTTTTTCTTTAGTATGACCGCCGATAATAAAAGCATAACGCATGTATAGGCCGCCGGATACAGGAATGCCAGCAGATACTTCCAGGGATCATTGGAACCTGCGGCATCCAGGCCTATTCCCAGGTATTCGACGGGAGAGATGTATTGGGTTATGTTGAGGAGCGTTGCGACTATGTCTTTTGCCAGGGTCAGCATGGGGTTGAACGCGGGAAGCATGCTTAGGATGAATCCAAGGACCTTTAACACGAAAAGCCCCAGCATGAATGCCATGAGGATGAATATTGCGCCTGTGACGCTGCCTGTGAGGGTGGAGAGCATTATTCCAAGGCTTACCACGCAGGATATGAGGAGCAGGGAGAATATAGAGAGAGTTATCATATCAGCTCCTGCGCCGCTGTTTAAGGCCAGGCTTATGAGCGTTATATAGATGAGCGTTGCGACGGCAAGGATCAGGTAGGGTATCATCCTTCCTGCGTATTTTCCAGCGATGAACGACGATTCGTTGACAGGGCCGTAGAACAGCACTTCCAATGTCTTGTCCTGGCGTTCCCTCGCTACTGCGGAAACGGACGAAACCGCCATGTAAAGTGAGTATATGCCAACGGCCGTCAAAAGAGATGCCCCTGGGAACGCGCCTGATATGCTTATCCCGGAGGAATCCTTCAGGGAAGAAAAGAACCATGCGTAAAGAGCTATTATTCCGCATGCGAACATGTATGCGAGGTATATCCCCGGTGTTCTCATAGTCCTTTTGGCATCCTTTAATGCTATAAGTTTTGCCGTATGCGTTGAAAACATCTTTTTTTTGTTTACTATTTTTCTTTTACCAGTTCTACGAATGCTTCTTCCAGTCCCGCTTTGTCTTCCTTCATTCCGAGTATGACCGCTCCATTCTTGGTAAGGGTTCTGGATACTGCGCCTCGTATGTCCCAGTCTTTCGCCGAAAGGATCCGGTAAGTGTTTCCGTCAGAGGAAACATCAGTTACTCCGGGCACTTCTTTAAGTCCTGCGCTTAATGCTGCATTTCCTTTTTCTACTTCGACAACGAGCCTTCCTCCCGCCTTGATGGAGGATATCACCCGGTCTATCTTGCCGGACATAACCATGCGGCCTTTTATTATTATCCCTACTACGTCGCATATCCTGTCCATCTCGGACAATATGTGGGACGATATGAAAATGGTCTTTCCCTTCTTTTTCTCGGATAATATGATGTCCCGCACCTCTTTCATGCCCGACGGGTCCAGGCCGGATATCGCTTCGTCGAGGAACAGGATGTCAGGGTCGTGGACAAGGGCTCTTGCGATGTTCACTTTCTGCTTCATCCCGTGGGAATATTTTTTCAGCTTCTTGTTCCCGTGTTCGGAGAGATTGAAGTATGAAAGGAGCTCGTCTATCCGTTTATTATTGCCCGAAACTCCGTAAAGGTCGGAAAAGAATCCAAGGTACTCTTTCGCAGACATATAACCGTACAGATAGGGATTGTCAGGGACCACGCCGATCCTTTTTTTCAGCGTAAGGGCTTCTTTTGTGAGGGGCTTTCCCATGAGGCAGACCTCTCCTTCGGTCGGTGCGATAAGGCCTGTCAGGAGCGATATGGTGGTGGTCTTTCCCGCGCCGTTTGGTCCGATGAATCCGTATACGACGCCTTCTTCTATCTCCAGGTTTATCTCCCGCACCCCGTACGCATTCGCGTACTTTTTGCCCAGGTTGTTTGTCTGTATAGCGTAGGCCATCTATTCTTTATTCTTTGGAGTTCTTAATTATTAAGTCATCAAAAAAGAGAAGATGGACAACTCAATCGACCTTGCCCGGATAGAAGAGGAAGACAAAAAGATCAATTCCTTTATCTCCCTGGACAAGGAACGGATCACGGATAAGGACCGCGCAAAAGAAGGCAGGCTAAAGGGCCTGAAGATTGCGGTCAAATCAAACCTATGCGTCAAAGGGCTCGTATCGTCGTGCGCGTCCAGGACGCTTGAGAACTACGTGTCGCCTTACGATGCTTCCGTCGTCGAGAGAATCAAGAAAGAAGGCGCATTTATCGTCGGGATGGCCAACATGGACGAATACGCCTGCGGATCATCCGGAGAGACTTCTTATTACGGACCAACCCAGAACCCTGCAGCGATGGGACACATACCCGGCGGCTCATCCTCGGGGTCGGCTGCTGCCGTCGCGGCGGGATTCGTCGACTGCGCCCTGGGAACGGATACGGGCGGCTCCATCAGGAATCCCGCGTCTCACTGCGGCATAGCCGGGTTCAAACCGACTTATGGCGTAGTATCCAGATACGGCCTGATAGACCTTGCAATGAGCCTCGACCAGGTAGGGCCCCTCGCAAAGGACACGGCAACGTGCGCAAAGCTCCTGGAAGCAATCGCCGGCCACGATCACAGGGATGCAACGTCCCTTGCCCTGGACAAAAAATTCTATTCATTTACGGACTCCCTTGACCCGTCCCTCAAAGACGTGAGAGTAGGATACGCAAAGGAATTCGACGTGCTTATAAGCGATCCGGGCATCCGTAAGACGGTGCATTCCGCGCTGGACAGGATGTCCTCTGCGGGAGCGCACATCGTGGACGTAAGCCTGCCCAACCTCGGGATAGCGATACCAACGTATTATCTGAATGTCTACGTGGAGTTCTTCTCCGGGACGAGGAAATACGACGGCAGGAGGTACGGCTACAGGATAGAGGAAGCATGCGGGGAAGAGGTCCTTAGAAGGATACTCCTCGGAAGCTACATATCCCAGAAGGAATTTTCAGGCCGTTTCTACAGGAAAGCACTCCAGGCAAGAAGCATTCTTAGAAGGGACCTCTCCGATGCCCTGAAAGACGTGGACGTCCTCGCGGGTCCGACCGTTCCGAAGCTCCCCCACAAACTGGGCGCAAAGATACAAGACCCCAGGGTCATGTACGCCTACGACATATTCACAGTGATCGCGAATCTTGCAGGGATCCCCGCAGGCGTCGTTCCAGCAGGAAAGGTAGACGGGATACCCACGGGCCTGCAGATAATGGGGGACGTATTATGCGATCAGAAAGTCCTGAACGCGATGGCCGGATTGGAAAGCTGTTGATCCCTTTCTAGTATTTTCTCCTGCCTTCTTTTTCCAGTATTTTCAGGTCGCTTAAGAATTCTTTGTGCTCCTCGTCCAACGCGGGGAGGCTGTTTTCGTTGTGCATGACTGCCGGGAGGTTCTTTTCTTCTTTCATCAGGGTATTAAGCGCCTCTTTATATTCGTTCACAGTTTTTTCTTCTGAGGATATGAGCGGGCTTTTCGGCTCCGGGGGTTTCGGCGGGGAGAGATCCTGCAGGCTTGCTTCCTTTTTTACCTGTACGGGCTTTCCGGTTACGTTCTTCTTCGGGATGAACCGGTTATCCAGGAATTTTGCAGCCGCATCCAAGAGGAGCCGCAATATTTCAACCAGGGTGCTTAGGACATTTTTATTTTCTTTGAGTATCGTCTCTTCCGGAGTTATATGAGGTATCTTCGGGTCCTGCTGCTTGGGCGCAGCCTGGTCCTGTAGGTACGTGTCCTTTTTATCCCTGGTAAGCGTAGGCGCGGCGATTTTCTGTTTTGTGAATCTCTGGTGCAGGAATTTTGCGGCTGCGCCGACCGCAAGGAACAATACGACGAGCACTATCATAAAGAGTATAAAATCATTGAAGCCTACGTTTGCGACCTCTTTATTGAGTGTTGTAGTGGTCGTTGATCTGGTAGTTGATATGATCCTTGCTGTCGTCGAGGAGGTGGTCGTACTGATTTCCGTGGTTGTCGTAACTATGTTTGTTGTCGTTGTGGGCGCGACTGTTGGAATTGTCGTGGTTGTGCCCGCCGGTTGATTATTTTTCTCCCCGAGGATATACAGCTTATTTCCTGCCGTGAGCAGTATCTCCGCTTTTCCATCGCGGTCGAGGTCTGAGACCGCCGCGGACTTGGTGATTATGCTCTTGGTCTCGTAGCTCCATTTCCTGAAGCCTGAGCCGTTCAGTATGTGGAACAGGCCGTCGGATGAGCCCATGAGTATCTCGGGTAAGCCGTCTCCGTCCAGGTCGGCGGTTACGGGAGACGATAGGATCTTTCCGTTGATGCTGTGTTTTTCAAGCACCTTTCCCTCGGGGTCCAGTATGTATAGTATCTTACTGTTTGTCCCGATGATGACCTCGGGAAACCCGTCCGCGTTCAGGTCGGAAACGGCGGGTGAAGCAGATACCTCCCCGCTTAGGTTATACTGCCATTCCTTGGTCATCGAGGAATATTTCACTACTCCGTTCTGGTTTCCTTCAGGTATTTTCGTGTATTCCTCATAGACAAGGGAGTATACTCTCCCGTCGCCTGAGGATATTATCACTCTTGGTCGTCCGTCCAGTCCCTCGGGAACATATACCGGGGTCGGGACAGAGCCGCCTGTGTCAAATGCCAGGCGCCGGTTCTCCGGGGATACAATGCTGTCAAGCTTGTTATTATATGCGCCCATGAAATAGTCCGGTTTCCCGTCCAGGTTCACGTCTCCGATGCAGATGGTCGAGAGAAACGAATCGGCTATTATGTGGCTTCGGACTATGTTTCCTTCCGCGTCGAGGATGTACAGATTCTTGTCGTCGGAGGCCGTGATCACTTCCAGTTCCGGCCTGTAGTTCACGTTGACTGCCACCGGAGTTGAGGAGACTGAGCCGTTCGTCTGATAAGACCACATAAGGCTTCCGTTCGAACTCAACGCATATACCTTTCCGTCCTTGGATGCGAATAATATTTCCGTCTTATTGTCGCAGAAGAGGTCGAATACCGCGGGCGCACTGGTGGACCCGCCGGCTTCGAATCTCCAAAGCTCCTCTGCTTCGGAGGAAAGCGCGTAGACGTTGTTGTCGGTCGAGCCCAGTAGTATCTCGGCATTCCCGTCGCCGTTTATGTCCGCGGTAACGGGCGACGTAAGCTCTCCTTTTTCTTCGAAGGTATACAGGAGGCCTATTTTCTCAAGCGCGAGGGAGGATGAGACGTTGCTGTAGCCGGAATGGTAGAGGTCGTGCCCTGGAAGGGGCCAGTCGGCGTCCAGAATGACTGTTCCATACGCGGCGGCCGCATAAACGCACAAGGCGAACAATAATAGAGGGGTTTTCTTTTCCATCACTATTTATAATAAGATTATTATTATTCTTAATTAAAAAGGGGGGATGTTATAGATGGTACTGGAATCGATAATCAAACCGGCAAAAATGGAGAAGCACCCGTCGGAGATGTTCCTGGTGGGGCTTATGTACTCCACGCTCGGCCTCTTCCTTGCGTTTTACATCTTTCCAGACAACGCCAGCCTCGCCGCGGTCTTCATAACTACCATTCCCCTGATAGTGGTGATGATAAACACCGTCAAATACGAGGAGACCAAGGATATGAACATCCACGAGGAAACATTCCTGATAAAGGAGCACGGGAAGGCGCTCTCCATGCTCTTCTACCTCTTTATGGGGATGGTCCTGTCTTATTCGTTCTGGTTCACGGTCCTCCCGGTCGACTATGTGTCCAGCCTCTTCGACTACCAGAAAGGGATAATAGACTACATCCAGGGGTTAGAGGATTCCAGCAGCGCTGCCGTGGGCAATTATATCAAGGGCATGGCGAGTTTCGAGCGGATAATAACAAACAACATAGTCGTTCTCTTCTTCTGCATACTGTTCTCGTTCCTCTACGGAGCGGGCGCAATATTCATACTGACCCTCAATGCATCCATCATAGGCGTCGCCGTCGGGAGCCACGTCCGGGACTACATAGGAGCAACGGTATTCAACAGCAGTTCACAGTTCCTCTACGGCTACTTTAATTGTTCCCTGTCCGCCACGTTCTGCTATATGTTCCACGGGGTATTCGAGATAAGCTCATACATAGTCGGCGCGCTTGCTGGAGGCATAATATCTGTAGCAGTCGTGAACCACGATTTTCGAACAAAAGAGTTCTGGCACATCGTGATAGACTCGTCGGACATGATAATAATGTCCCTGATACTCCTCCTGCTGGGCGCTTTCACCGAGGCCTTCCTGACGCCGATGATATGCTGACCTGCGGGTTATTTCTAAACGTAATCCTATGAACTAAAGGAAGCAAGATGTATAACCAGATCCTGGGGGAAATAAAAGAATCGATAGAAAAAGCGGCCGGTGAAGCAGTGCGCGCGGACGAACTGAAGGAATCAACGGCGGCAGACGTCGCATGCACTATCTCGTTTCGGCTGGCGGGAAAACTGCGCAGAAGCCCCAAAGAGATAGCCGAAGACCTTGCATCCCGGATCGGATCAGGCGGGCGGATAAAGAAAGTAGAGGCAGTCAACGGATACCTGAATTTTTTCATGGACTATTCATCCGTCGTTTCGTCCCTTCTGGGAGAGATACGCGCCAAAGGAAAGGACTATGGCCGCGGAGCGCCCCTTGGGAAGAAGATAGTGCTGGAGCATACTTCCATCAACCCCTCGGGTCCGCTGCACATAGGGCGGCTGAGGAACTGCCTGATAGGCGACTCCCTCGGGAGGATACTTGCATTCTCCGGGTACTCCCTGGAAACGCATTACTTCGTGAACGACGTCGGAAAACAGATAGCGATAATCGCCAGGGGATTTGCCGAGGGACTAAAACCCGATGAGGCGGCGGTAAATAACTATTCCGAATACGCGGGAAAAGAAGACTTCCAGGTCTTCTTTACTTATGTTTCCGCGAATCGCAGGTTCGAAGAGGACGCATCATTTGCCGCTCGCGTCCAGGAACACATACGGAAGGCTGAAGGCGGCGATTCATCCGCTCTGGACGGAATAACCGCCGTTGCGAAGCGCTGCTTATCGGGCCAGAAGCAGATATACGACATGCTGGACATAAAATTCGACTATTTCGATTACGAGAGCGCTTATATCCGCAACGGGGCGGTGACCCGCGTATTAGAGCACGTTTCCAGGAGCCCGCTTGTGCGCAGATCCGAGAAGGGGTTCGGCCTCGACCTCTCAACTTACGGCCTGGAGAGAAGGGACAGCGCGACCATCCTTTCGAGGGCAGACGGGACGTCGGTATATCTCTCAAGGGACATAGCCTATCACCTGGAAAAGGTCGAACGGGGAGACATAATAATGAACGTCCTCGGGGAAGACCACAAGAACGAATTCCTGGAGCTCACGGTCATCCTCGCGGAATTCTTCGGGGTGAAAAAACCGATGGAAGCGGTCCATTACTCCTTTGTCAGCTTCGAAGGAAGCGAACTCTCGACAAGGAAAGGACAGACTGCGCCGGTAGACAAGCTCATAGACGAGGCAAAAAAGAAGGCCGCAGAAGAGATAGAAAAAAGGGGCATCGCATCAAAGGATGTTGCTCCCGTGATTGCTATCGGGGCCATAAAATACCACATACTCAAGACGAGCCCGCAGAAGATGATGTCGTTCAGGTGGGAGGACGCGCTTTCCTTTGAGGGCGACTCTGCGCCGTACCTGCAATACGCCCACGCGAGAAGCTGCAGCATACTGGAAAAAGCAGGAGCCGACATCGCGGGGATAAATGTCCGGGATATTGACACCCGCCTGGAAAAAGGGGAAGAGAATCTTGTGAAGACCCTGATGCGTTTCCCTGATGCCGTGGCTAAGGCCGCATCCGAACGGAAGCCCTCGAATATCGCGTCATACGTATACGAACTAGCCTCCTGTTACAGCAGGTTCTACAAGGAATGCCAGGTCATATCCCCGGAAAAGAAGATAATGGATAGAAGGCTCCTGCTGGTCGATTCCACAAGGCAGGTGCTGGAGAACGGTCTTTATCTCCTGGGGATCGAAGCCCCTAAAAGGATGTAACCACACAAAAATGCTCATATGCGGAATAGACGAAGCGGGACGGGGTCCCGTGATCGGTCCGATGGCTATCTGTTCTGTCATACTGGAAGAATCCGGCGCAAAGGAACTGAAGGACATGGGCGTGCGGGATTCCAAGAAACTGTCTCCTGCCAAACGTGAGTCAATGGAGCCGCGCATCAAAGAATTGGCGATTGAATGGAAGCTTGCGCTGGTCCTGCCCGCGGAGATAGACCTCCTCAGAAAGAGGATGTCCCTAAACCAGATAGAAGCAGAGAAGATGGCTTATCTGATAGGGTCCCATAGCAGGCGGCCTGAAAAGGTGATAGTCGACGCCGCAGATTCAGTAGCCGAGAACTTCGGGGAAAGGATCCGCGTCATCCTCAGGTCGAACGGTTCTCATATCCCCCAGATAGTGTCCGAGCACAAAGCGGACGACCGCTACATAGAGGTGTCGGCCGCGTCCGTTATCGCAAAAGTTGCCCGCGACCGCGCGATAGAAGAGATACGAATCGAATACGGGGAGATCGGCAGCGGGTATCCGTCCGACGAGGTCACGATGGAATACGTTAGAAAAGCCGCCCGCGCAGGGGATCTGCCTCATTTTGTGCGCAGGTCCTGGATAAGCGCGAAAAGGAGCAATCAAACCTCTCTGGGTGAATTCTAAATGGATAAACGGATCGGTTTTTTCTCGGTTGCAGCGGCTGCGGCATCCCAGCAGTCCGGCGAATCATTCGCAGGATACTTCCTTTTGGCGGTCCTGGGGGCATGGTTGCTCCTGGAAGCAGCCGGGCGGGGAATATTCGCGCGGTTCTCGGAAGAGAAAGAAGCCGCAAAAGACCGTTCCCTCAGGGAGCGGCGCACAGTCGTTTCCGTTGCCGGCAATTACCAAAAGGACCTGGACCAGCCGCTTTCGACCATAGAAGCGGGCACCATGCAGATAACATCCCTGGCAGTGGATGAAAAACACATATATTTTTCTTCCGGGAGTAACGACATACTGAAGGTCTACGACAAGAACGGGAGGTTGATTGCGTCCAAGAACTACGTGGGCGGGGGCAGAAATGCCCTGTGCCTCGACGAACAGACGCTGTACACCATTTCTTCGGATAAAAAAGTGCTGTTACTGAACAAGAGCGACCTTGCACCAAAGGGAGAGCTGACAGACGATCGCATAAAGGAGCCACTGGGAGTAGACGACAGCTTCATATACACAGGGTTCCAGGGATACAAGATAGGCATCTATGACAAGGAAAGCAGGGCATTCATACGCACCGTAGGGCACCACGTGAGCGACATAATCGCGGTATGCCCGGACGGGAGGAACGTATACTCAGCAGACAGCTCATTCATACAGGTAACCGACCAGAAAGGCAATATAACCGCCAACATGCCGGCAGGAGGCGTCGTATGCTCGATGGCGCTGGACCAGCGATGCGTATACGTAAGCCTATACGACGGCAGGATCAGGATCATAGATAAGATATCCGGCGCAAATATCCGGGAGATATCGGCGGGCCACGGCGGATTGTCCGCGATAGCAGTGGACGACCAGCGCATCTATTACGGCTCGGTCAGGAGCGGGATACGCGTATTTTCCAAGAGATGAAAAAGTACAGTTTCCCGCGCGACGACTATTTGAAACTCCTCTTAGGGGTCGTTGCCCTGAGTTTTTCACCCCTCGCAGTCAAGCTGGTGATCTTCGATACGAACGCAAGCGCATTCTACAGATCGTTTTATGCAGGGATATTCTTTCTTGCGCTGTCGCTCCTGAACTATAAAACCCAGTTTGGCGTAAAAAACAATAAATGGATCGTCCCGTCGATTATCGCAGGATTCTTCCTGGGAGCAGACCTTGTCGTATGGCATAAGACGATAATCTACATGGGAGCAGGACCCGCAACCTTTCTCGGGAACTCGCAGATACTGTTCGTAACAATATTCTCGGCATTGGTATACAGAGAGAAGATAACAAAAGAGTTCTGCCTGATCCTCGCAATAGTTATGGTCGGCTTATATATGCTCACGCCTATCGCAGGCGTCGCAGTCAGCCAGCCTTACAGCTTTTTCCTTGGAATGATCGTCGGATTCACATACGCAGGAATGCTCATAAGCCTGCGCTACGCCAAAGCCCTTTCAGGTGAAACGTATCCCGAGCTTTTGTCTTTATGCGCGCTCTTCGCAGCATCGGCATTCATAATCGCAGTGTATTCATTCGGTCTGAGGAACGACAACATCATCGTATGGGACCTGAAAAGCCACGTTATCATGGCTTTTACCGCTCTCTTGTGCCAGACATTCGGCTGGTACCTGATAAACCACACGATAACAAAGATTCCGGCACACGAGGGAAGCCTGACGCTCTTATTCCAGCCGCTTTTTGCAACCGTCTGGGGGGCAGTATTCTTTTCAGAATGGCTGACTGGGTTGCAAATGATCGGGATGATCCTTGCCCTGGCAGGGATAACATACCACCAGACTAGGACCCTGTCAAAGCAACGCGCCGCAGGAAATAATTTATAAACCCCTAGTTCCTAGTTTATAGAATTATATAAAAGACTATTAAAGAAAAATGGGCCTAAGACCTGCTAAATGCTACAGATGGGACAGTCCTGCGTACACAAGGATAGCCAACAACCCCGGAGACTCGTATATCACCGGAGTACCCGGATCAAAACTATTGCACTTTGAAAGCGGAAACCTCTCAGGAGAATTCGACACGGAAGTATCGATAAGCACCCTCGAAGACATACAGATGAGGAGCAACTGCCTTGAAGCTGCAAGGATTGCGGTAAACAAGATACTCGAAGCAAAGTTCGGAGTGAACGGCTTCCGGCTAAAAGTGAGAGTATACCCGCATCACGTCATAAGAGAGAACGTCATGGCGACCGGCGCGGGAGCAGACAGGGTGCAGATGGGGATGCGCCAGTCCTTCGGAAAACCGATGGGCGTCGCAGCCAGGATGAGATGCCGCCAGAAGATAATGAGCGTCTACATAAACAAAACGGAAGACGGGATAAAGACAGTCAAAAAAGCAATGGACGTTGCTTCGATAAAGCTTCCAGGGGAAAAGCTGGTAAAGATCGAACCCGTCAAGAAGAAAAAGCCGAAAGCGGCAAAGACTCAATAAGAATGGAACTAAACGTTGCCGCGAGCATCAGGATCATGCCCACGGGCGTAGAAATAAACCTTGAAGCAATCAAAAAATCCGTGGAAAAGATCGTCTCCAAATACGGAAAAGTCAACAGCTCCGAGATAAAACCGATAGCCTTCGGCCTGAAATCCCTTGAAATGATGCTCCTCCTAAACGACAAAACCGGCGGGATGGACGATATAGAAGCCCAGATCGCGAAGATAGACGGAGTGAATGGCGTAGAAATACTTGAAGTAACCCGCCTATAGAATTTTCTAATTCTTTTTATATTTTATCTGATCTTGCGTAGTTGACGTATCTGAAGTGATCCCATTTGGTTGACATAGCTGACAGGGGTATTATTGCGGAATTAAACGTACGGTTTAAGCTGGATTAATACGTAGGCGATCGCCACAACCAATAGAAAAAGTGTTGGGAGCAGTAGTATGCCTATAAGCACTGCTTTTAAGTATCCCCTGGCCGTTGGTTTTATTGTGACCTCTGATTTTTTCTTGGCAAAATAAGCTCCAAATACTGCAATTATTATCCCCCTGATAATGGCCTCTGAGAAGATAAGGGGATTAAAGAGGTTTAATCCGAGGAAGTGGTATAAGACAAGAAATAAAACTGTGATTATCAAGGCGTCTTTGATCACGTCGCGTCTGGGCTTGCCGAATAACGTTGCCGTCATCTTGGATCTATTAAATCAACTCCATCAGCATATCCAGTTCCTCGGGATTGATCACCGGCTTCTCATAGTAGTCGTCCACTATCCTGGGGCACGCGGTATTCACCCATGCGTCGACCTTGTATCCCAGCAGGCGATCGGGGGATAATTCAGCCCCCGCGAATACGTATGCTTTTCTCCCTCGCTTTTCCAGTTTCTTTTTGATCTTTTCAGCCGCGGAATAATTGAACTGGCCTGTTTTCGTAGACACGAGTATGCCGTAGATTTTAGCTTCGAGACATCGCATTATCCTTGCCTTCTGTTTCCCGGCCCATCTGCTTTTTTCCGCATCAGAGTATTCCATGACCTCGCCGGTATACGGATTGGCGACGTACAAGGGGCGATCTATCGCCCGGAGAAATGCGGAGGGATGGAACATCCCCGAGCCGATATACAGAAACGCATCCACCTTATCTTTTATTTTTTCCGCGTTCGCGACGTTGCATCCGAGTATCTGCCCGCCCATCACCGGTTTTTTCTTCTGCTCCAGGAGCATCTCTGCGGCGCTCTCCAGGAGATGCAGGTGCTGTGACGTCGTAATCAGGCCGATCCTTTGGTATTTTTCCATCCGTTCTGCGGCTTTCTTTACTGCCGGCAGGATGTCTTTTCCCGAACGGCAGGGTACGTATACGGTCGGGACCTTAGAGGGCTCTTTTTTCTTCATCTTTTTTACCCTCTTCCATCGCCCATCTTTTTGCTTCTATCATGGCCGCTTCAAACGAGGGAAAGTCTTTCAGCTTGACGTTCCATTGCCCGTATTTGCGGTAGCGGTTTATCTTGGCGCATTCCCTGCAGCGGAACATCTCTTCGCCCTGTGTCACCTGTATCTTTCCGCAGCTTCTGCACATGACTGTTTTGTAGGGAAAGAGCTTTTTTCCAAGAAGGCTTTTTTCTTCTTTATTCGTTTTCCCCTTTTTATTGAAGACAAGGTCCATGAGGGACTCGGGCTCATCTACGTTTTCCATTTTCTGTGACTTTCACGGGCGTGCTGCCTGCGTATGACGTGCCCCCGCAGCCCTCGGGGCATTCTTTTGCAACCGACATCGGGCTGTCGACGTATTCAACGCATCCGCATCTGTCGCATACGAACTTAAAGGTGTATTTTTTCATCGCGGGATGATTATTTTGTTTTGCAGAAAGTAATGTCCTTAATTCAGCAGCCGTATCAGTATATCCGTCTTCGTTATCATGCCGACGATCTTTTCCCCCTTGGTGACTATCAGCCTGCCCACGTCGTGCCGGGTCATCTTTTCTATCGCGTCTATCAGGCGCGCCTCCCCGTCTATCGTCATGGGATTCTTTATGGCAACGTCTCCTGCCTTCTTGTCGGAATTCCCGGCCGCATATGCCCGCACTATCTCGGTCTCGGTTATTATCCCGAGGAGCTTTCCGTCCTTTATCACGGGCGCTGCCCTGATCCTTTTGTCTATGAGGGTCTTTGCGCATTCCTTTAGTTTTGTTTCCGGGGTAAACGATATGATGTTTTTTGCGGCTATCTCTATCACTCTGCCTTTCGGGATGCTGGATATGGAATGAGACGCTATCCGCAATTCCCTTCTTATGTCGTCCCTGCCGACGACTTCGCCTGTGAGTATGATGTGATTTGCGGGCGTCGGGCCGACCTTGATTATGTCGTGCTCCATTATTTTCCTGGTGTCGCCGACGATAGTTACGCGGGACATGCATTCATTCGGGTTGGCAACGGACGTGAACTCTATCCTCTGCACGGTTATGCCCTCTATGGGCTTTCCGTCCCGGAAGATATTCACTATGTGCGGCTTGTTGAGCATCTCCAGTTCGAGGGCTTCATATGCCTTCATGGCCGGGATGTAACCCCCTTTCGGACCGGGTACGCCGTCCACATAACCCATGGCCTTCAATGTCTGCATCTGATTGCGTATAGTGCCAGGAGTCCTGCGCAGCATCGCCGATATGTCCTCGCCTTTGACGGTCTCCTTCTTTTTCTCGTAGAGCTCTATCAAGGCTTCCAGGATCTCTCTCTGGGTTGGGCTGATCATTTTGTTATTCGACCTGTTTGTTCATTATAGATTATGACAAATTCGTTTATAAATCAGCCTTAGAAGGCGGTTATATGAATTTTACGAATTGTATCACGTCCTCTTTTTTGCGCGTGTACTCCCTGAAAAATCCTTCCTCCGCGAAACCCATGTTTGCGAAAAAACTTATCGCGGCGGTGTTTGCGGCCTTGACTTTCGCGGTAACCCTGCGGATATCGCGTTCCTTCAGGTACGCTGCGGCCGCATTGAACAATTCCTTGCCCACGTCCGCCCTCCGGTGCTTGCTGTCCACCGCGATAGGGCCTATCTCCGAGCGCCCGATGGATGGATAGAACAATACGCCGCAGAATCCGATCAGTGAGCCTTCATGGGTCGCGATGCAGAAGTAAAAATCCTCCCTGCGGGCGATATAGTCTATGAACTCCTCTGTTAGGTCCAGCTCTTCGAAGGCATACTCTGATTGCGAGTGCAGCCTTATTATCGAGGGTGCGTCTCCCGGTAGGTACTCTCGTATATGGGGTCTATGCGGCATCATATATAATAGGCAGGCGTAAAAGAAAAAAGAGACTCTGCCTAGTCTGATACGTAGAACGACCAGTTCTGAGGGGCATTATATGCGTAAGCTGATAAGCCTGCTGAGTCAAAGCACTGGACGTTCCAGGCATATGATCCTTCCTTTACGTCGTCGACGTTGAAGTAGTTGTTAATACCTGAAGTTATGCTGTTGTTCGAATCAGTAACCTCCCATGTCCCCGACATATTGGTCCAGAGCTTGCAGAGGGCGACAAGGTTATCGTCTTCAGGGGTGTAATCGAATACTACGTCGACGGTCCGCAGGGTTGTCGTGGTCGACGTTGTGGTAGTAGCAGATGTGGTTGTCGTGGATGTGGTCTTAGTGCTGGTGCTTGTTGTGGGCGACGTTGTCGACGTTGTCTCCGAGCATCCGGGACACGTTCCCCCGCAGTCTGTTCCCGTTTCATCGCAGTCTTTTACTCCGTTGATGCAGTGGTTTATCCACCAGCCGCCGAGGCACTTTAGGTCCTGCCTGCAGGCGCCGTCAGAATAGCATGTCGACGAATACGCGCAATCGCGGCCCGCATCGCAGCAGGCATCGTCGGCCGGGTCCGTAACGCATCCTGAGCTGCATTGCCTCGCAGTTTTATATTCCCTGGAATCGTCCCCGCAGCATATTGTTCCTGCAACTTCTCCCCCGAGGCTCCAGTATCCGGCTCCTTTGCAGGAGTCGCATCTTGCCTTCTCTGTATCGATGTCATAGTCAGTTGAGCTGCAATTTCCCCCGGAGCAGAAGCGGTCGCGCCATACGCAGCCGTTCACGCCTGCGCCGCATACGCCCGAGCACGTGTCTGTTCCGCATGCCGTGCATCCCCACGTTCCTCCCTTGCAGTATCTTTCCTGTTCCGGGCTGCAGCAGTCCGGGGCTTTTGCGCCGTTGTTGTACGTTACTGAGTTATGCACGCACTGGGATGGCTCTGCGCACCATCCGCCTGTTCCGTCGTAGTCCTGCTTGCAGTATCCCGTGCAGCAGTCGGAGTTCGCTGAACATGTCTTGCCGTTGTTGTAGCAGTAGTTCATCTGTAGATACGGCTTGTTTCCCGATGACGGCCCGCCGAGGACGACGTGATACATGCACCACCAGAAGCCTGCGGAATTCACGTTGTGCGAGCAGGCGGTCCATGCCTCGGAAGCCCCCCTGAGGTGGAACGTGGAATAAGACTGTCCTCCTGAATACTCGTTTCTCAGGTAATTCGTTACGTCCCACGTGATCCATCCGGGCCCTGCGACGTAATTAGCCCCTTCATAAGTAAGCGATCCAGGGTCATATGACGAGGCGCAGTTGGGGCAGTTTGCAAACACGCCTCCTGCATTGCAGTTGTCCTGGTTCCATCCGTCGTTTGTCGAGCTGTAGAGGTAAAGGTTCTGCGCGGAGTAAACGCCTGAGACGTATGCATAGATCTTTGCCGAAGTTATCGTGGAACCGGAGGGAACCTGTGTTATCGGGAATCTTAACGTGCTCCTCTGGTATATCCTTGTGGTATAAGTCCCCCATGAGTGGCCGAAGTATCCCGTTCTCAATTCACCGGCCTGGTCGGGCGAATAGCAGCAGCAGTAGTTCGAAGATTTCACGCCTCCCGTATTCCATGTGCTCACCTGGTGGCAGCCCTTCTCGGACATGTCGCTGTATGCTGTTCCCTGCAGGGCAAAAGTATCCTGCGCCGACAGGACCGACAGGAGGATTCCTGCCGCAAGATACCATATGACGTCTTTTTTCATTTTGCTTTTTTCATGGGGCGGGCCGCATTGCATATTCTGCCTCCGATTCAACGACGCATTTTTGGAATCCCTGGTTTTCTATGAGAGCGCATCGACCGTCTAGGCATGCGCAGGATGCGAGAGCATAGCATGGGAGGGACTCGTTATTTAATCCGGTCGCGCAGCAGTCCGAATCGGCCGCGCATGCGGGAGCTTCGCGCGATATGAGTTCCGTTTGGATTATCTCCCCGGTTATATTGTCGACTCTGACTTTCAACGTTTCGGAATATTCCATAACGCCTATGACTGATTTGCGGGTGCCTGTGTATTCGTAATAGCCCGTTCCGTTGCCTGGGTAGTATTCTTCTTTCGTGTAATGGTCTATCAGCCTGTCCCTTTGTATTGCTTCCCCGTATGCCTGGGGCGACCGGAACACGACTGCCGGCAGCGTCGTTGTCGTTATCTCATGCCGCTGATTTGTTTCTGCCGGTGCCTTGGGTATGCTCTGATATAGAATGCAGGCGGCAACTATCGTTATTAGAAGTAGTATAACGTAAAACGGTCTCTTTTTTTCCATCTTTTTAAAGGACTGCATTATTTAACGGATCGTTCAGCCTGACTCTTGGAGGCGTGTTCTGTGTTGTGGTCGTGGACGATATGGTAGTTGTCGTGGTAGTCACCTGGGTGCGTTCTATTGCTCCCCGTATCTTTCCTATGCTTTCATCGGAGTATCCGCTTTGCAGGTTTGAGTAATCTATTTTTATATCTGCCGTAAAGCATACTCCAGGAGGATATTCGTCGAATGGGCCTGCGCAGTCTATTATCATGAGCAGTTTTCCCCCCGGTTCGATGACTGACTGCTCCGTGCCCCGGCACTCGACGTTATCTCCCAGTTTCAGATCGACAGCGTTTATCCTTACTGTTTCTCCTGCCCAGTTCTGCAGGAGGAATGCCATTTTATCGTTATTGGCAAACAGGTTATAGTCCAATATCTGTACCTGGGAGAAGCCGTATTGTGTCTTTTCGCATTTTAAGGGTTGATAAATGCCGGTTTGAGAAACGAGTATTATCGCCACTGCTGCCACAACGACAATCCAGCCGTAGCTCAATAACAAGTCCAGCGCAGACTGTCCTTTCTCTGAAAGTATTGAATCCATTGAATCAAACATATAATTTTAGAATGTTTTAGTATAAATATTTGATTAAATTTTTAAGAAAGCTTAATCATTTTTATTATCTCCTGTCTTTTTGGGCATTCGTTCGATTTATTTATGTTCCGGCCCCTATTTTTTTAGGAAATGAAATACATCGTTGTTCTGGGAGACGGGATGGCCGACCGGCCGCTCAAAGCGCTCGGGGGAAAGACCTGCCTTGAAAAGGCTCATAAACCAGGGATGGATCATATAGCCAGAAATGGCAGGATGGGCCTGCTGCGCACTCTGAGAGACGACATGCCTCTCGGGAGCGACATAGCAAACCTTTCCGTCCTGGGGTACGACCCAAAGAAGTACTATTCCGGCGGACGGGGCCCCCTTGAAGCTGCGGCTATGGGCATATCCCTGGAGGACGGGGACATAGCCTTCCGGGCGAACCTGATAACCGCGGAGAACGGGAGGATCAAGGATTACAGCGGGGGACATGTTTCAAGCGTAGAATCCGCAGAGCTCATAGCCTTCCTGAACCGGAAAATAGGTTCGGAGGATATGCGATTCTATCCGGGGGTGAGTTATAGAAATTTAATGGTCCTGAAAAAGAGCGGAGTACTCCATTCTGATCTGGAAGAAAAACCCCCGCATGACTTAATGGACCAGAAGATAGTAGATAACCTCATCAAGGCGGAGGATGAGAACGCACAGGGCGTCGCAGACAGGCTCAATGATATCATGACCGGTACGCAGGCTTTACTCTCGCAGCACCCGGTCAACAAAAAAAGGATTGCAGAAAAAAAGGACCCTGCGAATATGCTCTGGGTATGGGGCGGGGGGAGCAAGCCGAAGATGCCCTCGTTCAGGGAAAAATACGGGATAAAGGGAAGCCTTATCTCCGCGGTCGATCTCCTCAGGGGGATAGCGGTCTACGCGGGCCTGGAAGTGATAGACGTTCCCGGGGCGACAGGATACCTTGACACGGATTATTCCGCGAAGGCTGAACACGCGCTCAAGTCCCTGGAGGATAACGACTATGTTTACATACACGTGGAAGCGCCTGACGAGGCGGGACACGAGGGCCTGGTAAAAGAAAAGGTCAAAGCAATAGAGGACATAGATGAAATGATCGTTTCCAGGATACTGAAAGAGATGGATGGAAAAGAATACAGGATAGCGATTCTCCCGGACCATGCGACGCCTATCGAGGCCCGGACGCATACGTCTGAGCCGGTGCCTTTCGCGGTTTATTCAAGCGGGGGGGCGGAAAAGGGCGACGGAATGAGCTATTCCGAGAAGAACGCAGCGGACGGCTCATACGGCCTGGTTGAAGGAAAAGATTTTATGGATTTGTTTATAAAAGGAAGAATAAAAGAAAAATAAAGAATCAGAAAAAAAAAGGGTTTTATTTATTGCCCTTCCAGGTGGCTTTTCCCTCCTGCGGTCCTGTAAAGCATGCCCTTCTCCTTCCTCTTTTTGCCGCCCTTGGTGGTAACTGCGATTATCGCTATTATCACTATTATCAAGGCTACAAGTATCACCAGGAGCATGGACGAATCCGTTCCGGGCACGACCTTTACTTCTATCTCGGTCGAGGCTTTTTCGTAGTTTGCCTCCTTGGAGGAGATGGTCACGTTGCCTGAGACGTTGCTTTTCCCGGTGTCGAGTATGGCCTTCCCGTTCTTGTCTGTCAGTATCTCTTCGCGGAAGCCTGCGCCCTCGAAGGATATCGCTATCTCAGGTACCGGGTTCCCGTCGCTTGTTGCGGTGGCAACTATCTTCGTTCCTTCCATCTTGGCTTTCAGGACGAGCGGGTACGCCTTCACGTTGAATTCGCCGGTCGCAGTCTGGTATCCGTCCTTTGATACGGATACGGTATATGTTCCTGCAAGGGATGGCTTGTATTCGTCGGTTGCCAGGGTCTCATCTTCCCCGTTGGGCTTGGTTATGGTGATCTTTCCATCTACCTTGTTGCCCTGGGAGTCCTGCGCGACTATCTCCAGACTGTCTCCAAGGGGTATCTCTTTGTCGCTTATCTTCACTGATAGAACGCCCTGTATTACCAGCTTCTTCACGTAGTCGACGTATCCGTCTTTCTTTACGCTGAGGGTGTACTCCCTGGGTTCGTCCACGCTGAATGTGTATTTCCCTGAAACGTCCGTGGTCCCGGTCGCCCCTGATTCTTTTATGGATACGCTTGCGCCGTTGACTGGTCTTGCGTCTGCGTCAGTGACCTCGACGGTTATGTCCTCCTTCGGGAACAACCGGTCTGATAGCGCTACGGTAAAGGCCTTGTATGCCTTGAATTCTTTGGTCACCGCAGCGTATGAGGCTGCTTCGACTTTTACTTTGTACTGCCCGGCGTTCCTGGGTTTGTAGACTACCTGTCCGCTTTCCGATGAGGTGTATTCTTCCGTCGTTGCGTCGGACTGTATGAATGATACCTTCGCGTTCTTCAAGGCTTTCCCGTCGGACCCGGAAACAGTGACTGTGACATCGCTTCCAACCTGCACGTCCTTATCGGGGGATATGTCTACTCTCAGGCTGTTCTTTTCGGATACTGTGACTTTTATCACTAAACTGTCGGTGTAACCGGATTTGGTGGCAATGGCATCGTATGAGCCTGATGCATTCATCTGGAATGTTATGTAGCCCTGGGAATCGGTGGTAAAAGTGCTTACTCCCCCGGTCCTGCTTACTGTAACCTTGGCTCCTGCAATCGCTGCTCCGTCCTGGTTCGTCACTCTCATCTTCATGGACTGGCCGACCATCGGACTCGCAGGGTCCGGAGAGCTGAGAACGAGCGATACGCGGGTGTCTATTATTGTCGTGTATTTGCAGTAGTCACCGCTGTCGTCGAATACGTCCATCTGGTATTTCCCAAGGGAGCTGCTGCCGAACTCTTCTGAGAGCTTCAGAGTAACTTCTCCGTCTCCGTCTGTGTCATCATCCCAGTTTTTGTCGTCGGTATTCCATGTATCCGAATCCCCTAGGCGGGTGAATTTGACAGTCATACCCTCCAGTTCATCTTTGTCGGAGTCTTTAACGGTTACTGTTATCTTGTCTGTCAGGGTGGGTTTTTCAGGGTTTATAGATACCTTCAGGTCGTCGGCATCTATCTCCAGAGAAACTGTGTCTGTCTTGGTAGAACTGATGTCTTTACTTCCGATAGTGACCTTGATCTCATGATCGTCACAGTCGTAAGCCACCAGATTCCCCTCCCAGATATCCCCTTCGTCGAAGTCATCCGAGCTTACATGAAGCAGGTAATATTCGTCTTCTACCAGATCCATCGTAACGGTTTCGCTGTATACGAGGTCGTCGTCGACGTATATCTTTAAGACGCCGTCTGCATTGTCCAAGTCGCTTTCAGGTCTTACCTGGAGGAATACGTAAAATTTCTCTCCCGGGTCAATGGACAGTGAGTCGTCTCCCGTGTCGTTCACGTCCGTTGACAACGTCACGGACATCTTGTCTATGTCTACTTTCGCATTCACAAAACTTCCCATAACCAGCAAGGCAATCAATATTGCAGGGATTTTCAGGTTCATCTTATTCCTCCAATTAAATTAATACAAAAAGTTTATTAAATAATTATATATATCTGTTAGTGCGAACAAGTATAAAAACTTTAAGAAAAAAAAGAACTCGTAGAGGAACTATTTCCTGGACAGGGAAGATTTTCCGTCCTTATGCCCGGACAGCGCAGAATGACCCCTCGGGGTTTGGATATGCCCGCTGTGCGCATGGGCCCTGCGGACAATACCCGCAGACCGTCCGCCGGATTCCCACCTGGGCGCGGCATATACGACGGCTAATGCAATGAGTGCCACAAGAGCGACGGCAGACAGGCCCATTATCAGTCCCGAGTAGTCGTGCAGCTTAACTATATTCCTTACGACGGTTATCTTACCGTAATCAGGGTTCTCACCCGTGGGATTCGCCGAGATCTTTATCCGGCCGTCGTTTTTTATCCTGATAACAGCATGTCCCTGCCCGTCTGTGACGATCTTTTCCTTGCCCGACGTCTTCTCGACGACAAGGGGGATCTTTGCCGCAGGCAGGCCATGACTGGTTGTGTTAACAAGTATCCGGTCGCTTGCTATTGAAATCGTCATCTCCAGGGGATGCGCCTTCACGGAAAAATTCCCGCTCGTCGCAATATAACCCTTCTTGCTCGCTGAAACCTCGTATGACCCGACTTTTTCCGGCCTGAACGACCCGTTGAACGGAGTAGACGATCCATCGGGGGAGATAACTATCAGGTCCGCTGCAACCTCGTTCCGCCGGGTCTCGTACGCCTTCACCCGCACGGTTTCCCCCAGCTCGAATTCCTCAGGGGATATCTCCAGGTACAACGGGGATATGGTTGTAAATTCGATAGACTCGTCCCAGTAATCCGATCTCGTCACAAGGACTGTGTACTTTTTCGGCTCGGACACGTGGAAGGTATATTTTCCATCGGAGCCGGTTAGCCCGTAGGTGACGTCCTTTATGGAAACAGTCGCCCCGGGAACAAGGTTATTCTCATGGTCTCTTGCGTATACGTTTATGTCCGCGTCCACCTCCGGCTCCTTTGGCGTGTAATCCAGGAGGAAACTATTCCGAACCTCAAATGTTGTTTCAGCGCCAAGGTGCTTAGGATCGGAAAAAGTAACAACGTATATCCCGGTCTGATCCGGCGTATAACCCATCGTTCCGTTGATGCCCGAGGATAGGTCTTCCAACATGCCTTCAGGGTCCTCTACGGTGATGGTCGCATTCGCGAGCGGTACGCCGTCTGCTCTCAGGGTCAATGCCACGGGACTGCCTCTCAGGGCCTTTGCAGGAACGGCTTCTATCGAATCGCTCGCCTTTGCGCTGACGTAGAGGCTCACATTCGCCGTGCCGTACACGGAGTTCTCGTCCCCCACGACGACCGTATAGTTGCCCGATTGATTTATCGTGTAATTGACTCCCCCGGATATGCTGGTTGCGCCTATCAGGAAAATTGCGCCGTTGCTATCGTATACTTTGACTCCGACTCCTGCCGGGACTGCCATTGATATAAGGTCTCCGATTATCGGGTTATTCGGCGTAGGCCCCTCATAGTACAGCGGCCTTTTTATGTAAAAGAAGAGCTCCCCGCAGTATTCTGAGTCGACTACCATGAGCCTGTATTCGCCGGTGTCCCTTGAAGAGAATATTATCTTTCCATTGGAGTCCGTGGTATGCCACTCGGCGGATGATGTGCCCTTGCGCACGTTATATACCCTGGTCTTAAGGTACGTAACAGGCTTGCCAGTTGCATTGTCTTTGAAACTGATCGATACCTCCCGCGAATCCCGGGCTCCGTCTGAAACTTCCATGACCGGCTGATTCCCGAAGGATACCTGCTTGCTGTAGTTTGAGAGCAGGTCGTCTTCTTTTGAGAGCTGCACGACAAATGAATGGAGGCCGCATGCGAATCCGTCTATCGAGGGATTGATCATGTCTGATTCCGTCTTTCTCCTGTCGCATGCAAGTGCGTTTGAATTGATGAACTTCTGGTCTATGTAGAACCTGGCCTGCGCGCCGCAAACGTCGCCCGACAAATGGGCCGTTATGCGGAAATCGCTTTCCATGGGTATCTGATCCGGATACTCCAATGAATCGACGGACGCTTCGCCAAATGTGGGTATAGACAACAGTAATACAACAACCGATAAAATAACGGCTTTTTCCGCAGTTACTTCTATATGTTGCATAATAATATATTATTTTCAGATAAAGATAAATAAATTCATGAACACAGTTCAAAAGAATAAAAGCATTTATAGGTGCAGGTTCTCAATATTCAAAAAAGGAAGGTAAAAAAATGTTTCGCAAAGTTGTCATAGGAGGCACATACGACATGCTCCACAAGGGGCACAAGAAGCTCCTGGAAACAGGCTTCCAGATAGGTCAGAGCGTAGCTATCGGCCTGACAAGCGACGTATTCGCAAGGAGGTTCCGGGTGGGAGACATCCTCACATACGAGAAAAGGAAGGAGAACCTGGAAAGTTACATAAAACAATTCAAGAAACCCTACAGGATAATAAAGATAGACGACTCATACGGGATAGCGACGATAGACCCGGAGATAGACTGCATCGTCGCAAGCGAGGAAACACTGCTACGCGCAAGCGAGATCAACGTGATAAGATTCAAAAAAGGCCTGTCAAAACTTACTATCGTAGTGGTCCCGTTAGTCGTCTCTGCCGACGGGATGCCTCTTTCAAGCGACAGGATAAACAGGGGGGAAATAGACTCCGAGGGAACGCTTCTAAAAAGGTGAAAGTCCTCATAACCCTGGGACCTACGCAGGAACCGATAGACAGCGTACGTTATATTACTACGGGCAGTTCCGGTAAGATGGGATGCGCCCTGGCAACTGAAGCGCTGAAAAGAGGGCATGCCGTTACGGTAGTCGCAGGCCCGGTAAGCATAGAACTGCCGAAGGATGCCCGGATCATTCCAGTCAGGACCGCGGCGGAAATGACGCAAAAAACGCTGAAAGAACTGGAAAAAGGATTCGATCTGTTGATCTCGACTGCGGCAATTGCCGATTACACGCCCGCAAAAAAGACGGAGGGAAAGATAAAATCAGGGAGAAAGGATCTGAAACTGGAACTTGTTCCCACGCTCAAACTTACGAATGAAGCAAGGATGAGATACCCGAAACTGCGCATCATGGCATTCAAAGCAGAGCACGCCGTTTCTCATCTGGAACTGATCAAATGCGCCGGGGAAAAACTTGCAAAAGAGAACTTGGACCTGATTGCCGCAAACGACATAGAGAAGAACGCTTGTGGAAGCGATGCAAACCAGGTCACGATACTCGACAGGAGAGGCATGTTATACCGGAGCGCAAAGGAATCAAAAGAAAAAATAGCTGAAAGAATCTGGGACATAATAGAAAAAGAGAAAAAATGAGAAGGATTATTCCTTCTTGGTCTTATCGTTGAACTCTATCTCTATTCCGCCGATCATTTTGGCGATGACGTTATAAACTATCGCCATCAGGGCGCCGCCTATTGCCGAACCGATCGTTGCCGCAATAACGACCCCTATAGCCATCACTATCGCCATCACCATCAGCCCGCCTGCCGCGCCGGCATCGCCGATGCTTACCGCCCCTAGGAGCATCATCACAAAAAGGATCAGTCCGTACAGCAGTCCTATGACAAACCCCATCAGGGTATGTATCTTCATCATCGATATTACGCCTATGCTCTTGATCTCGTGTTTCATTTTCTTTTGTAATTGAATTATGTTTAATTGATTAGGCCGGACGGATATATAAATTCAACCTTTGGCGACCCCTAGGGGCACAACGCGGGCGACTGTCCTTGATATGCCTGCCGCTTCGACGCTCTTTATCACTTCGTCTATGTCTTTATATGCTTCCGCCGCTTCTTCCGCGAGGACTTTCGGGTTCGTTGCCCGGACGACTTTACCTGATGATTCCATCCTTTTTTGTATGTCCATTCCCTTGAATTTCCTTATCGCGCCCTCCCTCGACATAGTTCTCCCGGCGCCGTGACAGGTGCTCCCGAACGTTTCCTCCATCGCGGTCTCTGTCCCGACGAGCACATATGACGAGGTTCCCATGGAGCCCGGTATTATAACCGGCTGGCCCGTTTCCCTGTATGCGCCGGGTATCTCCTTTCTTCCCGCGGCAAAAGCCCTTGTCGCCCCTTTCCTGTGGACGCACAGGGTCTTCTTCACGCCGTCCACACTGTGCTCTTCGTATTTGGCGATATTGTGGCATACGTCGTAGACAAGGGGCGTCTCGCAACCCGGGAAAAATTTTTCAAGGGTCTCCCTCACCCAGTGAGTGATCACCTCCCTGTTGCAGAACGCGTAGTTTACGCCGCAGCACATGGCCGATATGTAATCCTGCGCTTCTCTGGAATCCAGGGGCGCACATGCGAGTTCCGCATCAGGCAGCTTTATCCCGTATTTCTGGGCTGCCGAGAGCATCACCCTGATATAGTCGTCTGCCACCTGGTGGCCGAAGCCCCTGCTACCGCAATGCACCATTATAGTAATCTGGCCGGGCTCGTTTATCCCGAATTTCCTTGCAACGACCGGATCAAATACCCTGTCTACTTTCTGGACTTCGAGAAAGTGATTGCCTGCACCCAGGGTTCCGATCTGCGGCCTGCCGCGGTCCTTTGCCTTCTTCGATACTTTTGAGGGATCCGCGCCTTTGATCGCGCCTTCTTCTTCCATGTGCAGGAGGTCGGCTTTTCTGCCGAGGCCCCGTTCAACGGCCCACTTTGCCCCCATGACTGCTACTTCGTCGAGCTCTTTTTCCGATATGCGCAGGCTGGATTTTTCCCCCACGCCGGAGGGTATGTTCTCGAATAAGGCGTTCATCAGCTCTTTTAGTTTCGGCCTGATATCCTTTTCAGTCAGGTTCGTCGATATGAGCCTTACGCCGCAGTTTATGTCGTATCCCACGCCCCCGGGAGACACTACGCCCGTTTCCAGGTCGAATGCTGCGACCCCGCCGATTGGGAATCCGTAGCCGTAGTGGCCGTCCGGCATGACGAGGGACGCCTTCTGTATCCCGGGAAGCTTTGATACGTTGACCGCCTGCCGGAATACGCCTTCTTCGATTGATGAATAGATCCTGTCGTTCGCATATATCCTCACCGGAACGCTCATGCCGGGTTCCAGATACTGCCATACTCCGTTCCTAATCTCTTTTGCCTGCATCTTCTTTTCTCTCCTCAAGGGTATGCAGCGCCAGCTCAAATTTATTCAGCCTCTGCATGCCTTTATTGAATTTTTCATTTGCGAGCACCGTCAGATACTCTATATAGTTGTTATCCACTACGCTTTTCCCTTCCTCCGCGACCGGGGCATCGATCCTCTCCGTTCCGCATACTTCGACAAGGACCCGGTCCTCTTTGTACGAGAGTATGCCCGTCTTTTTGTATCCGTTGTTCCTCGCAAGTTCAACGAGAGCGCCTGCGCGTGCAAGGTCCCTGCATACTATATGCATTATGGTGGGTTCATGCATGAACCATATCCTCCCGGTCCGGGGCATTTTTGCAAGGGCCGCGATAACGTCCCCGGGCGAAACCGTGCTGTGCCATTTACCCACCCAGCCTGAATCCAGTTTCCCCCCGGGGTCGTAGAACAGGGACGTTCTCCCGGTGCACGTCGAAGTGGTATAATAATCCTTAAGCGAGTTCACATAGTCTATCAGGGGGATGATGTCCGAGTCGACGTCGCCCGTATTTTTAGCGTCGTCGAGGCCCCTGAGTGCGTCCGCTTTCTGCTGCTGAAATTTATTGTTCATATTCCTAATACTCTTAATTCTTAAGGTATTGTCCGCAGAATAATTAAAGATGGATCCCAAAACAAAAAAGATCGCAGCGATCATTGTAACCGTAATAATAGCGGCCGCGGCATATTATCTCTATCTTGAGTCCGAGAAACCCCGCTATGTAAAGAACGTCGCAGGAGTGCAGGTCTATTCCAGGTATCCCCTGGAGGGTCTTGCGAACAAGACGAGTGCTATCGGCCTGCATACTTATTCTGCCGGCGCGGAGACGACGTGTAACCTGGAGTTGTCGGGGGTACTCGTTGCAGGCGGCGCAGTCCCTGACAGGAAGGGATATGACATCCAGCTGGAGAGAGCGCCGCAGGAGATATTCCTCGACAGAAAGGGCGCCTATATCAGGGGAGAGACCGACGACGAACTCCTTGCGGCATGCCATGCGTTCATCTGCATACGGGAGGGACTGGATTGCCCGAAGAACCTCATGGAGATAAAGAACGTCACACAAAAGAACAGGGACATGGTCATCGTCCTAGACAACCGGACGGGGAGGGATGCAGTCATCGGATTCGTTGAACTTGAGGGTGTGCTGGGCTACCTGCAGGCGCAGTACGCAGACACGAACGGCGACGGCACGCTCAACCAGACCGAGGTCTCAAATAACAAATACCACATATACCCCTATCTGATGAACGGGGATACCTGCAAGCTCATGGACTTCAAGAGCGCGATAGAAGAGCTCAACATCACGAACGACACAGCGCCATGCGAGTTCCGCTCGGGGATATTCCTCCAGAAGGCGAAAACGAACGGGATAGCAATCGACGGCCAGAAGATAATGATAACCGGGGACGACGCAGGCATACACACCGGCGCAGTCATCGTAAGAGACATACTGGCGCCGGAATGGATAAGGATATTCAACAGGGCGAACGGCTAGGTCCCGCGTTCCCGGAGGAGTGCAGATGAGTAAACATGTTATCGGGATATGGATGCTCCTGTTTTTATTTTTCTTCGCATGCGGGGCTTCCGCTGAGAAAATATCTGCGGAAAAGCTGCCGGACAAGGCGTCCCTTGACGCGGGTACTCCGGTTGTAATCTCACTGCGCATAACCAATCCATTCGATTCACCGGTGAACGTAAGGATAGTCGACAAGAACGTCTTTGCGAACAACGGCCTGGACGTGCAATGCCTGGAATACGCAGTCCCAAACAGGACTACTGTGGAGGCAGCCTACCCCGGGATTGTCCCGTATAGCGGGGGAAGCTATACCCTCGACCCTGCGTCTCTCACTTATACCAATCCTGCTACTGGAAGCGAGGAAACTGTATCTACCAATTCGGTCAATGTCTCCGTGAAAGATGCCCCGGGGGGCAGCCAGGGAACCGCCCAAGGTATAACCTCCATCTACCAATGCGACGGAATGAACATGCAGACAACGTCTTATTCATACAGCGGCCCACAGGGTCAGCAGCAGAACCGGCAGAACGAACAGCAGCAAAGCCAGCAGTCAATGGTCCAGAACAACCAGATGGACCAGAACGCAAACCCGCTCAAGCAGGAGATAGCAAAAGAGCAGGAAAAACAAAAGCGCATGGAAGAAGAGTTCCAAAAGAACCTTGAAAATAACGGCGTTTTTCAAAAGCAGGACCAGGCGCTCCAGCAGCAGGGCTATAAGCCTGCGGATTCAAAGAACAATCCGGTATCGAACGATTCGGGAAAATTCCTGAAGAACTACCAAAAAGACAACGGGGAAAACGCATCGCTCCAGGGGGAGATGAAGAACGGGAGCATCCGGGACATTCAGACGCAGACGTCCGAAGACGTCAAACAGGCGCTCTCGGCGCTGCAGCAGGACCCGTCGTTTTGGGAGTACGAAAAACAGCTCACTGAACAGGGATACAACGCATCCTCCCCCCGAGTACAACAAACGGGGATAAACCGCTCGAAGATAACTGTCCCATACAATAACGGTTCGGCGGGGAAGAACATAACCGCCGAATACGTCAACGGAACGATTAAGAACGTCAAAATAGAGGAAGAAAAAGACGAACAAAACAACGTATTTTGGTATGCGGCAGCATTTGCGCTGATCGCCCTCCTAGCATACCTTGCCTACTGGAGGAATTCAAAAAAGAAAGAGGTCGTGCGCGAGTGCGCGCCTCTCGAACCGGAGTACGTCGATTACCGGTCCGATGCAGAGAGGATGCTTTCCGAAGCAGAGGACCTATTTTCCAATACACGGGAAAAAGACGCCTACGAACGGGTCTCGCAGGCAGTGCGCTTCTACCATTCCCACGCCCTCGGGGAAAGAAAGGACCTCTCGAATACGGAGCTATTGGACCTGCTTAAAAAGAAGAGGAACGATCTATTCCTCCAGACGCAAAAGTGCCTCTCCCTCTGCGGCCTCGTAGAGTTCGCCAAATACAAGGCAAACAGGGAAGACTTCTCCGAGATAATCGCGATAGCAAGAAAGATAATCTCCTAAAGATCGTTTCTTGTGTACCGGGCATTCAGGGTTGCAGACGCGAGGATGCGGCCTTTCATCGCTTTCTCCAGCTCGGGTTTACCCGAGTCCCCGGGCAGATTTAGTTTCGCATCCAGCGCGTATGCGTGAAATACGTACCTGTGCGTTCCCGACGGGGGGCACGGGCTGTCGTATTTGTTCGTCCCGTCGGAATTCATCCCCTGCGTTGACCCGGCTGGTACGCTGTTTTCTTCTATGGTGGAAACGGGGGAAATGTTCCACATTACCCAGTGATCATACGTTCCTCCGGGCGCGTCGGGGTCGTCGAATACCAGTGCGAGGGTCTTTGTTCCCGCGGGAATGCCTCTGAATGCCAGCGGCGGGTTGATGCCCTGTCCGTCGCACGTGTATTTCTCCGGGTATTCTCCCCCCTCGGAGTATGCGGAGCTTGTTATCCCAAATGCGGTAGCGTTTTTCATTTCGTCCTCCTCCTGATCGCCCGCGACGGTCTCGTTTCCTTTCTGCGCGCATCCGGATAACAGCAGGGCGAATGCGACGGCCAACAGTAAAGGATTGTTTTTCATTCTCCGGCAGGCGACGTTTTTTTTTTGTTTATATTATAGAATGCGTCGTTTATTAGACGGTCCTTCCGAGCTTTTCTGCGACATATTCATAGACCTTCTCTGCGACGTTTATCCCGGTCGCCTTCTCGAAGCCCTCGAATCCGGGGGATGAATTGACTTCTGCGACCATGTAGCTGTCTCCGTCGAATAGTATGTCCACGCCCGCTATCTGTAATCCGAGGAGCTTTGCGCATTCGACGGATAATTTTTCTATCTCCCGGTTCATCGGGAAAGGCGAAACGGATCCTCCCGCGTGCACGTTCGCTTTCACCCTGCCTTCCCGGGCCGTGCGGAGCATCGCGCCTATGGGCTTTCCGCCTACAACGATGACCCGTATGTCCCGTCCCCTGGAGGAGGAGACGAATTCCTGGAGTATGACGTTCACCTTGGAGTCTTTTGATATCTCCATCAGGTCCGAAAGGTCTTCCAACTGGGTCTTGTTCTCGCACAGGAACACCCCTTTCCCCTTGGAGCCTGAAACCGTTTTGAGTATTATCGGAAGAGAGAACTCTTTTTCCACGTTCTCAAGATTCAGCGGGAACTTTGCGAGCATCGTCTTTGGGATGGGTATGTTGTGCGCTGCAAGTATCTGCATGGTCGCAAGCTTGTCTTTTGCTGCTTCGATGCTCTGGCTGGAATTGAGGACCGGTATTCCCAGGCGCTCCATGTGCCTTATCACGGCCAGGGTGAAGTACGTGGATGAAGAGCCCCTCCTGGGGATCAGGCAGTCCGGGAGGTCCATGACGCTGCCCTTGTAGAGAATGCTTTTGCGCCCGCCCTTGGTCACAATCAGGTCGAAATCTATCGGCGCGACGAACAAAAGGTCTATCCCCTTTTTTTCCGCCACTTCCTTGAAGCGCAGGTTTTCATAAGAAGTGTAGTTCCCCTCGCGCGCAAGTATCCAGATTTTCATTGAATTATCAGCCGACAAAAACTTTAGTAATAGATATTCAAAGCCCCGAATATAAATCAGGAACTGCGCGCCCGCCTTGCGGTCCTGTGCTTCCAGACGAACAGGGCGACTACAAGGATGATAACTGCTATTATCAGCATGTCCAAAACCTCGGTATACTTCAGTATCTCCTTCCAGCGGTCTTTCAAAACGTAGCCGACGTACGTTAGTATGGCGTTCCACGCGGCCGCTCCCAGCAGGGTGTAGGCGAAGAACTTATACGGATTCATCCTGCCCACGCCCGCAGGGATCGATATTAGATGCCTTATCACCGGGATGAAGCGGCTTACGAAAACGGTTCCTTCGCCGTATTTTTTGAAGAATTTCTCTGTCAGTTCCAGGTCGTGGAGGTCTAAAAAGAAGTATTTCCCGAATCTTTCGACGAACGGTTTCCCGCCGTATGCGCCCGCATAATATGAGATGAGCGAGCCTATGATACTTCCTGCGGTCGCGGAAAGTATGACAAGTTCGTACGAGAACTTCCCTTCCCGGACCAGGAATCCCGCAAAGGGCATCACGGCTTCGCTTGGAATGGGCGTTATCATGCTTTCAAGCGCCATCAGGAACGCAACTATCGGGTAACCACCGGTCTCTATCAGGTTTATTATGTGTTCTACCAGAAATTCGGTCAATGCCATTTTTTTTTGTTTCAGTGTTCGCTTACGAAATTTTTCTTAATCCATTCTCTTATTTCGTCTCTTACCCTGCGAAAACCCGCGAGGATCTGTTTTTCGCTCCCCGAGAACTCCGAGGGATTGTCGAAACTTGCGTGCAAGTACTTTTTTGCCCCCGGAAAATACGCGCATTCCTCTTTTGCCTTGTCGCATACTGTGACTACGTAGTCGAATTTCTCGCCAGAGTATTCCGCCACGTTCTTTGCGCGCTGCTTCGATATGTCGATGTCTATTTCGTCCATCACTCTGGTAGTGTATGGATTGACCGCTGCCGGGTACGTTCCCGCGCTGTAAGCAATATACCTGTCGCCGTAAAAAGCGTTCATCAGGCCTTCGGCCATCTGCGAGCGGGCGGAATTATGGGTGCATATGAACAAGACCCTCTTTTTTTCTTTCATGGATAAAAGGATTATTATATATAAAGTAAATATATTGACGTGAATAATATAGGTCAGAATAAATCCTCGCGTCCGTGGTCCCTTTCCAAGGAGGATATTTTAAGGGATTACAGCACATCTGAAAAAGGGCTCACCCGCATAGATGCTTTATTCCGCCTGGAGAAGAACGGGAGAAACGAGCTTCCGGGAAAGGAAAAGAAGAAAGCAGCAGAGATATTCCTCAGCCAGTTCAGTAACGCCCTGGTCCTGGTGCTGATCGCGGCCGCGGCAATATCCTTTTTTCTCGCAGAGTACAACCATACGGGGGAATACACCGATTCCTTCGTCATATTTTTCATCGTGCTGCTGAATGCAGTCCTCGGATTCATCCAGGAGTACAAGGCGGAAAAGGCGCTCCGGGAGCTGCGGAAATACGTGACCTTGCAGGCGAAGGTTGACCGTGACGGCGAGATATCCGAGCTGGACGCAAGAGAGCTTGTAACGGGGGACATAATATACCTCGACATAGGGGACATGGTGCCCGCCGATATCCGGCTTTTGTCCGCCGACGAACTCTCCGCAGACGAATCGACGCTCACTGGAGAATCCATCCCCGTGGAGAAGAATGCGGGGGTCATCGATTCGAGTTGTTCCTCTCCCCAGGACTTAACGAACATGGTATTCATGGGAACTATCATTTCCGCCGGCAACGGACACGGGATAGTGACCGCAACCGCGCAGGACACTTTCTTCGGGAAGACCGCTGCGTATCTCCGGCAGACGGAGCCCGTGGGGGATTTTCAGAAGAACATAGGCATATTCAGTAACTTCCTCCTCAAAGTCACCCTGGTAATGACGGTATTCATATTCGGAGCGAACGCCTACCTCGGGAAGAACGTGATGGATTCGTTCCTGTTTGCAATCGCCCTTGCAGTCGGGATAACCCCTGAAGTACTGCCTATCATAATAACGATAGCTTTATCAACTGGCGCACTCAAGATGGCCGAAAAGAAGGTCATAGTCAAACGACTGGCATCCGTCGAAGACCTGGGCAACATCGATACCCTGTGCTGCGACAAGACCGGGACGCTCACGGAAGGAGAACTCTCGGTCCTAAGATACGTCGATTACTCAGGAAAAAAAGAAGAAGACATCATCATATACGGCCTCCTGTGCAACTCCGTGAAAGTAAGAAAGGGGAGAAAAGCCTTCGGTAACCCGATAGACAGGGCGATATGGAGGGCCCCGGACGCAAAAGCGCTCGAACACAGGCTGCGCAGTTTCATCGTCCTTGAAGAAAACGAGTTCGACTACCACCGGAGGAGAATGAGCGTCCTCGCAAGGACGAACGAGGGGAACGTCCTAATAGTAAAGGGAGCGCCCGAGTCGATAATCGACGCATGCAGGGACGTATTCGTGAACGGAAAAAACGAACCGTTCAACCAGAAGGTTTCTGCAGCCTACAAAGAGAAAATAGAAGGATACGAAAAAGAGGGATACATAGTCATAGCGGTCGCATCCAAAAAGATGGACAGGGACAATACCACGCACGTCGACGAAACGGAACTCACATTCAGGGGATTCCTGCTGTTCCTCGACCTCCCCAAAAAGACGGTCAAGGAATCCATAAAGACCCTGCACCGCCTGGACGTAAACGTGAAAATATTGTCGGGCGACTCTCAATACGTGACAAAGAAAGTATGCCAGGAAGTGGGCCTCCCGATCGTCGAGGACCAGGTGGTGACTGGAGACGATCTCTCCAAACTGGGTGACAGAGAGTTTGAGGAGTATTCCCTCAGATACAACGTCTTTGCAAGGGTTACGCCGGAACAGAAGCACATGATCGTTTCCTGCCTGCGCAAGAGGGGCCACATAGTGGGGTTCATGGGCGACGGGGTGAATGACGCCCCGGCACTGCAGGCGGCAGACGTCGGGATATCCGTTGATTCCGCAACGGGGGTTGCAAAAGAAGCTTCAGACATCATACTATTGAAAAAGAGTTTATACGTACTCGCGGACGGGATAAAAGCCGGGAGAAAAACGTTTGCCAACATCAACAAATACATATTCAACACGGTTTCCGCGAACTTCGGGAACATGTTCACAGTCGCCGCATCATCTCTTTTCCTGAAGTTCATACCCCTCCTACCCTCCCAGATACTGCTAAACAACCTCGTGAGCGACGCGCCGCTCCTGACGGTATCCACCGACAAGGTAGACGAAGACCTCCTGAAAAAGCCCAGGAGATGGGATATTCATGCGATATACAAATTCATGATATTCTTCGGCCTGATCTCGACATTCTTCGACCTTGCACTCATAGGAACGATGATCCTTGTCGTAAAGGCGAGCCCCGAGCTATTCAGGACCGCATGGTTCCTCGAATCGTCCCTATCCGAGATAATAGTCACATTTGCAATCAGGACCAAACTGCCCTTCTACAAGAGCAGACCCAGCAGTTTACTGCTTGGAACCTCTGTCCTGACCGTTGCGGGAGCAATCGCCCTGACCTATTCAGCATTCGGAGCGGAGTACTTCAAATTCGTTCAGATGCCCGCAGGGGTCCTGGCCATAATAACAGGGATACTACTATGTTATTTTGCTTCGGCAGAGATCGCAAAACACTATTACTACAAGAGGTTCAAGGCATAGGTTCATTCCGACAGGATGACATCGATCCTGGCATAACCCCGGGAGGATACTGTTCCCGAACTGCTCCCCTTAGCCTTGCCGTAGTACGTGCAGTCATAGGGGCCGAAGCATATTTCCCCCGGGGCAGTCGATGCGTAGGAGGATACCTCTGAATCTACTGGACAGGACATTTCCGTAGTGTAATAGCCGTAGTCGTCTGCACGGATCTCAACCTTTGATTCAGTATTCCCTGCGCATAGTATCGTAACCTTCGCACCCGGGACTGGGAGCTTCTTTTCCCCGAATAAGACCATGCCGCTGACAAGGGAAACCTGGAACAACGTGGTCGTAGTCGACGTAGTTGTTTGCATCGGCTGCTGCACTATTATACGGTAGTTGCCCCCGGTTCTGTGATATTTTTCGGCGTCCCACGTAGAGTCGCCGTATAAATCAGAATTCACTGAAGCGTTATCCGGGATGCTCATAGTATAACTGAGTAAATAGGAGGATGCGTTTTTCGCGGGATCCAATATGATCCATTCAACAACGCTCCCGGCTACGCCGGCTTCCATCCATTGATCAAACCGGGAAAAAGCTTCTTCCGTCGACGCATTGCCCATGCACCAGGAGTTGAGTGCGGCTAACGCCTCGGACATGCGCACGGAGCCGTTTCCGGGATACCTGCCCGCAACGCCGGGGGGTGAGACGCCGCTTATATCCCAGCCGGCTGGAATTTTTTCCGATATCCCGTAGGCGCATGGGGCCTGGGATGGATCAACTGTGACTTTTAAGGATACTGTGAGATTTGTTCCGGCTTGCGCGACATACGGCAGATCGCGTGTTACGCGGACCGCCGGCTGCGCCTCCGGGGCAGCGAATACCGTAGCCGGCTTTTCTTTTATATGATTCACGCACAGTCCATCCATACAGTAGGAACCGTTCGCGCAGGCGATGGAGATGTATTTTCCGACGCTTGTCCCATTCTCTTCCATGCAATAGGCTTCTGATACGTTGAACCAGCCAACGCATCTATCCGTGAGCGAGTATGATTCGTCCCCTGCCAGGTAAACCGTTACCTTGCCGCTGAGATTCTCATCCATGCCGTCTGCGTCCAGGCATGTTCCTTCAGCGGGGGCGGGGGGCCCGGGGGCATTAACTAAAGCACATGCGCCTGCCCGGCATACGTAGCCGGCCGGGCATGAGTAAATGCTTTTTTTCTCTATGCCCATGAACATGCAGTACCACTCGATTACCGTCGTTTCGTCTACGCAGGAGTCTGGGGAGAATGTCCCGCGGTCGATATACAGCGCGGATACATTCCCGCCCGTATACGGGTTCCATCCGTCCGAGTCAGTGCATAGGCCGTCTGTGTAGGTTAGGACTGGCATGGATTCTGGGTATGCTGCCGTGCATAGCAGGAACAGGGCGAACAGGGGATAAGCTATTTTTACCATAATTAATATATAATATATGGTAAATTGTTCTTAAAAATAAGATAAAAGTTGAACAAATGAAGGAATTGTCGTTATCTCTGAATCAAACGGGCCTTCCTGACCCCGACAGACAACAGAAAGAAGAACACCGACACAAGGACTATCGTTGCCCCGGACGCAAGATCATAGACGTATGAGAGGTACAGGCCGCTGTAGGTGAATGCGATCCCAAGGACGATAGATAACAGCATTATCCTGCGTATGTTATGCGTGTATTGGCCGCTTATCGCCGCAGGGATCGTGAGAAGCGCCATGACCAGTATTATCCCAACGACCCTTATCAGCAGGACGACGGTGAGTGCTATCAGGCACAGGAGCAGCAGGTAGAGCTTCTGCGTCGGGACGCCCACTATCTTTGCGTATTCTTCGTCGAAGCAGATAAAATCGAATTCCTTATGGAACAGGTATACGGTGATTATTATGACTGCGTCGAGCGCAGCCATCACCTGCAGGTCGAATGCGGGAACCGTCAGTATGTTCCCGAATAGGTACGAGAACAGATCCGGCGCATAGCCCGGGGCCAGGCCGATAAAGATCACTCCAAGGGCCATTCCCCCGGTGAGCATGACGCCGATTGCGGCATCCTCGCTTATATTCGTCTTCCTGGAGAGGGTCCCGAGGCCGAGTGCCGCAGCGATGCTGAAAGGTATCGCGGACAGGACCGGGTTTATCCCCAGAAGGTATCCTGCGCCTACGCCGCCGAACGCCGCGTGCGATATCCCGTCTCCTATGAAGACGATCTTTTTTATCACGACGTAAGTACCTATTATCCCGCAGGCTATGCTTGCGAGGAACGCCGAGATAAGCGCGTTGCGCATGAATTCGTACTGGAGTATGTCTATCATTCTGCGCCCCCGTGGCTGTGGCCCGCTGATCCGTGTTCGTGGTCGCGCAGGACCCTGTGGGGTTTTCCGTGGCCCAGTAGGTCGATCGGGCACGAATACGCTTCTTCGAGTTTGCCGTTCCCTTCCTCGGCCGAGCCGTGGTAGAACATCTTCCTGTTGAGGCAGGCTATCTCGTCGAAGTATTCTGATACGGCGCCTATGTCGTGGGTCACGAATAACACTGCCATCCTATTCTTCAATTTATCCAATAATGCGTAGAAGCTCTTCTGCCTTTCAGGGTCGATGCTCGCAGTCGGTTCGTCTAGTATGAGAAGTTTCGGGTCTCTTGCAAGCGCCCGGGCAAGGAAGACCCTTTGTATCTGTCCACCGGACAGGCGGCCTATCTGCCGGTCTGTGTATTCTGCCATGTCCACGTCCTTCAGCGCTTTTAATGCGGCTTCTTTGTCTGCCGCAGAATATTTCCTGAGCGGGCGGTCGTATCTACCCGATAGCACGACTTCATAGACGCTTATGGGGAAGGCCAGGTCCGTTGGTTTGGCCTGCGGGAGGTAGCCGATATACGTACGCCCCACGTCGGCGGGTTTCCCGAAAACGGATACATCGCCCCGGGCAGGCTTTATCAAGCCCAGTATGACCTTTAGGAGCGTGCTTTTTCCCCCTCCATTCGGACCGATGATCGCAAGGAACGTATTATCTTTTACCGAGAAGTTTATCCCTTCCAGTACCGGGGTGTCGTTATAGTAGACCCATACGTCTTTCAGCGAGACTATCTCTTTTCCTTTGGCATGCGCGGATTCTTTTTCGGTCATGAAAGCTCTTTACATAACATTGAATTATTCGGATAAAACATGGGAAGCTAGGATGCGGCGAACGCCTCAGCGACCTTCTGCATGTTCGCTGAATAGTCTTCCGCCAGGGGGTCTACCAGGACGACGCGCCCGTTTATCTCCTTTGCGAGGGTCTCTGCGCTTGTCGTAGAAAACTCGGGAGATGCAAATATGACAGTGATGTTATTCTCGCGCGCGGATTTTATCACTTTTTCCATCCATCTTGCGGACGGCTCCTTTCCTTCCTGCTCGATACCTATCTGTTCCAGGCCGTAGTCAGCAGAAAAATAGCCCCATGCAGGGTGATATACTATGAATTTCTTTTCTTTCATCGCGGACGTCTCATTGCTTATCAGCGAATCCAGTACGTCCAGTTCCGACAGATACGAATCCATGTTGGATTTGTAATAAGCCGCATTAGCGGGATCCAGTTCCGCGAGGCCGGAGTATACGTTCTCCGCCATCTTCTTTGCGTTCCGAACGGAGGTCCAGATATGCACATCCATGCCCGGTTCGTCCGCATCCTGGCTGAGTATCTTCTCTATTCCGACGGACGAGTCTATGAGTTTCAGATTCCTGTTCACTGCAAGTATCTTGTCCATCCAGGCAAGCTCAAACTCCACTCCTGAGCCGACTTTCACATAGGCTTTTGCCCGCGACGCCTCGGCAAGCTGGCTAGGCTTCGGTTCATAAGTGTGGGGGCTGCTCCCCGGAGGCACCATGACCGTGACCGACACTTTGTCTCCGCCTATCCGCCCGACCATCTCGGCCTGGGGGGAGATGCTCACGATAACTCCAATCTTCCCGCCCGATGAATCCTCTTTTTCATTGCAACCGGGCGTTATTAACAACGAGGACAATAGTATTACAAATATGAACAACCCTTTTTTATTAATCCCTTTTAATAAATTTTCCATAATATATTAATAACATTTATTAAATAAATACTAATATTTTATTAAGAAAAAAATGCCGATCATTAGCCTCTCGCTGGAGGAGAAGCTCCTCTCCAGGTTCGACAAAAAACTCTCGGATAAAGGATACAGCGGAAGATCCGAAGCGATGCGCGAACTCATCAGGGATTACATCTCGGAGCAGGACTGGAGCGAGGGCGCGCAGGAATCGGTGGCTGTGATAAACATACTCTACGACAAGCAGCAGCCCAGGGACAGCGTCTCAGGAATACAGCACGAGCATGAGGGCATCATACAGACCAGCATACACACCCACCTCGGCGGAGATTCCTGCATGGAGGTCCTGATCGCCAAGGGCGAGGGCAGGAAAATAAAGAAGCTGATAGAGAAGATCAAGTCGGTAAAAGGGGTAAAGCAGGTAAAGTACATTACAACGGCATCAGACCTCTGAATCGATATTTTCAAATCCCTTGAGCTGCGTGAATATCTTTATGTTTACCCGCGGAAGAATCTTCTTTGCCGTCTTCCCAAGCTCCAGCATAAGCGCGTGCGTCGGGCTCTTCTTTTTCAGGTACGAGGGATCCAGGGTGTTCATGGGCCGAAACTGCTGCAGGGTGTAAGACTTAAAACCATATTCCTTCACCGTGGACGCAATTTGTTCTATCGCCTCCTTCGAATCGGTTATCCCGGGAACGACGGTCGTACGCGCCTCGGACGCTCCGCCCCAGTCGCGGATCGCGGCAAGAGATTTCTTCATGCGGGAAACTGCTTCGATGTGTCGGTCGCCCAGGCCGGTCGCTACGCCGTAGACCGGTCCCAGGGGGGCTTTTAGGTCCATCGATAATAGGTCCACATAGGGCAGAGCGAGTGCGAGCATGTCCGGATAATATCCGTTCGTATCCAGTTTCAGGGATAATCCCGTTTCAGTCTTAATTGCCTTCAGGAGTTCCAGGGATGATTTCTGCATGAGAGGCTCTCCTCCCGTAACGCAGGCCGCGTTTATCAGGAAATCTTCTTTGAGCGCCGAGACTACGTAATTTATGTCAACTGTCCTGCATATCCCCTCTTCGACAGTCAGCTCCGGGTTCTGGCACCATGGGCAGCGGTAGGGGCAGCCGCATAGATAAATGACGGCGGCAACCTTCCCGGGATAATCCTGGGTGGAGCTGTCCATGACGCCTGCAATTTTTAGCTCAGTCATTCTGACAAATCCTTTGGATTAAGCGATTAAAACAGGGAGAATAACTCGCCGTCGGCGAATAGATGTGCCGCGTATCCGAGGAACGCATACAGCGAATAGACAGGGTCCAGGAGCGCCCAGGGAGCTGCCAATAACAAGCCTGCGAGGATCGTGTGAAAAAATCCCCTGTGTTTCAGGTACCAAAGTAAGAGGAGCATGAAAGTGAGCGCAATAGCTGCGTATATCAACGGCATTACTGGATAGAATACGTAAGCTATTATCAAAAAAAGGATCAATGCGAGCGCGCCTCTCTCGACCATCCTGCGGACAACCGAGGAGGGTAGATCAATATCCGGGAGAATGGAGTATATGCCGCCGATAAAAAGGGATAATATCAGTGAGAATAATGTGAGTTCGAGGAACCGGTATTCCTTCAGCGCATATGTGAGGGCGCACGCAGCCAATAGATACGCTATGATATGGAACTTATAGCCGGACATCTCTTAGTAGCGTCTCCTGTATTTGTTCTTGTCCGCGGGCTTTCCGCCGTCTCTTCTGTCGCTTTGACCCGCTCTTCCCCCGCCGTCTCTCCTGCCGGATCCGCTTGCCCCTCCCCCGCCCTGATACCTCGGTCTGCCCCCGTCTCTTCGTTCATTGCGGCCGCCATGAAATGATGACGCAGGCTTTCTCTTCTCGGGCTGCTTTTTCAGTAGTTCCACTCCCTTGAGGAAGTCCGCGCGTATCTTCCCGCCGACGTATTCTCCATGGAAGAAATCAGATTTCGCCGTAATCGCAAGCTTTGCCGCGAATTTCCTCGCAATCTTTCCCCTAAGGTGCTTTGGCGCAGAACGTATCTCCGGGAGCTGGAATATTGTCCCGTGCTTCGGAGGCAACTCATGCGTCCTCAGGAACCGGAAAAATGCCTCCTCGGCGCCGAGAACCTGTATTGTACTCGCAGGAAGCTTGGACAAACGCTCCAGGCCGCCCGCAATCGCTATCAGCCGCGCCCCCAGCAGGGGACCCGCAAGTTCTCCAGTATTCGGGGCGATCTCTTTCATCAGCTCTGCAAGGTATGTTTCAGTGTCTGCCTTGAAAGAATCGATCTTTGTTATCGCCTCAGCAAGTCTCTTTACTTCGACGGTGTCGGATTCCGTGAATTCCATCCCGACTGTGTCGGATTTTGCGTCCTCTATCTGCTGTGCGAGGCCCCCGTCTATGCTCGTCTTATCGGGGAGCGCTACCAGCCGGGCGTACAGGGACTGGTTCACGACCAGGGTATCGAGTTCCGGGAAATGCAGCGAGTACCATTCTCTCAGGCGTTCCATGAGACGATTGGATACTTCTTCTACGTCGTCGAGTGACGCTACTGCCTGCATGAGTATCTGGTCTCTTTCCTGGATTCGCAGTTTCCTTTTCGTGAGTTCGATATTCGCTTCGGATATCAGTGCCTGCAATTCTGCCCTCGGGAATCCCAGTTCCTGCGCGATGGCATATGGGTCGACGGCTTTTTTATCTTCCTGTACTGATATCTGTAAGCCTTTTCCAAGGAATCGGCTGGGGTTCTGCACGAATAGTTCCTTTATGCCTGATGTCGTCAGATCTTTTATAAGGCTTTCCTCCTCGGGGCACACCCCTTCTTCCGAGAGAGACAGGCGTAGGGCTATCTCTTTTGCGTCTGAGGGGAATAGTATCTTTTTTATTATTCTTCCGTCCTTCAAGGCGAAAACGCCCAGTACGTTGGTGACAAGTTTTATCATCTTTCCGTTACGTAAATAATAGGGTACTGAATGGATTAATAGCAGAAAAGACGTTATCAGGCAGCGCTTATATTCACGTTATAACCCGTAGAATCGAGTGATTCTACGTTCAACAGGTAGTTTCCTTCCCGGCACACGCCCCCATAACACAGATAAGACATTGCGTTGGAAGCAGTGATATTGGCCTTGGTTATGTCGAATATGTCAGTATAAGACTGGCCAGTCGATACCGTTATCCTGATAAGGTTTCCTTCAAGGGTTATGTTCTCTACGTTGGCAGGGATCCGAACGTTCCTGCGGATCTTGGACGGATGCCCGTGCACGTATATGAAATCGGCGGATTCCTTTATCTCTTCTACAGCCTTGAATGCGGAGTCGGATGCAAGCTGGCTTCGAACGCCTGCGAGCATGGTCATCGAAAAGGTGATTATCGCGGCAAAGATGATGAGGGATAGCGCGAGCATGACCATATATTCCAGCGACGACTGGCCTTTGTTTTTCAATTTCTGGCGTTATTTAATTATTAAGCTATTCTATTATTAATATATATATTAATAAAGACTAAAATTCATTAACGCCTAATTGGGCGAAAAACTTAGACAGATGTGATGACCATGGAATACGAGACAATTGTAAGCGAGTACGTCGACTACGGAAGGAACAAGTTTTTGGAAATATCGAAAAAGAAAGTAAAACCCGACGAAACAATATTCTTAAACATTTCAAAAGGATTCTACACACCGGAAGGAGAGAAAAGATACCAGAGGGGGATAGGCTTCCCGAACGAAATGGACATAGTAAACAACCTCATAGAAAAATTGCAGTCGGTTGCGTCAGCGGACGTGCCTGAAGCAGCGGCCCGGTCCGAGGAATCCCAGGAAGCACCCTCGGAAGAAGAAGGCGTCTGATAAAACATATAAGCGCCCGCGGATAACAGAGAATATCCTCCTTCTTACGCGGGGCGCTTGATTCTATTTTTTTCTTTTCCGTCATTATATTATCATTATATTATTCTCACACGCAGGTTCATTCAAATGGATAAAAAAGAGATCATAGAAAAGCTCCAAAAACTCAGGTCGGATGACCCGTATTTTCAGGACGGAAAAATAATTTCCTCGGTATCCACGCAACCACTTGACGTCGCCCTTGACGCCTGGCGCATATACTCGGACGTGAACGCACTGGATACGTACATATTCTCCTCCGTAGCAAGGCTTGAAGAAGAAATAATCGGCTGGATGGGGCGCCTGCTCTCCTGCAGGAATGCTTCCGGCTACGTTTCGACCGGGGGAACAGAGTCTAATATTGCGGCTCTGTATGCCGCGAAAAAAATGAATCCCGGGAAAAAAGAGATAATCGCACCTGTTTCCGCGCATTACTCGATAGACAAGGCAGCAGACCTCATGGGCCTGCGCGTGAAAAGAACGCCCCTGGATGAAAATTTCCGGGCCGATGCCTCCGCAATAAAGAAAGAGATAAACAAGAACACCCTGGCAGTAATCGCGACGGCCGGGACCGCCTCGCTTGGAATGCTGGACCCTGCCGAGGAGATAGCAAGAGACTGCGGGGATGTTCTCCTTCATGTGGACGCGGCATACGGTGGATTCATGCTGCCGTTCATAAAAAAGAGATTATCCGATTTCCGGCTGGATAACATTGACTCATTAACAATAGATCCTCACAAGATGGGATGCGCGCCCATGCCTGCGGGAGCTATCCTATTCAGGGATGAGTCATACCGAAAAGAGATGCTCGTCAAGCCAAGCTACATACCGATAGAAACATCCACCCTTTCAGGCAGCAGGTCGGGAGGGGCCATAGCTGCGGTATGGGCCACAATCAATTTTTTCGGGAGGGAAGGCTATGAGAAGATGACGGCTGGATGCATGAAGAATACGGCGCTATTATGCGGGGAACTCGAAAAAATACCCGGCTCGGGAATAGTGACCGAACCAGACCTGAACATCGTCGGAGTAAGGCTGCCGGATATAGACAGGACGTCCGCGGAACTGATGAAGAAAGGCTGGAAGATAGCCGTAAACAGGGACCTGTCCTGCATGCGCTTCGCGGTGATGCCGCACGTGACAAAGGAAACGATCTATGAGTTTACTGAAGATCTGAAAAAGATAGTAAAATAATAAAATCAAACAAGGGGAGAAAAAAACTCACTGGGAGTCCTTGTATGCATATATCAGGTCTATTACCTCGCTTATATCCGCTTCGTCGTCTGCCCACTTGTTTATCAGGTCCACGACTTCTCCTATGGTAACAATATCACATGGCGCATAATTGCCCGTCA
>JBAQYF010000022.1:0-45428 GCA_049299895.1 Candidatus Altarchaeia archaeon
GAGGGGCCCGCGGCCCCGAAGAGTATGTGGGGAGCAGCCAACATCCCGTTTCGTTAAAGTCATAGCGTCAATGGATGCTCTTTTGATTTCCTAAAAGATATGCTGCGACACACATATTGCACATAACTAGTTTTTTTACGCAGTAAACTGCGTAAAAAACCCGTATATGGGATGTTTTACGCACTTTTTATTCATATAATTCCCGTATTTCTGTCTTATGGACGAGGTTATGCAGAAGTTGGCTTTGGAGTTGAAGGTCCGTAACTTCTCCCAGAAGACTGTCCGGATTTATGAGTTTCATGTTCGTCGTTTCCTTTTCTCGATCAATAAGCCCGTGTTGGATGTCTCCGATCAGGACATTAAGTTGTATGTTTCTTCCCTTCTTGACCGGGAGGACCCTGCTACTGTTTCTTTGGCTTTGTCCGCGATTAAGTTCTTGTATCTGTCGGTCTATAATAAGGAGATTGTTATTCCTTATCCCCGTAAGGCTAAGAGGCTTCCGGATGTTCTGACGATCGATGAGGTGCGCAGGCTTCTTTCTTCAGAGGATAACGTGCGTCATCGGCTTCTTTTGGAGCTTTTGTACGGTTGCGGTCTGCGGGTGTCTGAGGCGATCGGTTTGAAGCGTGATCAGATTAACTTTGACGAAGGACTTCTCACCGTGCGCGAAGGCAAGGGCAAGAAGGATCGTCATGTCACCCTGCCGGTGTCTATCAGGCCGAAGCTTAAGGCTTATCTTGATGCCCGTTGCGACGAGTCTCCTTATGTTTTTAACACGAGGTCGGGCCATCTGCGTGTCACGTCTGCTCAGATCATTGTCAAAGAGGCGTCTAAGAAGGCCGGGATACTGAAGAACGTTACTCCTCATACCCTGCGCCACAGCTACGCTACCCATCTATTGGAGGCGGGAACTGATATTAGGATCATCCAGCGTCTGCTCGGTCATTCGGATATCAAAACGACCCAGATATATACGCAGATTTCGACGCAACTGATAAAGAATGTAAAGAGCCCGCTTGACGGAATATAAAAAAATAATAAAAGAAAGAGAAATAGATTATTTCTCCGGGCTCACTCCCAGTTCCTTCTCCTTCTCCGCGATCTTCAGCCTCGTCTTTATCACAGTATCCGGGTTCAGGGATATGGAGTCTATTCCGCATTCCACGAGGAACGTTGCGAACTCTTCGTAGTCGGATGGCGCTTGTCCGCATATTCCGATCTTTCTGTTGTTCGCCTTCGCGGTTTTGATCACTTGCGCAATCAGCCGTTTCACTGCTTCGTTTCTTTCGTCGTAGATGTGCGCGACTAGCTGCGAGTCCCTGTCTAGTCCGAGGGTCAGTTGTGTCAGATCGTTTGACCCTATCGAGAATCCGTCGAATACCTGGCTGAACTGGTCTGCGAGTATCACGTTGCTTGGTATTTCGCACATGACGTATACTTCGAGGCCGTTTTCGCCTTGTTTTAGGCCGAATTCCTTCATGGTCTCTATGCACTTCTTTCCTTCTTCGACTGTTCTGCAGAAGGGTATCATGACCTTCACGTTTGTCAGGCCGAATTGGTTTCTGACTTTTAGGATGGCCCGGCATTCTAGTCCGAAGGCTGGTTTGTAGTTTGGGTCGTAGTAACGCGACGCTCCTCTCCATCCTATCATTGCGTTGCTTTCCTCTGGTTCGTACAACTGTCCGCCCAGTAGGTTGGCGTATTCGTTTGTCTTGAAGTCCGAGAATCTTATGATGACGTCGTTCGGGTAGAAGCCGGCTGCGATCTTTGCGATTCCTTCGGCGAGTTCGTCTACGAAAAAGTCGACTTTGTTCTCATATCCTTTGGTCTTCTCGTCGATAGCATTTACGACTTCCTCTATTTTTTCGTCGTTCTTGGCCTTCTTTCTGAGTTCCTTGTAGTTGATCAGGGCCATTGGGTGTATGCCTATGTAAGAGTTTATGATGAACTCCTCTCTTGCCAGGCCTACTCCGTCGCAGGGTATCTGTCCCTGTACGAACGCTTTTTCGGGTATCCCGACGTTCATCATGATCTTTGTCCTGGTCTTGGGGAGGTTCTTTAGGTTTATCTCCTTTATCTCGAATTTTAGGAGGCCGTCGTATACGTGGCCGTTCTCTCCTTCGGCGCATGATACCGTCACCTTCTGTCCCTGTTTTAGGACGTCCGTTCCGTGTTCTGTTCCGATGACGCAGGGTATTCCGAGTTCACGCGAGACTATTGCTGCGTGGCATGTTCTTCCGCCTTTGTTCGTGACGATTGCGCCCGCTATCTTCATTATCGGCTCCCAGTCGGGGTCCGTCATGTCTGTTACGAGGACTTGTCCTTTCTTGAATTTGCTTATCTCGTCTGCGCTGTGTATGACGTTTACGAGTCCTTGCCCGATCATCTCTCCTACGGCTTGTCCCTGTATCAGGGGTTTTCCTGTTTCTTTTAGGAGGTATGTCTTTATGACGTTCACGTCTTTCTGTGAGTGGACCGTCTCGGGCCTTGCCTGTACTATGAAGAGTTTGCCTGTTCCGACTTTTTTGCCGTCTCCGTCTTTTGCCCATTCTATGTCCATGGGCTTGTGGTATCCTGCTTTCTTGCTGTAGTGGTCTTCTATCGTCATCGCCCACTTGGCAAGCTGCAGTATCTCCTCATCGTTTGCGCAGAACGAGTCTCTTTCCTTTTCGGTGGTGTTGACGTTCTTTGTCTCTTTTCCGACGTACACCATCTTGACCTTTTTTGTCCCTATCTTCTTGCCGATGATGGGTTTGAATCCTTTTGCGAGCGTGGGCTTGAAGACGTAGAAATCGTCCGGGTTCACCGCTCCCTGTACGACGTTCTCTCCGAGGCCGTATGCGCCGGTTATGTATACGACGTCTTTGAATCCGCTCTCGGTGTCGATTGAGAACATGACGCCGGATGATGCGGAGTCGCTTCTCACCATCTTCTGGACCGCTATTGACAGGTAAACGGAGAAGTGGTCGAAGTTCTTATCCTCTCTGTATGATATCGCCCTGTCGGTGAACAGGCTTGCGAAGCATCTCTTGCATGCGTCTATGACGTTGTTTATGCCCTGTATGTGCAGATAGGTTTCCTGCTGTCCTGCGAATGATGCGTCAGGCAGGTCTTCTGCGGTCGCGGACGAACGTATCGCAACGTCTGTGTTCTTTTCGTAGCCCAGCTTCGTGTTCATCTCCGCGTAGGCTTTGGCGATCTCGTCTCTTAAGTCTTTTGGGATCTCGGCTTCCTGTATGAGCGTTCGGACCTTTTTTCCTCTTTTCTTCAGTTCTTTTAAGTATAATTCGTCGTCCTTCTTTTTTATGTCTTCAAGGCCTTTCAGGACTTCTTTTATCTCTTTTTCTATGCCTGCATTCTTTAGGATGTGCTTGTAGGCGGTGGCGGTTATGGCAAATCCGTTCGGGACGCTTACGCCTTTTGCTTTCAGTTCCTTTATCATCTCTCCCAGAGAGGCGTTCTTTCCCCCCACGAGGGGCACATCTTCGATACCTATCTCCTCAAACCAGAGGATAAACTTGTCATCCTTCATTTAGTATCACCAAGAAAACATATAATTATTTCTTTATAGTGTTTAAGTATTGTATTAGGGGCTATTTATAGAATCTGGCGGGCGCTTACGTTTTACTCTTTTTGGCGGTCTTCTCCGCGACAAAACCCTAAATTCTTGACTTGGTTCCTCAGTATTCTGTCAAAGGTTTATAAAGTGATTTGCCCTCGGAAAGCATCAGCCACTTTATTCTGGGGTCGGTCGCCCAGTATTTGTCTTTTCCTTCTTTTCTGCGCAGGTACATGCAGCCGCTTGATTCCAGTTGTTTTAGGTATGTAGAGATATTGGTGCGGGCTATTTTCGTTCGATCCGAAAGCTCCCTGTTTGTTATTTCCTTGTGTTTTACCGCTTCTAAAAGGACTTGTCTTGCCCTTTTCTGCAAGCCTGTGAGGTATCGTTTCTCGACCACGGATTTAAGGGTTCTCTCCAGCAGCGCTTGATCAAGTATTACTGGCTTTTCCTTGGCAACCTCGGTTATTGCCGTGGACAAGCTGTTTAATATGTCGCGTATGTTGCCTCCATATAGGTCGTATAACGTTTTTAAGACGTCTGGATTGTAGGGTACTACATAGTTCAAGTCTTTTCCGATGCGGATTTTTTCCATTCTCTTTTTTATTATTTCCTCTATTTCCTCTTTTTTCAGGCTGTCGATGATTATGGGTGTGTCAGACATTATTGAGGATACTCTGGGCATGTTCTGGAATATTGATTTGACCGTAAGGTTTCCGACAAAGACAAAATGTATGTTGGGCGTTTGCATAAGGTCCCTGAGGTTGTTGAAGATTGTTGTGATGCTGCTCTCTGGCAGGAGTTCCAGGTTGTTGTAATGCAGGATCATGTCTTTGCCTGTTTTTTCAACTATCTCTGCAGTTATTTCCTGGAAAAGACTTTCGAGGGTTATTGTGGATATCTGGGTGGGCTGTCTGGTCTGCCTTCCTATATTTATCCCAAAACCTGCGGCAGATACTCCCCCTTCAAAGTCTTTGCTGCCAATTTCCAGCAGTGCCTCTAGTTTTTTATACGAGCCTTTGTCTAACGGCCTCTGGTCTTCTTTCATTAATTTAGCGGTTGCGTATATTCCTGCAAGCGTGTTTAGTATGAACTGATCCGTGTCCCAGTATCCTTGTACTCCGATTTCCTTGAAAGGGGTGAAGAACCCTTTTTGTAGTGCGTGGTTTCTCGCGTAGTTTACAAAAGTTGTTTTACCCGCGCCTACATCTCCGCAAACAAGCATCCTTGAACCGCCGCGTGAACCGAATATCCTAAGCAATCTTTTTACTTGTTCCTCGCGTCCTACAAAGCTTTCTATTGGCAATGTTCCCCCCTTAACTAACAAGGGCGAGGTTGAGAATGGATTTTCTCTTAGGCCGTACAGCTCCCATATATTGTTTAATTCCTTATCCATTTTGAATGTTATAATTTGTTATAATGTTTATTATAATTATTATGATTCTTATAATTATAAATAGTAATGGTTTTTCTTATAACTATCTCAAAATGTTTGTTAAATGCTTGGTCTAAGTTAATATCCTATGCGACTCCTTGAGCTGGAACTTGAGAACTGGGGGCGGCACGAGAAGCTGAAGCTGGACTTGTCCGGCGGCCTGCAGATCGGCGGGCGGAACGGCACCGGCAAGAGCAGCATACTTGAGGCGATACGTTTCATCTTCTCTGAGAGCGGCTCGGGCTACAAGCCGAAGATACGCAAAGGAGCGGAATACGCCCGGGTCAAGATCCGCCTTGAGAAGGGAAAGGACGTCTACGGGATAGAAAAGCGCCTTTATCCAAAGAAGGCGTCAACTGCGGTCATGTGGGTTAATCGGAACCCTGCGGCGGACAACGCCGCGTCTGTGTACAACCGGTTGCAGGAGGTCCTCCCCGAGGACATGTTGGACAAGCTGATGTACGTTCCGCAGGGCACGCTTACCGAGATAGTGAGCCGTCTGCGCCTGAAAGGAGGGAGGCAGGAACTGGACCGTTTGTTCGGTCTCGATAAGCTGGAGAAAGTCTACAAAGGCATAAGCGAGGAATTGAAGATAAAAGAGGCCGAGCAGGAGATGCTCGCAAAACAATTGGCGAAGTATCCGCAGGACGCGCACCTTGCATGCGAGAAAGAGATCGAACGCATCCATCTGGAGCGCAGGAACATCGAGAAGAAACTGGAAGAGTTGCGGTTGAACCAGAAGATAACCGATTCAAAGATAGAGCAGCTGGAAAAGAAGATAGAGGAGATGCGCGCAGTCAAGAAGAGGAAGGACGAGATATCCTCCAAAGAGGGCGAGCTTGCCGTGAAGTGCGCGGGCGCAGGAAAAGAGATGGAATCCCTTAAGGAGAATCTGCGCCTCCTGGAAGAGAAGAAGGCCGAGATAGAAGTACTCGTCACTGCGTCCGGGGGATTGAAGAAGTATCCTGCGATAAAGGAATTGCTCGTGCGCCTGTCCGAGGATGAGAAGAAGAACGCCTCGCTTGCCGGGCTGCCCGAGAAGAGGAAGGCCTTTGAGGAGATAGAGAAGGCATTGAATAACAAATACGGCCTGGAGATAGAATACGAGGCGAACACTCAAAAGGCGTCGAAACTTCGGAGCGACAAAGAGGTCCGTCGCCAGCAGCTCGTAGACCAGAAGAATTATATCAGGGAGCTTGCGTCTCTTTCCGGTAAGGCGAAATGTCCCAGATGCAATCAGAAGCTCACAGAATCGCATATCTTCGAGGAGAGGAAGGCGGCCGAGGATAAGGTTCTTTCCCTGGATAGAGAGATAAAAGAGCTGTCTGCCGAACTATTGTCCTCCCAGGGCAAATCGGACTCTGTAAAGAAGCTCCTTGACGAGCTTGTGAAAAAGGAGATAGAGAACAGGCAGCGCAAGTGCGAGATAGAAAAGGGCGCCGCGGAAGAGGAAGCCCTGCGCACGGACGTAAAGAAGATACAAGAGGGCTTGTCTGAAGCAGGATACTCCGGGGAATCCCTTAAAGAGGTCGTAGGTCGGATAAAAGAGCTGGCGGGGATGGATGCCAGGATCAATGTCTACAGGGAAGAGATAAAAAAGGAAAGCCATTATGCAAAAGAATTAAAGCTCAAAGAGGATCTTTTATCCAAACTGTCCGCTGAAGAAAAACGTCTCTCGGACGAATCCTCAAAGCTCAAATACGACGACGCTCTCCTGGAAGACCTGCGGAAAAGAAGGGAAGGATTCATGGCGGTCAAGGCCGGATCCTCCCTGGAGATGGAGCGGGCTAATTCCCTGATGCGGGAAGGGCAGGCAAAAGAATCGGAGCACTCCGCCCGGAAAAAGGAACTCGCCGGTTACCGGGAAAAAGAAAAAGAGCTTGCGTCGGCAATCAGCCTTATGCGGGAAGCAAGGGACATATTCCACACGGACAAGGGCGTCGTGAAATACCTGCGGGAAAAATACATAAGGCAGCTTGGCATACTTCTGACGGAGCATTTCCGCAGGATTAACCAGAACCCAAAATACAGGGACATAGTATTCGACCAGGACTACGAGCTGGAGATAAGGGGGTCGGACGGGAGTTTCGCAGTGGACCAGTTGTCCGGGGGAGAACGCGTCCAGATAGCGATCGCTTTGCGCATGGCTCTTTTGGAATTGCTCTCGCCGATGCGCCTTCTCATGCTGGACGAACCGTTCGGGAGCCTGGACAAAGACCACCGGGAAGCGCTCGGAGAATCGCTTAACAGGATAGCGGGAGAAGGGCAGCTATTGATAGTGACGCATATTCCCGTGGATTCGTTGCAGCTTCCGGAACTGGACCTGGGCGGGTATTAAAGAATGGGAGAAATCAGGGAAAAAACAAACAAAAATATTAATAATCAAAGAGATATCCGCGTATTTACGCGCATTTCCCTTATTCCCTTCTCGGGGGTCTTCTCTTCTGGTAACAATCCCTGCAGTAAACAGGTCTGTCGGCGTCGGGTTTGAAGGGCACCTCGGTTTCCTTTCCGCAGTCAGCGCACGTTACCTTATGCATTTCTCTTGGCCCAAAACCTCCTCTTTTTTCCATTTTTTCTATGTTTTTATATGATGCCTCATATCCGGGACATCTAGGATATAATATCTATTCCATATTTATAAATAAGCAGGCAGGCGTCGCTTTAGCGTATAAAGAAGTGCGTGAATTTTTCCTGGGGGGATTCGTAGGCGACATCGACTTTCTCCACCTTTGCGGCCGCGGGCCCGGTATGGCACCATTTGATTACTTCGTTTACTCCTCCTGCTTCCCCCTGCAGGACGGCTTCTACGCTGCCGTCTTTGAGGTTCCTGACCCATCCCATGAGATTGTGTTTTTTTGCTTCTCTCCAGAGGTTCGCACGGAAAGAGACCCCCTGCACGTGGCCCCGGATGAATATGTGAGCCGTTACCCCGGTATTGGTTTTCATCTTGTGTTAATCATTTATACGTTATCCAATAATATCCGTTCGATTCTCTGATGGAGAGGTCCATGTCATACAGCGCTGAGATGTTCTTGTCCGTGAGGACCTCCTCTTTTTTCCCGTCGCAAAAGATCCTCCCGTCTTTTACAAGGACTACTCTTCCTATCTCCGGGATTATCTCGTTTATCCTGTGGGTCACAAGGAATATGTTTTTCCCGCCGGCCGCAAGCTTACGGAGGACCCCCAGGAAATCGTGGGCCGCCTTTATGTCGAGGCCCGTTGCGGGTTCGTCGAGCATGAGCGCTTTTGGGTCGTTTACAAGGGCTCTTCCGATCAAAAACTTCCTTGCCTCTCCAAGGGACATCTTTGACATGTATCTGTCCGACAAATGTTTTATTCCAAGGAATTCCATGACAGAGGCCGCTTTTTCCTGCATCTCCTGAGTGATGATCTGGTGGTCGTATAATCCAGTGCTGCTGTAGAATCCCGACAGAACGACGTCCTTCCCGGCGATGTCCCCGGCGTTGGCTGAGTGCAATTCCGACGACACGATGCCGAAACTTGAGCGCAGCTCGAATATGTCCCATGCAGATTTGCCATAGATCCTTACCGGGGTTGCGCTCCCCGGGGTAATGGGATAATACTCCCGGGTTATGAGCTTTATGAGGGAAGACTTTCCTGCGCCGTTCGGTCCCAGTATGGCGACGTTCTCTCCCGGGAAAACCTTGAGCGAGACTCCGTCCAGTATGCTCCGGCCGTCTTTTGCAACCATTGCGTTGTCTATTTCGATCATTGGCTCCATCATATATGCTCTCACATACTTTTTTGTCTTCAATCCATTATAATTGTTCAAATGGAACTAATGAAGGAAGAAGATTTCTCTGTCTGGTATCACAAAGTCCTGGAGGAAGCAGGCATATTAGACATGCGCTACCCCATAAAAGGGATGGTGATCTATCGTAAATGGGGCCTCTTCATAATACGGGAGATGCAGCGCTTCCTGGAAAAGCGCCTCGAAGACGTGGGCCACGAGCCCTGTCTATTCCCGGTCCTGATATCCGAGGAGGTCCTTGGAAAAGAGACCGATCACATCGCGGGATTCGAAGAGCAGGTATTCTGGGTGACGCATGCGGGAAAGACCCCCCTTGAAAGAAAGCTTGCCCTGCGGCCCACTTCCGAGACCCCAATGTATGAGAGCTTCTCCCTGTGGATCAGGTCTCATACCGACCTCCCGATGAAGGTCCACCAGAGCGTCTCCGTATACCGATATGAAACGAAGCATACAAGGCCCCTGATACGGGGGCGTGAATTCCTCTGGAACGAGGGTCACGCGGCGCATGCGACCGCGGAAGGCTGCGCGGAGAACGTGGAAGAGATCAAGAGGATATACAGCGAACTCATATACGGCCTGCTTTGCATTCCTGCCGTCATAGATAAGCGCCCTGAATGGGACAAGTTCCCGGGCGCGACCGAAACCTACGCATTTGATACGTTGATGCCTGACGGGAAGACCCTGCAGATTGGGACAGCCCATAATCTAGGCCAGAACTTTTCCAGGGTCTTTAACATACAGTTCGAGACTGCGGACGGAAAAAAGGAATACGCCTATCAGAGCTCATACGGTCCCAGTTTCGGCAGATTGCTTGCAGCGCTCATAGGGATACACGGCGACGCAAAAGGACTGGTACTCCCGCCGAAGATCGCCCCCATACAGGTCGTCATCGTTCCCATAATCTTCAAGAAGACCGAAGGAGAAGTTGCGCAGATCATCGAATACGCAAAGAGCGTGAAGGACAGGCTTTCCTCGATGGGGGTGCGCGTCGAGATAGACTCAAGCGACAAGCGTCCGGGCGACAAGTACTATTATTGGGAGATGAAAGGAGTTCCGTTACGGATGGAAGTCGGTCCGAGAGACCTTGCAGCAGGAAAAGTCGTATATGCGAGGAGGGATACCGGGGAAAAGAAAGAGCTTTTGTTCGACGATCTCTTATCGGTGAATAACATATTCGTAGACATCGCGGGAAGCCTGCGCAGGAAGGCGCAGGACAAACTCTCCGCAGGGCAGTTTACTGCAAAGAACTATGCGGAATTCGAATCAGTCCTCGGCAAAGGCATTATCTCCACCGGATGGTGCGGTGCAAAGGGATGCGCGGACAAGATAGAGGAAACCGCATCCATACTCTCGGTCATGGACGAGCCCGGTGTGTGCGTTGTCTGCGGGAAACCCGGAAAAGCGATACGCGCGGCTAAGACCTATTAAGTCGTCGCCCATGCGTTTATCAATGCTGCGACGTCGTTTAGGGCTTCTTCGTTTTCCACCCATCTGTTGATCATATCGATGACTTCTGCAAGCGTTATCTCCCCGCACGGGGGATAATCCCCTGCAAGGCTGCACGGAGGCCCGGTGGTTGGATCCGTTACATATATCCTTATTGGAACCCGCGTCTTATCCTCTCCGTTCCCGCTGACGAGGAGTTCAATATCGTACGTGTTTCCTGCGGTCAGTAAATCCGTATCCACTGAGACCTGTATTGCTCTCTCCTCGTTTGATGCGAGGCTGCTTATGGCCGGGGGGTTTGTCGTTGCGTAGTCGCATGTTCCTTCTCCTGAGAAATTCAGCGTGAGTGCGTATGATTGAGTGCTCCCCGGGTTGGTTACTCCGAAGCCCACGTCTGAGAACGCCTCAAGGTAATATTTTATGTCTGCGTTCAGGATCTCTTCCCGTCCTATTCCCAGCAGATCGCTTGCGCGTATTGACATGTATTTGGATGCGTTCCAGGCGCTCCCGGACTTGTAGAAGAAATACAGGTCGAGGTCCTTTGTGGGATTGTTCCATGTGAGCGTGGCATTCATGTATTGTGTTCCCGCGAGATTCAGGCCTGACGTGCTTTTCTTCCATATGAAATCATAATGGTCTGTGCCCGTATTGCGGATATTCCCAGTGACTGTCTTGTTTGCCATGCTCTTCCGGGTTACGGTCTCTATTTCCAGGTCGGCGTCGGACGAGCCGTCGTTTATCAGCGTATAGTTCAGCAAAAGTTCCTCTCCCCTGGCGGCTGTTCCCTGCCATGAGGCGGGTTCAACCCTTACTGTTGACGCGTATGAGACGTGCAGGTCGTATCCGATGGCTGCCGGGGCTATGTCATAAGCGTATACGGCCGCCCAGTATTCTGAATATACGGGATTTGTGAGCGTGATATACTCGCTTTCCGTGTTCGCATCCCCTGATAATCCGTACAGTCCTCCGTCCGGACCGAACAGGTAGAGGTCCAGGTCGGTGTCCGTCCCCTCCCAGGACAGATTCACCCGCAGGATGCTGCCGTTGCTGTTCTCCAGTTTGTAGAACCTCCAGTCTCCCCACTGGCCGATGTATCCTGTCGGATTCATTCCGCATCCTTCCTGGGTCTTTTCCGAACAGTCGTCATCGACAGAGCCAGTGATAATCCCGTCTCCCCGGAGAGAGACGGTGATTGAAACAGGTATGCGAACCCTGTCGTCTGCCGAGACGATATCCAGGATCGCAGCGTATGTTCCGTAGGGCGCATTCTCTCCCGAGAATGTTATCTTTATTGTTTTTTCTTCCATGGGTCCGAGGCCGGCTTCCGCGGGGAACGACAGGGTTGAAGGATCGAGTGTTTGCCCGTTGTTGTCTGACGGCAGTGATGCGGTCAATGACACGTTTACTGCGTGTTCGCGTGTGTTCTGTATGCTGAGCGTCGCCGTCGCAGTCATCCCCTTTGGGACGGAGTCCTCCCATGAGGGTTTGCCGTTTATTTCTGCGTGCATTCCCGAGGATATCGCTCTGGATACATTTATCAGGCCCACTCCTGTTTCGTATGGGTGTCCTGTGATGTTTTCTGCTGAATTCATGAGGGCGGATTTTATCTGAGCGGGTGTGAAGTTTCCGTTATATTCGAGCAGAAGGGCGGATGCTCCGGCTATGTGCGGTGAGGCCATGGATGTTCCGTGTTTTGTCGTATATCCCCCTCCAAGGCCTGTTGAATATATCCCCACGCTTGGTGCTATGACCTCCGGTTTGAATCTGCCGTAGGCCGCAGGGCCTCTGCATCCGAAGACAGGGATCATGTCGTCTGCGGCCGAGGCGGTTCCCATGTCGTTGTCTGCGCCTGCGGCGATTACTGTCTCGGAGGCGGAGATATCGGCTATAGTCCCGGAGCCGGGGCCCTCATTGCCCACTGCCGCAACTATTGTAATGCCTGCCCTGGTCGCGGCGTCGCATAGCATCTGCAAGGGGTCGTTGCCCCTGTTTGGCTGCTTATTGGTTCCAAGGGACAGCGATATCACATCTGCGCCGTTCGCAACCGCCCAGTCTATCCCTGCCATAACGTCGCTGTCCCGGCAGCCGTCGTCGTTGCAGACTTTCACGGCCAGGAGCCGGGCGTCTGGCGCCACTCCTTTTATGGCCCCGTTAGCTGCGGCGACCCCTGCACAATGTGTTCCATGTCCGTTGTCGTCCATGGGGTCTGAGTCCGAATTGACATAATCATAGCCGCCGCGCACTTTGCATGCGGGGCCTATGCATCCGCCCAGATCCGGGTGGGTGTAGTCCACTCCGGTGTCTATGATGGCGATAGTAACGTTCCTCCCGGTATAATTGAGGACATTGTTTGCATAGGTTGCTCCGATGGTTTCAGTGTTTGATGCCATTAATCTCCCGGGGGATTCTTCCATGGGCAGAGGGTAAGAAACGGAGTCATAATATATTTTTTCCACGTCCGGGTTGCTCTCAAGTTTCTTTAATCCGTCGGAAGAAAGCTGCGCCGACACTGCATTTATGAGGCTGTATCTTTTTTTAACGCTGCCTGTTTCTTCTATGTCGAGTGCCGCATTCCCCCTCTTCAATGTTACGATAACAGGGACAAGTTCTTGCACATTGTATTCTTTTATTTTGAGCGTCAGTGCGGGCGAGATCTTCGACTCCTTTTCTCCCGCCGGACCGGATGCGTAAGAATACGAGAGGATTAGATAAACTAATAATGTGAGAAATGCTTTTTTCCAGGGTATTGAGGGCATTTTAGTCTATTCATCATTCATTTTAAATTATTAAACACCAAATACGTTATAATTATAAGTAGCTTCAATGAAAAAACAAAACGTTTCGGCCCCGGCCGGAGGAGCAGGGCTTATAAGATACTTCGACGTGGACGAAGGCGGCCCCAAGATGGACCCAAAGCTCGTCATAGGAGTCGTCGTAGCCATAATAATACTGGAAATACTCTCCTCGGTGCTGATGAAGACCTCGGGAGTATAATATTTTTTAATAATTTTTTAGTCCTCTGTTTGCGCGATTCGAGCTGTCAGATAACTGTTTTTAGCCTGATCTTATCCTGCAGGGCCTTTCCGTAAAATGAGAGTGGTGAACGCGTCCGGGAATTGCCTTACATCACGTAGGACGGCTACCCAGTTACTTCCTCAATCCCGCTACCTCAACAGCATCATTTATCGTAGTTAGGGCTGCTTCCTTCCGGACCTGACCCGGTTCCTGCCATAAGCGATCCGATGAGACGAGAAATCATCGTTAGAAAACCTGGACCGACCGAACGATCAGTTAGTCGCCTCCCGGACTTCAGCCCCTCCATGAGGACGATTGAAGGTAACAGAGGACGTCCATCCCCCCGGCCTAGTTCACCGAATAGATTAATGGATTACCCGATTAAAAACGCGTTTTGCTATTAAGTTTTTATATAAGGCGGAGATAATAAATAATGTATTTCGAAAATATTTATTTTTCCGTTCACTCTTATAAAAAAATGAAAAACCCCGGCAGGATTATTGGCATCTTATTTGTCATAGCGCTGTTTTATCTGATAACTGGATTAGCTTATGCCAAAGGCACTCCTGTCATTTCCGACGACGGATTCACCAAGGCGTATTTCAACCTATACAAAGATTACTTATCCGCCGACAACGATACTGCAGAGGATACCAGGAAGGAGCTCCTGGACGTCGTAGACTACTATCTGAGCGTACCGGAAGTATCCGGCGAACTCAACCGGGTGGGAACGCGCTCAAACAAGATGATCGGAACAATCCTTGCAGACAACGGCGTCGAATTTGACTGCGGCGCATGTAATTCTACGGAGGTCGGCGTGAAATGCTGCATCTACCGTACTGGTCTCATTCCCGTTGTTTACGAATGCGTTGGCGCTGAAGTAGTGGGCTTTCCGAGCTACACCTGGGCGCAGTTATGGCAATGCGCTTACGGGTGCTGCAGGGATAAGTGTTGTACGAATCCCGACCAGACCACTACAACAACTACCGGGAACGGTACCACGACAACCGTATATACGACTACAACTTATACGACCACAACCACCCTCCCTGAGGGGGACAACTGCGCAGACGACGGAGAGTGTTATTCCAAATACGGGCCGTGCTGGGTATGTCCTGCGGCCGGAAAGAATTGTACAAAGAAAGTCATCTGCGTAACAGCCCAGGACTGCAAAGACAGGTATTCTTCGAGCGTAAATTGGTCATGCAACTCTAACGGTTGCTGCATTCCTCCAACAACAACATCTACCTCTTCGACCTCTACGACTACTACGTCCGCAAATACGACAACATCCTCCTCGACCACCTCTACGACTCTCGCCGGCGACAACTGCCAAAACGACATAGGCTGCTATTTAAAATACGGTCCATGCAGCATTTGCCCCCATGCAGGGGGTAACTGCTCCAATGCAACTATGATGTGCCAGAACTCGCAGGACTGCAAGGACAGGTATGTGTCGAATGATAGCTGGACATGCGACTCCAACAACTGCTGCATACCTCCGGTGACCACGTCGACGTCCTCCTCGACCACTTCATCCACTTCTTCGTCTTCCTCTTCGTCCACATCTTCTTCGTCCACATCGACGACCCTGGAGACAACGACGAGCACAACTTCAGGCACAACGACAACTACCGTGGCCCAGACCTGCTATGACGGAACGGCCGTAGGGGAATGCTCGTCAAGCTTCCCGCAGCTATGCTGTGTATCAGATCCTGCGCAATCCAATCTGCCATACTTCCAGAACGATCCGTCCTGCACAGGTGCGGGAGGAACATGCGGAGGAAGCCCGACGCCCACTCCATCGCCCAGCCCTTCACCGAGCCCGTCACCCACTCCATCGCCTAGTCCGAGCCCTTCGCCTACGCCAACTACGGACTGTCCCTCGCCGTGCTGCGCTGTAGGCAGCGCACAATGTAATCTCAAATGCGGTTCAAGATCTTGCCCCAGCGGTGCGACCATAATCGAGTGCGACTACAGTGGCGGTGACTTCTGGATAACCTGTAGCGACGGTTCAACAACGACTGATAAATCGTGGACTTGCAATAATCCCACCTGTTCGGGCACCACTTCCGGTTGCCCTGACCCCTGCTGCAAAGCCGGAGGCAACGACTGTAATGTATTATGCAACGGAAACATGCCCGCGGGCGGAACAGTTTGCTCAGGAGGAAAAATCGGCAGTTGTACGCAACTATCTGACAGTTTCCAAGTCGAGTGCGTAGACACATGGGGTCAGTTCATTAGCAATCAATTCCTCTATGGATGTCCGGATGCGAAATGCGCGACCACACCTGACAACGCTTGCAGCAATGCATGTAAAGGCAGTGGCTTCACTGCTGGAGAATGCAAGGCCCAGTCGACGACCTGCACGAGCGGAGGTCCTGCGGCTGATAACTACTGTAATGGTCTTGTTACTGGTACAAAATGCTGCTGTACAACGAACACTAACAATGCATGTAACACAGCATGCACTGGTGGCGGCTATACTGGTGGAGAGTGCAAGGCTGCCGGTTTAAGCTGTTCAATTAGCGGAGGGCCGACCGCAGACACCTACTGTAATGGTCTGGTGAGTGGGGCAAAATGCTGCTGTTCACAGGGCACAACAAGCGATGAATGCCTTAACTACTGCAAGCAGGATGCAGACTCCAAAGGCAAGGTGTTCCAGTACTCTACCTGCTCTATCAATGGTAATATATGCAGTATCCTTGAGGACACTCGTGGTACGCCTTATTGTAAGACTTTCACAGGCGATTCTACCTCCACCTGCTGCTGCGGAAACTGCGGAGACACGGTTTGCGATACCGGCGAAACCAGCACAAACTGCGGGACAGACTGCTGTCCGAGCGGAACCTCCATAAAGGATGATCCTCAATGTACTGGTTCTGTCGGAACCGCGAATATGAAAACAGTAATCGATCCATACTATGAGACCGGACCGAAAAATTATAGGTCCTGTCAGGCCATTCGAAGCATCAAGGTGATGGTAGAAAATGCATCCAATAATCAATTGATCGTCGACAGAGGAATAGATACATACTTTGAGACGAACATACCTACTACCTCGGATATATGTAATACTAATTCCGGGGCGGTATGTAATCCGGTTGTAGGTTATGCCTACTTCAGGCAGACGTTCGGTAAATTTACGGCCCCTATGGATGTGATTTTTACGGCTAAAGCTACCGATAATTCCGGCAAGTCACCCCAATACGTATTAACCGAGCCGGGAACTGCGACTGTGCGTGTCGAGCCCAACCAGTTGGCGCTATATCCACACACAAGCACGAATCTATATGTATGGTCGACAGAAACAAAACTGGACAATGCGAAATCGTGCGAAGATATAACCTTCGGTGCATGCGTCTTGGATGCCGACAACAAGAAGCCCACATTACCTGTCACCATCACCTTCCAGTTCCAGGATGACGGCATAAAAGAAGAGGTTGCCTGTACGGCTCCGGCAAACGACGGCTGCTGTACAAAGCCTTACAAGGCTCCGGCTACGGACACTGAAAAGCAATACACCGTGAAGATTACGGCGACAGAACCCACATGTTATATGGATGCGATTCCTTCACTCGTCGGTTTGAAAGTAGTGCCTGTGAAGCTTAAGATTACCGGTTTGACAGCAGCTCCCAACCCACAGGACGTAAATAAGGAAGTCACGGCAAGTTGCACGGTTCAGGACAGCATTGACTCTAAGCCGGTTAGTGGCGCAAAAGTGTATTTCAATTTAACCCAGAAATCCCCCGGAACCGCTGTTTTCAAAGGAGAAGGCTCTTCGGATGCTAATGGGAAGGCAGAGGCAAAGATTACACCCACTACCGCGGGTAGCTATAATGTGTGGGCTGCGGCTACAGTAGATGTGGTTGCTCCAAACAAGATATCCTGCTATGTTCCCAGTGATAGAGCGACTACCTTCACGGCTATAGAGATTAAATCTACTTGCGCCGACGTGTGTAAGTCCACCTCCTCCAAGGGATGCGCAGCCTCGGCGGGGGATTGTGCCGGGACGTTATCGAGTGAAGCTGGTGAGTGCGCGACTGGGAAGTGTTGTTGCGCAAAATAGGGGGTCTCTCTTTTTCTTTTCCTTCTTTTACTTTAGCCTCGGCTTTATAATATGTTTTTATACGCCTCCGCAAAAATAGATAATATATTTTTATTCTTTATCGTAATACCCCGCTGCTTGCAGCGGGGTTATTTACTGCGGGTATGCGAGGAGAGATACTGGGTATCCAAGACAAAGGCAATGTACTGCGATTTGCCTTGCAGGGCGCAGGAAGCGTATTAAAGGCATTCAACTGCTCTTAGATCAATTGCACGTTCATTGCGCGCTGCATTGATGCTTTTAAAAACAATTGCTCCTGCCGGATATTTGTTACTGGGCCTGCGGGAACTTATGTGCAAACGGTATGCTTGGCAACAGCACAATCGGTCCGCACTCTTCAGTCATATTTCGATTGTCCTTATGCTGCTGCATTATACTGGCAGAAATGATCCTCATTATTATCTGATTCGGTGTCCTTATTCCTCTTTTTCTTTCTTGTCTTTGGATCTTAGCAGTTTGGCCTGTTTCGGCGACCTTGCAGAGGTTGTCAGGGGGGGACTCGTCTTCAGGGCGGGTGGGATCTCTCTTGACGCCATTTCCATCTCCGGCTGCTGGGCGGTCCTCATAATGGGCGCCCTGTGTGGTTCCCGATCTTCCTTCGGTTTGCCCGTTTCTTTTGTCGATCCTTTTTCTCCTTCTTTTTTGGCGTCTTTCTTTTTTACGTCTACTTCTTCTTCCGCTCCAAAGATGTTCCTCTTATTGACCTTTTCCTTCTTTTCCTCCTGCTCTGCAGAATGCGTGAATCCTATGTCCGACTCATCTGTTTCCTCTTCTTCGAAAAGCTTTTCTTTCTCGTCCCCTGTCTTTATTATCATCTCCAGGGTGCTTTTTACTTCCATCTTCTCGGTCTTGAAAATGATCTCGCCTTCGTACGTTTTCTTATCCATATTCGGGTCGGCGGCTATTTTTATTTTGACCTGTTTTTCTTCTCCCGGCTTAAGCGAGAAGCTTCTTGTGCTGTAGGAAAGGTCAAAGCCCGCATCTGAAATACCTTCGTCGTATACTGTGACCCGGAAAAAAGGTATTTTTCCGTCGTTCACTAGGACGACCGTTACAATCGCGCTTTCTCCAGGAGCTACTTCCACTTCATATGTGGTCGAGTATTTCGGATGCAGTTTCATCTGTACCGTTCTGTCTTTTTTCTGGGGCTCTTTTGTGGAAACCGGGGTCTGCATCATGCTTACCCCGCGCACTTCTGTGCCCGTGTTTTGCGGGCTTTTTGCGTTTCTGACATATTCTGTTCCGTCCGGGTTTCTGACTATCTCTGTTCCGTCCGCTTTTCTGATAATTTCTGTTCCGTCCTCTTTTTTGATTATCCCTGTGCTCTCCCCAGGCACGACCTCGCTTTCGTATCCGTATCCCGACTCTTCAGTCTTCTGACTGGCATTTTCATATCCATATGGGGGGAGTATCCTGTTTTCGTCGTATCCGAACATCGAAGAATACTGCGGTTTTTTGCGTTTCAGGCTGCCGGGCGATATTTCTCCGGCGGTTCTGTATCCCCCGAAGCCGAGTGCTGCACCTTCCGCATCTTTTTCTTTTTTAGCGGCTTCTTCTTCGACCGGTGCGTAGCCTCTCATCCCCACGGCGGATCTTGTTTCTTTTGTTTTTCTTCTCTCTCCCGAGAGCGTCGTTTCGGATGCCTGGGCTGCGTGTCCTGTAAAAGTGACGGGCCCGGTCAGCCTTACGAATTGCAGCGTGTAAGATATGAAGACGCCTATCCAGTCCATTACCCCGAATATCACAAGGGGCGATGCTATCAATATAAGAGTCCCGGTGAGGCTTATTATGTCCGATACTTCGAGTATCACTCCCGTGAGGTTCTGGCTGCTGACGCCTATCGTTACGAGCATGAGTGCGTAGGCCGACGGCAGGAATGCCCAGAAGACCAGTTGTCTTAGGAGTATGTTGCCGATTGTTTTGGTGAGCGGGAAGAGTGTGAGGAATATTGCTATTGGAAAGAAGATTATGAGGAATATCAGGAAGAAGTATCTTGCGGCAAGCATTATGAATATCCCTGTGGTGATAAGCAAGGAGAGCAGCATGAACGGCATTCCCAGGAGTACATTGGTCCACATGAAGTCTATTGCCCGGTAATTCAGGTAGTCGACTGCTTTTCTGTATGTGAATCCGACGTCCAGGGGGCCCTGTCCCAGGATGTTTTTTGTAAGGCTGTTGGATGTGTCGAACAATAGCTGTATCAGATATGTGGATACTGATATCACTACCATCCCCATTATGAGGCTTATCAGCATGGCCTTGGCCCTGACTCTGCCCTGGGGCGTTCCGGAAAAGAACAGGAGGTATATTCCGGTGATAAGTATGGCCATTACATATAGGGGTTCCAGGATGCTTATGAAGTATCGTGAGATGTTGTTTATCTCCGGGCTGCCCGGCTGCGGGTCGTTTAAAAGAAAGTATGGCAGATTATCATATATCTCGTATTTGACGTTGCTTATCTTCGTCCACACCATCCCCATGAAAACGAGCCTGCCTGCGAGTTCCGAGAGGAATTTGCCTATCGCGTCCGCGGTCGAAGCCAGAAATTCGCCGTATGTTTCGGGTATGGCGTATGCGCAAGATGAGAGCAGGAGCATTGCGATTATAAGGAAGATCTTTGCCCGGTTCATTTTTCGACCTCCTCCAGCAAGTGCTCGTATTCGGTTTCCTCAAGGTCTTCCTCTCGTATCTCTGTCTTTTCCAGATATGATTCCGTCAATGAGATGGGCCGGATAATGATGTAAGACAGCAGGCCCAACGCAGATATCCAGTTTACTACCCACAGCCCTATCAAAGGCGCCGCTATGAGCAGGAGGAACCCCGTGAGGGCAATGAACGTCCTGACATCGCCCGCGGTCTCCGGCAGAACAGATGGTATGTGTTCTACGCTGGAATATGCGGCCCATGTGACCAGGAGGATGAGCCCGTCTATTGCCTGGATGTATATCCATACGAACATCTGGCGCAGCAAGGTGCTTCCTATTCTTTTGGTGGCTATGAACGAGTACAGGAATACGGTGAACGGGAAGAACAATGCCAAAAGGAGGACCATGTAATACCTTATGGCAAACATCAGGAGGACTCCGAACGGGAGTAATATCATTACCGCGAGGAAGGGCAGCGCCGACATAGTGTCAAAGAACGCTATTCTCAGGAAATACCTCGCAAAAAACTCTTTTACTGACATGAACATGTCGGTGCTTATAGGGGAATTGATCTCCGGCATGTTGGGAATACTCATTATGACTGATGTGACGTAATGGGCCGATTCCAGCAGCACTTCCATTAAAGGCAGGGTGAGAGTGATTATGCCCAGGCCCACTATCAGTTTTATAAGGGTCCCCTTTGCTTTGGCTCTCCCCGTGGGCGATCCCGAGATGAACAGCAGGTATACGCCCGTTATCATTATTGCGATCGCATAGAACGGTTGCAGTATGTGGATGAAAACGTTCAGCGGCGCAAGGATCTGTGGTGAACGGAGCAGTGCGGGGGTGCCTTTGAGGGGATTATCCTGGAAGAGGTCCTTTTGGTACATGAAGGGTATGAGCGACTCTCTGAACAGCTTCATGACGGTGTCTACCTCTCCTGTTACATAGAAATAGAAATCTATCCTGCGGCTTATCTCCATATACAATTTGGAATCGCCTTGGGTAACGTCGCCTAAAACCTCTTTCAGTTGCGCGTATATGGCGGGGTCCAGGGGCTGGGAGGCTATGTACTCTGCTATCCTGTCACCTGCCGGAGACGTCTGTCCCCAGACTGTGACTACCGGGAGGAGGAATAATACTATCAGGATAGTTGCTGCTGATTTCTCTCGTCCCGTCTTTGCGTCTTTTTCCTGTTTCATGTCTCTATATGAACCCCCTGAAACTCTTGACGAAGAATACCGGGGTGATTATCAGCATGAGTAGGCCTGCTATTTCCATGATGAATCTTAAGTATTCTGTTACAGTGAAACTGGTTATAGAATCCGTGAGGTTGATTCCTATGGCGATAACTATTAGGACTATTGCCATTGCCACCTGCGTGAGCGTCCATAGTATTGTCTGCTCTGCCAGGAGTTTTCCGATGTTCCTGGTCGGGATGAACGCATACAGCGTTATCGTGAAGGGCAGTACCAATGCCAGGACCGCGACCATGTAAAATCTGAGCTTTAGCAAAAGAAGAATCCCTTCGAAGATGATATAGGTAGCTATAAGTATGGGAATTCCTCCGCGTTCGTCTCCCATTGAGTAGTCTTCCGCGCGGTGGGACATAATGAACGTCCCCTTTTGTATCATGTAATCTGCGGCGTGTATGAACGGGCCTTCGGTGTCCACCGGTGCAAGAGACAATACCAGCAGGCTGATCGACTTGGATATTGAAAAGAAAAGCATCAGTATGTGAGGCGATGCGGTAATCAATCCTATTGCGAAAATCGCTATCCAAAGAGAGTTCTTCGCTTTGGCTCTTCCGGCGGGCGTTCCGGAAAAGAACATAAGATAGATCCCTATCACTATTATGATAGTGACATACAACGGCTGCAGCAGGGATATAAAATAATCCATTAATCGCTGGGTATCCTGCTGGTATAACGTGGGATTGTCCAGTATGAGGCCGTTGATGTTACGCAATGAATCGATCCTTTCCAAAACAAGTCTTTCATAATTTGCCGCGGCCTGCTCCCGGAAATATGCGCCTATTGATTCCTCGTTGAGCGGATGTATGATGGCTGAGGCGGTGTACGACAGGGCGAGTGCTGTCAGCAAGACTGCCGCCATATATACCTTCTTCATTCTCCGCCCTGTTTTTCTTTCTTTCCCTTTCATGGAAGGAACCTTTTTATCATCGACAAAAGTATTATCGGAGACACGATGGATGCGATGAACGCAGTTATCCCAAGTATGGTCTTCAGATCCCCGGTTATCCCCAGGAGCTTCACCCCTATCGAGGAGGTGGCTATGATAAGCGTTATTGCCACCTGGACGAACGTCCACAGGATCGTCTGCTCGATTATGACCCGGCCCATGTTCCGCAATTCGGGTATCGTATAGAAGAATATGCCTATGGGGAAGATCATTGTGAAAAAGAGCAGGACAACGTATCTTAGGGCGAGCATGGTGATCAGGCCGAATGTTAATGTGAATATCATAACCATGAAGGTTAAGCCCCCGTCGAAAGAAGTGATCGTTGCGGCTGAGAAGAATCTTACCAGGTCGTTGATCGTGTCCAGGAACAATGATCCCATTTCCACTTTTCCTGCGTCTATTATCCCAGTGCACAATTCGGATGAGGCGTTGAACAAGACCATCAGTATCTGGTAGGACAGCGATATTGCGACAATGCTTGCTATCAGAATGGGAAGCATGCTCTTTGCCCTGGTGCGTCCAGTGGGCGATCCCGACAGGAATATGAGGTATACGCAGACGAACAGGAAGGCGGTTACGTAGATGGGTTCGAGTATTATTATGAAATATCTTATGGTCTGGTATATCATCTTGTAGGTCAGGGGGGGATTTATAAGCACCATGCCTTCAAGGTTTTCATACATCTCCAGCAGGCCTGAATCAGTCTGCTTACCATTGAAGCTGCCGTATAGGAGATAGTATACTATCTGTATGTAGGTCCCCCTAAACTCGAGATTGACCGTCTCCCTCTGGGTAGACGATTCGCCGAACCATGCCCAGGACACGCCGGACAAGAGTAGAGCCAAGAGACCCATTAGCGCAATGCTTTCTTTTTTCATGCTTTTTCTCTAATGATAATTATGTTAACCGGGTAAAAAATCCCCGAAAAACAAGACCGTAGCAACCGGTATCACTACCAGCGCGATGAGCGCTCCCAGGTCCAGGAGTATCAATACCTCCTGTACGAGGAAAGGCGCAAATATTGAAACTATAGTGACAACCGAAACAAGGGCTATTGCCTCTATGACCTGCAGGAATATCCAGATAAGCGTCTGCTCCATCAGTCTTTTACCTATTCTCCTCGTGGGAAGGAACAGGTAGAGGAAAAGAGTAAGCGGAAAGATCATCACAAAAAGAGATATCACAAGATACCTTGCTATGACCACCATAAGAAGGCTCGCAACTATCAGCAGGGATATGAAGAGGAACGGTGCCGAGCCTTCTCCCGAGTACCAGGTGAGCCTGTCGAATTGGGACATAAAATAGTTTATCGGGTTGATCTCCTTGTTATCCGGGAGCAGGATCCCCATGGCGTTCCTCGGTCCCTGTGAAATTATCCCTATGAACAGTTGCTCGGAGATATAGAAGAAGATGTTGAGTATGTGGGGCGAAAGCATCACGAGGAGCATTGCGGCGATCACTCCGGGGAGGATTGCCTTAATCCGCGATCTGATGGAGGGAGACCCGGAGAAGAATATCATGTATACGCCGCTTGCAACCGTCGCAAGTACGAAAACAGGGCCCAGCAGGGCTATGAAATATTTGGTTATGCTCAAAACGCCCGGGCTCATGGGGTTCGGGTTCAGAAGCAATAGATTGATAAAATGCCTCTGGCATATGGCCATCAGGTCATACACAAGACCGTCTCCGAGCCTCTTGAAGTCCTTTTTCAGGAGGAAATCCATCAGCTCGTTCACGGCTGCGGATTCGCCGGAAAAGGCGTGGGCGCTGGAGGCAATCAACATAACGGCCATCCAGCATGCCGCCCCTGTGAGGGTCCTTGTTTTGATCTGCATGTATTATATCCTCTTTTTTTTATCTGTTCCGTATGAAGCGCCAATAGACAAAGAATATCCCCGCCACCAGTAATAACAGCAGGAAATATTTGGCGTCGTCCCCGTTGGCGCAGTCCGTGTCTTCGGCGTTCCTGCAGTCGGGGTCGCATCTCCCGTCTTTGACTTTGTCGCATATCCCGTCCTGGGAACCGGATATACAGTCCTGAGGGCAATTTGCATACGTCTCGACCCCGAGGTCGCACTTTCCGTCGCGGTTGCATACGCAGTCCGTGTCCTCAAGCCACTTGCAGTCGGGGTCGCATCTCCCGTCTTTGACTTTGTCGCATATGCCGTCTTTGGAACCTGTCGGGCAGTCGCCGGGGCAGTTTAGATAATCCTCGCTGGTATAACATATTCCGTCGCCGTTGCAAACGGGCTTTACCTGAACTGTTGCTTTGGCGCTTACTACGAATCCAGAGGAATCGGAAACGCTGAGCGTAATAGCATTCGTGCCGTTCGCTCCCTTCGACAGATTGTCATAATAGAACGCCTTTTCACTGCTTATCTGACCGTCGATATCCGAAACCCAACTGTAAACGTATGGCGCCTTTCCCCCGGACACTGAAGAATCGAATTGAAGCATGTAACCCTCTTTTGTTATCTGCCCGTTCTTGGGCTTATTAATCGACACCTTCAAAGGCAGGATAACGGCCTCTTCCGGCTCCTTCACCCAGAGAGTCCGATCAAAGGTCGTATAAGAATTCGCAGCGTCTTTCACTTCCAATCGCACTTTGTGCGTTCCCCTGGAAACCTTCCTCTCCAGGTATTTGGCGTTTCCTATGACCTTGCCGTCCAGCAGCCATGAATAAGTATACGGAGGGACTCCTCCCTTGACCAGCGCCTCAAAGGGGATGTTGTCCTCTTCCCTGTAAAGCTGCTCCGGCTTGGGGGATACGATTTTTGCATAGAGCGCGCCGGCCTTGATCGTTATGTTCTTGCCTGCCTTCCATATCCCTCCCGAGCCGTCGGTATACATGAATTCTATCATGTGCGTGCCCACGGAAAGATTGCTCCTGTAGATCGAAAGCCCGCTCCCGACAAGGCCGTCCCTGCTGGAATACCATGCGTAAGAACACGTGCTGCCGCAGGTGTCCTGGCCGGTGAATATCCCTGCGAAGTTTATTGCGGTCCCCTCGGTAAACTCCGTATCGCCCGGCAGCAATATCTTTGCCCTGGGTGAGAGGTCTATTACTACTGTTTCGTTTCCTGCCTGGCTTCCTCCGCATCCGGAGCACTGAGCATGTGCCGGGCAGATCAATGCGGCTATGACTAACATCCCAAAAATGATTTTTTTATTTTTCATTTCTTCCCTCTCAATTCATCCCACATGCTGTACAGATCAAACCCTCCTCCCTTGAACCATTTGTATGAGAAGGCCAGTATGACCAGCACTATCAGCAGCAGCAGCACCTCGGGAGACAGGAACCACCAAAGCCGGTCTATCGAATAGATGTTCATGTATGCGGAGCCGCTGCTTTCCGTGTGGTCTTTGCCTCCGGCATAAATGCAGGTGATTCTCGTGCTCTGGTCTCCTGCCATAAAATTGGGGAACTCTGCATTTCCGGTGCCGTCGGTTGTCAAATCAATCTTTCGGCCGTATGCTTCGACCTCGATTGTTATTGGTTCGTTGGATATGCCTTCACCCGTTAGCGGGTCGATGAGCCTCGCCTTTATCATGACCTTGTCTCCTGATTTCACCGAATCGTTGATTAAGCAGGTTATCCTCGACGGCTCGCGCACAGTCACATTGATGTTTATCTGCGCGTAAGGCTTGCTTTCAACTCTCTTGGGGAAGAGCGCAAAGGTCTGGTCCTCTACGTTGTTTCTGAAGTGTATGAACACTGTCAGGTTCGCATCATCCGTCTTGAACTTCGGGGCCGCGCAGCAGCACTGCGTTGCATACCCGCTGCCGAAGACTTCTCCGCAGTCCGTCTGGCAGTATTCATATCCTCCGTTCGTTTGATTGGCATAGACGCATCCTTTTCTTGCAGGGTCCTGCGGGCAGGTGCATTCCGAGGCCGGGAAAAGGCCCCTCTCGCTGCAGAAATCATTGCACTTCTTATCCGGGGGTGCGATGTTCCAGCGTGGATTGATGTACTTTATCAGAGGCTGCGGGAAATTAAGCGCCTGGAAATCTACCACGTAACCTCCGCTCGAGTCCGTGATATAGTCATGCGTAAGCTTCTTATTGTAGCATATCTGCCAGAGGTTGTATCCGGCCATGTCGCTGTAAGTATACGGTTCTTGTCCTGTAGGAGCCGTGCAGATCTGGCTTCCGTTGAGGTTATACTTTATTGCGCTGTCCTCTCCGAAATTGATCACCCAGACATTATCTTCAAAATCAATTCCAACGCCTATAGGCTGGGACCCCTCGGCTCCTGCGGCGTAAGATCCAAGGATTTCGCAATTGGAGCCGTCGATCTTGAATACTTGGGCGCCCGCCGAGTCTGCTATCCAGGGATTATTGTCTTTATCTACTGCAAGTCCGCGGGTCATTCCTCCGAGGTTCTTCTTGCATATTATGTTCCCATTGTCTCCGTTCACCTTGTAGATGTTACCGGAGTCCGAGCCGCCCAGCCAGATGTCTCCATTACGGTCGATTGCTATCCCATAGGTACTGTCTCCTATGTCGTATCTGCCGATTATCGTCGCATCAGACGTTCTGATTTTGTAGAGCGTGCTGTTGGTTTGGGAGATAACCCAGACGTTCCCGTTGCAATCGTATACTGCGCCGTACGGGTAATCAGGTATCTGTAAAGGTATCGAGCCGCTGGGGCATGTCGGGTTCTTTGCAGGGTCGCCTATAAGGCAGTCGCCGGTCTTTCCGTCCAGCTTCCAAAGTGTGTTGTCGTTGGAGTTCCCGACCCAGACGTTCCCGTCCCCGTCGACGGCGATAGCTCTGGGACCGTCTCCGACCTTGTAGGTGTCAATCACGTCGCAGGTATCTGATTTCATCTTTGTGATATCTCCCGAGTCTCGGTTGCCCACCCAGACGTTTCCGTCCATGTCCACGGCAGTTCGCGAGGGATTGCTTCCCACGGAATACTTGCATACTTCTGTGCAGTCATCCGTACGGATCTTGCTTACTGTGCCTTCTTTGGAGTTGGACACGAAGATATACGTCGTTTTTCCAGTGCTCTTGGTGCCCGTGTGGCCGACAGTTCCCCTAAGGTTTCCTGTGAACTGCGGATTTGTTCCCGGCTGGCCCGCTATTACGTTTATCTCCCCGCTTACTTCCTTTGTCTCCATCTCTACAAAGTCAAAGTAGTATCCTTCCTCTTCATGGAAGTTGCGCTGGGAAGTGCAGAACGTCTGGTATGTCTGCCCCCTCGGAGGAAGGCATACGCAGTCGTCTCTCTTGTAAGTGTTGCCTGATGCGTCGATGCATGTCACGTCCGCTATGTCGTAGTCCGAGCAGGTGCAGTCCGCAGGACAGATATTCTCGCACTGTTTTGGGTAACCGTAATTGGCGGTTTCGTAGCCGTAAGACTGCCCGAAATAATAATCTACCGTTGCAGCCTTAGGCTCGTAAAAGCCCTGTTCTCCTACTGCGTAGGGGTAGCCTGGTTTCCAGTAATCGTGAGCGTAGAATTTCCTCCAATCCATGTGCTTTACCGGATATACCAAAGAATAGTAAGCAAGGCTCGAATCAGCAACATTCAGATTCATCTGGTTGATGATATCCGGTTTGGCGTCTACGCTGAGGGTCCCCTCTGACCTGACGCCTGTGGTTATGTCGCTGTCGAGGTAGTTGTCGATATTCCCGTTCACGGTGATGTTCACCGCCCCGAATTTGTGGACTATCGGAATGCCTTTTCCGGGACAGTTTAGATTGATTTCTTCGGTCATGCTGCCGGTCACGTCATTGACCAGGACGACATTTTGCGTGACGAACTCATTTGCGAGCTTCTCATATACGCACTCGAGCGGGCAATCACACGTCACCCTAAAATATTTGCCCCCTCCCAGTTTAGCCAGTTCCTCCATAAACGCAAAGGAAGCCGTGTTGCCCAGCGCGATGGTGTGTACAGTTATGCCTTCCGCTTTGGCGGCTCTGACTTCTTTTCGGGCATCATTTTCAGCAGGCGCCTGATCGCAGAAGCCCCCGTTTGGGGTACAATATTGGGGAATCCCGTCAGACATGACCACCAGATGCTTTTCTTCCCCGGCCTTTGCTTTTTTGACAATATCCCTGCCTTTCTTGACTCCGCAGGCAATGCACGTTCCGCCGTCCGACGGGTAGTTATCTATCTGATCGTGCAGGATGAGTGGATCAGTCGTCAAATCGGTAAAGGAGCAGATACCGGTGCTCGGGCAAGTCCATCCTTCACTGAAAGCGTCCAGTCCGACCATCATGCCTTTTGAAAGGGCGATGTCGACGAAAGCGTTTGCAGCTAATTTCAATGCCAATATTTTCTGCGTGTCCATAAAGACCTTTGACACGTCCGAGTCCTCGATTGACTCTTCCGTTACTACCTGCTTAACCTCGTTCGGGCAGCAGCAGCAATCGGCGCTTGCTCCGCATCCCGGCGGGCATATGCACATTCCGGTAATAGGATCGCGTAGTGGGCAGACGCAGCGGCATATCCTGTCTACGAGGGTAGTTGCGAAGGTTTCCTTTATTCCTGTCTGGAAGTCCGCAGCATCCTCATTGAGGGTGTAGTTGAGTATTATGTCCTGGGCTACGGAGAATTGATCGTAATTTGCAACATAGCTCATGTGCCCTGAAGAGCCTCCGATAGGCGTGTAAGTCAGGGCCACAGTATACAATCCACTCGATTCGTCCTTGGAGAAAGATGCGGCCAATTCAAATGGCATGTTCCCGGTGCTGATTATCCTTATCGCTCCGTTGTCTGCGGTCGCTATCGTCTGGTCGTCGTTGTATGTTATTTCCATTGCGCCGTCGGCGACAGTGGTATAAGGCACCTTTATCTCTATTACGTTCTCCACGCTGGGGGGATCGAACCTTGCCTGCAGGCAGCATATCTGACCGGAGCATCCGCCGACGCATGCGCAGTCGCAGAAAGGAGCGCATTTTCTGCAGCATTCCCACCAGCAGGCGGGTTCTCTTCTGAATCCTCCGCCGGCGTATAATGCCCCGTTGCCTGTTCTGGTCCAAGTCATGTTGTTTCGCAGGTCGTTGAGCCTGGGGGTTACCGTGAATATCTTGGTCCATATGTTCCTTAAGAGTTTGTCGTCGAATTCATGATGGCAAAATACCTCAGGGACCCAGGTTTTCTGGGACACTCCGGAATCGGCAGCTCTCTCCTGGACGGTAACGTTTGTATTCCATTTGTGCTGGTCTGCCAGGTATTCGTCTGTTATCTTGTCAAGGGACCTGTAGTATCCTGTGTCAGCTTTCGTCAGGCCGTACCACGGGTAGTTAACCGCGGACGTGGGCTGGTCTGATTTCTGATAGCACCAGGCGGTATTTTTTATGTCGTTCACTTTCCAGCAGAAAAGGTTATCTGCCGCCGGTCTGCCGTACATTGACAGATATTTTTTGTACTGGCATTCCTGGTAATTTACGAGCTTGTGGCACTGAGGGCAGCATTCGCACGGTTTTTTTTCCGGGCATCCAAGGCAGTTGCCCGATCCGCACGGCGCATTCGGATTACATTCTTCTGCCAGGCAGTCGAACTGGCATTCCCCCGACTCCAGCTGCTTGTCCATGCATTCGTTCTCCAGCAGGCGATTCATGGTGTCCGAATAAGCGACCTGGTCCATTACTATGCTTACCTTGGTTTCATTGTCCTCATCCTGCAGCTGCTCTGCAAAGAAATATTTGTCGACCTCGGTGCCGTCGGACAAGACCGCCTGCGGAAGGGACGCCTCCGCGTAAACGGCCGATGTCTTCTTCACCCCCACCCAGCCGATTATATTACGTATGTATCTTGCGTTGTTACATGCGTTCGGGCCGAAGAGATTCATCCCCCCCGGCATATCCCCGAACCGTATCATCGAATTATCGAAGACCACGCGTCCGCGTCCGCCCGTTCCATCCCTGGTCATGATCCCGGCTTTCCCCTCGAACAAGGCGGCTATCTTCACGTCGCTCGCGCTCGTCGTAAGATATGCGTCGCTTCCCGTGGAACTAAGGGTGCTGACGCCTTCTATGGCCTGGTGGGATACCGGATTAAATTGGGCACAGGACGCTACGTTATTGTTAACTACTGCGGGGCTGCTGAACGTAACGCCCATTTTGACCGCTACGTCATTGACCATGTCGATGTATTTATTTGTCACGGAGATGTCGGAATCCCCTTCGCCGGAGAGGACAAGCCCTCCGCCAAGTTCGTTGTATTCGATAACCGCATCTATCTCGTCCGACGCAAGATGAGTGCCCGGCGTAGTCTCCATCATCCACAAGAGGCCGTACTGCGCAAGAAGATCTTTTGTTAGTTTCTCAGGCTTCTGCTTTACGTCAGTAGGATACCCCTCTTCCTCAAGGAGCGTTTTCAGATCAGTAACATCCGTCGCCATATTCCCCGAGGCGGTCCCCGAAGTGTAGATCAATATCTTCGATGCGTTCGGAGTCGGTTCCGGAGTGGGGTTGGGCGTGGGCTCCGGGATGTTCTTAAGCTCTCCCATAAGCCAGTAGACCATCAGGTTCTCCTCCAGGTTCTGGATCTGCCCGACTATTTTATAATTATAGCTGTCTATCACTCCGATGTACGTGTTGCCCTCCAATACCGTGGTGCATAACACCTGCGGATATTTGTGCCCCCTGAGAAAATCCTCTATGGACATATACTTGGGATCCCACATGACCGTTCTGTATCCGTCATCCGGGAGAGTGCCCGCAATCTTTTCGCAGTTGGCGGAGTTTATCTGGAGGTCCTCGCAGAAGCCCTGTTCCTGGCAGCACTGCGCGCTGTAACCGAGCATCCCGTCAGTGTCCAGATGCAGCCTCTTGGAAGTAATCTTGAGAGCCACCACCTGATCGGAGGTGCCGTCATTTACCTTTATCGGTTCGCATGAATATTTTTGGACTACATTCACCTGGATGCACTTCGTCACAGAGCTTCGACCTGCAGTATCAACCGCATAAGCGCAGAAAGAATAAACCCCTGCAAACTGGAAAAATCTTTTGAACTCATACACGCAAGTCTTGAGGTTGCCGCAAGCATACTGTTCTGTTGAGCCGGTTATCTTGTCCTCGATGAAAAGATTCTCTATCCCGCTGTCATCCTCCGCAACGATCCCGAATTTCCCGGTCCCGCCGACGTGAACCGTAGGGACGCCCTGATCCTTCTGCTCCGACTGGAAATATTTGATTATCGGCGGCCTATCGATTGATACCCCGACAACGCCGCAGACCAGATCGGACAACTGGCCCGCGGTGTCTATCGCCCTCACGCAGAATTTGGCATCTCCCGTATCGCTTGCCTGGGAGGAAACGGTCTCGCTGCATGTTGGCGCATCGCTGCAGTTCTGGAACGTGAAAACCGCTGAATTGGGGTAATAGAAATATATCCCTTTCACGCCTATGTCGTCGCTCGCATTCGCTTTGATGGATATGGTGTCTGAGGGGGCCGCGTACGCGGGGTCCAGGGTTATCGAGACTGCCGGGGGAGAGTCGGCATGTGATGCGGCGGACAGGAGCAGCAGGACAAGAAAGCAAGACAGCGTCGTTAAAGCAATGTTTTGGGGGGCAGGTAACTGCGTTTTTTTCATTTTACTAAAGAACAGAAAATACGTATATTCCTATTTATTATAGTTTAATAAATACTTTATCAACTATTTATCTAAGCTCCAGGCGCTGACCAGAATGAAAAAAACAAGAATCAAACCCCGTTTTTGCATATGCATCATCCTGAGCGTGTTCCTGCTTGCAACGAACGTATTCTCGCAGGACGCGTCTATAACAGGCACGCAGAACCTGGTCCGAAACCTCCTGTGCCTGCTCTTGTGGGTGATGCCCTTCATCATGCTGCTTTTTTTCGTCGGCGGAAGCTTTCTTATACTGACCGGCAGCGCCCCAAGCAGGAACACCGGGAAAAAGATGATCAGGAACGCGATAGCATCCCTTGTGATACTCCTCTCGTTGTTGTTCTTCGTCTCGCTTGCTCTACCTGGGGTAGATGTGCGCGTATGTTTCGGCTACCTCCCCGGAGTAGAGAACCAGCCCCCGATAGCAGAAGCCCGGGTCAGCTACAAACCCTCGCCCTCCGAGAAAAGCGTGGAGATAACCGCCGGAGATACGGCGTACTTCGATGCCAACATGTCAAAAGACACCGACGGAATAATCGTCGAATACATCTGGGACTACGGAGACGGGATGTTCGGAGAAGGCTTCTACACCGATCACGTATACTCCTCGGCCGGGGAATACTATGCGCTGTTGCGGGTGAGGGACGACAAAGGCGCGATGAGCCGTCTTCCAAGCACCTTAAGGGTCATAGTCAATCCGCCTCTTGAAGTAAGCTCCGAAGTAAGGAGGCCGGTATACGAGATAGTCGTAACTACCTCCCTTGCCCCATACGTTACGACTACCCTGGGGAACGGGACCACGACCACGTCGATCAATCCAGACAGCACCACGACAACCCCGGGGAGTACAAGCTCTACACAAGCCACTTTATCTACCAGTTCAACTACCACGACGACTACTACGACCACCACAACGACCACTACTCTCCCGGTCCAGGTCCTGATAGCGGCCTTGAAGACGAACATGAAAAAGGCATATTCAGACTCGCAGATAGCCGGCCTGGAAACCAAAATAAAGAGCTATCAGGCGGCATTGCTAAAGGACGGCTTAAACTCCCTGTTCCTTTACCTGGACGAGGAGGCCACCTCCAACATAACGGGGAGCAAAGTAACAAGCCCCACAGACTGGAACAACGTAGACGGGATACTCGACCAGGTGACTACCAAACTCCCGATCAAATATGTCCTTATAGTGGGCGGCTACAGCCGCTTCCCGTCAAGCAAGGTATCACGCTATTATTCCGACAATGCGTACGCGGACAATAACAAGGATTCATCCAGCCTTCCGGACGTAGCCCTGGGAAGACTGCCGGATCCCAACAACGGGGACATCACTCTTCTGACAACGGAATTCGACACATATACAAAATTGCACGACTCGGGGGGATTGGTTCTGCCGCTCCATGTCGGGAGATCGCTTGCGCCCAAGTATCGCACTATGTGCTTTTGGGACATGGTATTCGGAAAAACGTGCGCTTCTGATTCGAACTGCAAGGAGTCGACGAGTGACGCCCGGACCGCGGTGAGCGGCAAGGATTTCTTTTACCTGGTGCAGCACGGCGACGCAGGGCCTCCGCAGGAGTACGTGGGCGCTCTTGTGCCAGGCAACCTGGCTTCGATGGACGTTTCCGATTCGGTATGGATGATGGTACCATGCTACGGAGGCGTCATAAATTACGGGTCAACGAGCCAAAGCATCGTTTTGACCTTCCTGAAAAAAGGAGGTGCAGTTCACATGTCAAGTACATCCACGAACTGTTGCGCTATAACCGGCGGCACGTGCACGGAAAAAATAGATTATATAAGCGCGGCAGAAGGGGGGCCGGGAGCGGGTGTAGGCACTCTTTATTATATCATAGCCAAAAAATATTCTGCAGGCAAAAGGATAGGCGACTCATACAAAGAAGGGAAAACAGAATTCAAAGGAACATACGGCAACGGAATGTCCGGGGAATATTACATAAACTGCCTGTACGGGGACCCGACCCTGAAAATAAAGACGATGTGGTGAGACGATGGAAAAGATTTTTCATATCCTGAAAAACAGGAAAGGGCTTTCAAAAGCGGCGTATATCATTGCAGCGATCATTTTACTGGCTGTCGCGGTTTACGTTCTTGTCGGTTTCAACGAACCGTGCGGGAACGGCGCATGCCACCCCGAGAAAGGCGAGACCTGCAAGAGCTGCTCCCTGGACTGCGGCCCGTGCGCCGTAGAAGGGGTATGCGGCGACGGCCTGTGCACCGGCGCAGAAGACAGCGCGAAATGCCCCGCCGACTGCAAGCCGCCCGCGGTATGCGGCGACGGCGCCTGCGATACGAACGAGAACTGTGCGGACTGCCCCGGCGACTGCGCATGCGCAAGCGGGCAATACTGCTCCCCGACGCTCAAGTCATGCGCCCAGCGCCCGTGCGGGGACGGCAAATGCGACAAGGGGATCGGCGAAGACTGCGGCACATGTTCGTCCGACTGCGGAGAATGCCAGAGGACGCCCGGGTGCGGAGACGGGAAATGCGATCCAGAAGAAACTTCCAGTGAATGCCCAGGGGATTGCAAAGACGTTTGCGGGGACGGCATATGCGGTCTCCCCGAGAACTGCTGGGACTGCCCGCAGGACTGCAAGTGCGCCGAAGGCGAATACTGCTCGCAGGAAGAAAAGAGATGCCTTGCGCCAGTTTGCGGCAATCAGAAATGCGAGATATACGAGAACAGCGCAAATTGCTGCATTGATTGCCCGTGCGAGATAAGCTACACAAAATGCAATCAGGAGACCAAATCATGCGAGGAGCCTTCCACGAGCCTGGGGGATGAAGATATAACCAAGATCGTTGCCGAGTACTACGGCAAGAAGTCGATCGCGGCCGAAAAAATTACTCCAAAGGAGGTATTCGTCTGGGGCGGGAAGACAGGGAGAAAGACGGAGGTAAAACTCGCAGGCGAGACTGCATTGAAATACGTATTAGTCACCGATGCCAGGGAAGTGATCGAGCTCCCGTTCTTCTGAGCGCCGGGGATAAAGTATATTATGTCATCAATCGATATGTTAAACAGATCGGAAATGAAAAACATACCTGCAGTCATAGTTGCCTTGGTCGTGTTCTGCGCTGCGGCAGGAATCGTTGCCGCCGATAATTCGACCGCGAATTCCACGAAAGGAATCATTTACTCCCCGAAAAATTATGTCGTGAGGGATAGCGGTTTCAACGCATCGTTCAAGGCCTACGCCCGGTTCGGGACGCCTTGTTTCTCTCCTCCGTACTACCAGTACGAATGGTATTTAAACACTACCCTGATAGGCACCGAAGAAGAGTTCTCAAGGGGCCTGACCGATTTTCCGGCGGGGAATTATACCCTGACTGTGAAAGTGACGGACTGCATGACGAGGACGGCTACCGATTCTGCGAACCTGTATCTTGCGGATACGTTGAAGGTCAACATTGTCAGCATACAGGCCGGGGGAACAATTATCCAAAGTACGAACTGCACAAATCTTGCCTGTGATACTGGCGCATGTAACCCGAAGGGCAAAAGAGACGCTGCAGATTATTACCTTGGAGGAAAAGAATATTTTTACAATAGGACGTCGACTCCGGCAGGCAGTCTCATGTATCTTACATATGACGGAAGCCTGTTGTACGACATAACCGATCCGAATGTTACTGTCTTATTCCCGGACAAGTGTAACGAATTCGGATGCGTTCCCAAGAGTTTCTACACGGTTTTATTGGAAAACGGCACTGGCGAATTTTATGTCCTCATCGGCGAGGACGATTTCGTAGGCGGCCTGCCTAACGTACCGGAACCGCATTGCCGCGAGATATGCAGCGCGTTCAAAGATGATTTCATACCGATCGTTTCAGGGATATATATCTGCGCCGCGGATGTCATAACTGAAAATCCAAGGCAAGGCAGTTCAAGCCTGGGGTATACTGAAATAATCGCCTCGAACACAGCTTCGGGAAAGAAGGTCCATTTCATATTCTCAGACAACATGGACTATTTTCTTAGCTTCAAAAAATGGTCATTCAACGGCCTGGGAGTGGACTCAGGCACTGCAAGGCTTTCCATCGGTTCACTATGCCAGGTCAATAGGCCCATGGAATATGCAGCCGACAAATGCCTGCTAAATTTTTCCGCGAACGTTACCGGAGGGCTTCCCCCGTATAATGTCAAATGGATATCCAGCGGAGACGGTGTTATAAACCGGTTCACTCTGGCAAGCGACCCCGGAATATACGAATTTTTGAGCACGCCCCCGATGGCGCCTCCCCTGTCAAACGGCACCCACAACCTTACATTCTATGCTGAAGACCAGTTGGGCTTATCCGCTTCAACTATTTGGCGCGACGCGAAAATTCCCTGGTGCTGCGCCATAGAGACGCCATGCCAGAAATATTGGCCCGGAAGAGACGGTCCTAACATAGATACAGGAAACGAAAACAGCTATTCATGCGACATATACGAAGTATGCCGGCCTGAATTATGGACCAGGGCCCGCGAGGCAACGTACTGTTGCGAGAACAATTGTACAGCAGGCTGCATGACTGAATGCAGGTTGGCCTACAACTACAGCAAATCTCTCGTGCAGGCGAATGGCATGTTAACCCCTGAAGGAGTCAAGAAGTGTTCCGCACTATACATGATATATGGATTCGGCCCCGGGAAAAAATACATGACGGATTACTACTATCCGGAGATATGCTGTGAAGGCGGTTCTCTTTGCTCCACTGGCCTGGGCGGGAACTGCTGCGAAGGAGACGTGGGAACGTGTTCATGCGGTTATCACACATATAACAGGAACGCGCAGGCTCTCCCGTGCCAGGGATATGTTTCAACAAGCTCCCGCGGCTGGAAGAGTGACATTGCCATGAACCTTAATACCTGTATGTTTTCGGATCTTTCCGCATACGCCAGCATGGAAATACTCAATACCGGCACATGCGTTGATTATGCCACTTCCGTGACTACTATGTTGCGGATTTTGGGATACGGGCCGGACGAAGTGTATACGGCAATAGGCCCGAGCCATGCGTATAATATGGTGAAATTCCCCGATTCGCCGAAATATAATATCATAGACACGACAGGCAACAAAAAGATCCCTTACGTTCCCAATGGTCTCCCCATTGTGCCCGGTGGCTATGATCAATATTGCAGCTACGAAGATTGCAGGAACGATGCCGGGCAGGGTCCTTGTCCTTCCAACATATGGGGGTGCTAAAAATGAAAAAACTATTATTGTGCGCTGCACTGGCATTATTTCTGACAGGAGTCGTATTTGCCGCTAACACAAACTGCACTAACTGCGGCACAAAAGAGAATTCCACCGTATCGGTTTCCGCCGCACCTCCTGTAGCGAGCGCATCCAAGGGCAGCTTCACGATCGAAAAAACAGCCCTCTCAAAAATCATTTTAGGAGAGACTTTGACATTGGAGATAACGATTAAAAATAATTATCCGACAAATCTCACGGTTGAACTAAGAGAAGATATCGCGGGCGCGGAGGTAGTTGACTTTGGAGGATTTGTCCTGAGCGGGCTAAAAGGCTCTTCTATTCCCCTTTATTACAAAAAAACCGTTGAAGTTTCGCCTAATTCCCAGACCACCATAACCTATTCCATAAAGCCTTTGTATCACGGTACTCTGATAATCCCGGAAACGGAGGCGACTACGGCCAATGGACACTACGTATCCAATTCGCTGGTCCTGGAAGTCGAATGCAATAAAAACAAGCTGTGCGAAACAGATCAGGCGGAGAATGCCATAACATGCCCGCAGGACTGCTCTCCGGATAAGAAAGACGAGCTCTGCAATCCGAGAAAGGATTCTGTATGCGACCCTGACTGCAAGAATGGCGAGGACCCTGACTGCGGGGCGGTCGCGACAAATCCCGCGCAGGGGACTACGACGACGCTTGCCAGCCTGTGCGGCAACCAGGCATGCGACAAGGAACAGGAAAACTACCTGACATGTCCTCTGGACTGTCCATCCGGAGCAAAAGACGGATACTGCGACAAAGTCAAGGACGCCAGATGCGATCCGGACTGCGCTGCCGGTGAAGACCCGGATTGCGGAGGATCCAGTAGCTGGGGCATCGTAATAACAGTGGTCTTTGTGATCGTATTACTCTTGATAATAGCATATAAAAAAGGATGGCTGAAAAAAGTAGACTGAACATTTGCGCAGGGCTGTTGCTCTTCGCATTCCTATCCTGCGCATCCCACGCAGACGACTGCAAGGATCAATGCACGGCTCCCTGCAGCGCCTTAAAATGCAACATGCTCGCCCCCGTCCTGGGGGGCTGCTGGTTCGACGGCGCAGACTGCTGGAGCTGCACCGGAGAAAAGGCGGTGACAACGTGCGAGCAGTATGGAGAAGACTCGTGCGAGTATAACACCTGCGGCATCCCCTATCAATGCAAGTGGATGATGAACGCCTGCCTGAGCACGGGAGTATCCCAGCCCAACTGCAAGACCAAAGGATGCTCCTTTTCATACAAATGCATGGCGGACGGAGAATGCGTCCACTTCTCGGTTTCCACGCAGGCTTATTGCGCCAACGTCTATACCGGGCACGGATTCGCCTACGATCCCGGGGATTCTGCCTCATGCGAAAAGGTCGGGGACATATGCAAGAAAACGGACGAAAAATGCATCGAACTCTCAAACAGCGCGTCTACGTCAGCCCAGAGAAAGAACGAATGCACCTCGCTAAAGCAGATGTGCCTGGAGTGCCAGGGAGACTGCGAACTACGCAGGAGCGTATCCAGCATAGAGAACATAATATACGGCACGGCCGCAGGCCTTGCAGTATTGCTGCTGGCGATAAACGGCATCCGGCTGATGTCCGCCGAAGATTCCCTGTCGCGCAGCAACGCCAAGAAAGGGATAGCGTATGTCATTTTATCCCTGCTGGTTATATTAATAGCAGTAAAATTCATAGAATACGTGTGGATATCCTTCACGGCATAAACCCTAAACGATGAAAAACACAGCACCCGCAATATGGATAATTGCGTTCGCAATGGCGTTGTCCCTGCAAACGTCCGCCTACGATCCGCTCCCATCCGGGTGCACGGGCAGGTGTTCCGGCGCCTCAGACTGCATGGCGTGCATCAGTTCGTGCGAGTCCTACATAAGCAGTTACGCAGACATAAACGCGGTGCGCAATTCCATTATTGCCCGGCAGGCAGTAAACACTTCCGGATACGACGCAGTGGCCGTTTACAACCTTGAAAAATGCTGGTGCTCTTCATGCTGCGACTACAAATACGGCGGCGACTCCGTTCATCCATGCATTTACCCCTGTCCCTGCACTATCAAGAACCAGACCAATAACGCAACCACCACGACCCTCCCGGATAAAAACCAGAGACCCGAATTAATGGCGTCTCTGGACGAGATAAAAGACTCGGTGAATTACAGCATGTGCTACCTCTTGAATATCCTGTGGATTGTGATCCCCGGCATTTCCGCACTGGTGATCATGTGGGCAGGCTCCCGCTATATGGCATCCGAGGAAGACCTCTCAAAAAGGGTCGATGCGAGAAATATCATGATATACTCTTTAAGCGGGCTGGTATTATCCCTCATGGCATGTCCCGCCGTGGATTATCTGATAGTCAATACCGACATAACCCCCTTCTCCTCTTCCTGCAAATGCTTTGAAGCGATGGCTGCCAAGCCCGGAGTGCCCCCGACTCTTCCTCCCATAGCGAACGTCACTACGCAGCCTTTCGTGCAAACGACACATGGAGTGCCCCCAACAATGGTAAGGACGACAACAACGAAAAGCGCGACCACCTCGACATCTTCGACAACGCGACCATGTATGGGACCATGCGAAGAATACAAGAAAACAAAGGTACTGCCTGCTGCGTTCGACTGGAGGGCGGTGAATGGCGTGAACTATATGACTCCTGTAAGAAACCAGGCGGATTGCGGTTCCTGCTGGGCTCACGGAGCTATGGCTTCGATGGAGGGCACGTATAATGTGGAGCAATGCAAGCCCAGCAACACGGATTTATCAGAACAGGATCTTGTTTCATGTGCGTATGGATATAATGGTTTGAAAGGTTGTGGCGGGGGGTGGGCGAACACTGCGTATAGTTGGATGAAGATCCATAATACAGTCGATGAAGCATGCTTCCGATACCGCGCATCCAATGTAGCATGTAACAGGTGTGCAAATCCCGGGCTTTGGAGCATATCGGGATATACAACTGTTGCAAACAACATCAATGCCTTAAAGGCGTACTTGATATGTCACGGGCCAGTCGCAGTTACTTCATTAAACTGGTTGCATGTCATAACTCTTGCCGGCTGGGATGACAATAGCGCAATATGCAAGGCTCAATATTCCGGGAAAGCCGGTTGCTGGATAATAAAGAACAGCTGGGGGTCTATCAACGGAATGCATCCGACCTATCATGTGTATCATCAGAACGGCTACGGATACATTCCTTACACAGGTCACGCCTTCAGCGACATTCTAGGTACAACCACCTACCCTGGTTTCATGCCATATGCTCCAAACGGAATTAAAGCACCGTAATTATTGCTAGGAAAAAAATGAAAGAAACAAAAATAAAACCCTGTATTATATTGCTTACAATTGCTTTATGTGCCCTGTCTGTTTACGGAATGAAGAATCCGGCGACTGTGTACTGCAAGGCGCTCGGTTATTCATCCGAGACGAAGGTGTTGGAAAACGGCGACGAAATCGGAGTATGTGCCTTTCCAGGAAATACTGATTGCAACGACTGGGATTTCATGCTGGGGAAATGCGGCACAGATTACAGCTACTGCTCAAAGATGGGATATACGCAGAAAACAGGCATGGGGGCAGAATGTGGATCCCCTGATTACCCTACGGCAGAATGCTTAATATGCATTCTCCCCAATGGAACGAAAGCAGAGGTCACAAGCCTTATGAACCTTGACGTGAATGAAGGGATATGCGGAGACGGGGCATGCGTTATCGGGGAAACCTCTGAAAGTTGCCCGCAGGACTGTCCCGTAGTTGCAACGACTATGGAAGAGGTGTCGACGACGCAGTGGTATATCCCGACCACAGTCGAAGAAACCACTATGCCGCCGCAGACGACTCAGCCGACGATAACGACCACAACGGAGCAGCCGCAGGAAACTACGAGCATCCCGGAGACGACGACAACGCTCGCAGACCCCTGCGGGAATAGCATCTGCGATTCTTTGGAGTCCTTCGATTCCTGCCCGCAGGACTGCTCAAAGCCCACGGGCCCCGCGGACTATCTTCCGTATATCGTAATAATAGCGGTACTTCTGGTGCTACTCTTTGTAGTCAAGAAGAAACTGGACGAAAAGAAGATAGCGAAGGAAAAAACCGAATTCGAGAAATGGAAACAGGAAAAAGGCGGAACCGTACAATGATCACAGGAGATATTCCATCTCCTCTTTTTCCAGCTTGAATTCTTCGCCCAGGGTTTTTGCGTCGACTTTTTTCGTCTTTATCAGGGTCCTGTAAAGAGGTATGTAACTGTTCGCCACATCCTTTGAAGAACAATGCAGGCGCGGGCCCATCTTCTTTCCAATGCTCTTTTTCAGGTTCCTCTCTTTTTTCGTCTGGCCCATGCGGATTATGTAGAATGGGAACTGGTAACGGAAATTAAAACTTACTTTATCCCCCTTGGAAGCGGTGACTCCGGACGTCATCAGGGTTCCCGCGTAGCGCAGGAATCCCCAGTACTGTCTGCTCATTATCCGCCCCATGAATATGTCCGAGCGTGAGAGGTAATCATAGCAGCGGCTTATCTCCTCCGGGCCTTTCACAAAAGAAGGAAGGTTCTCGTCTATCCACAAAAGGACGTTCTGCGGCTGCTCGGAAAGGTCGTACGTAGACCTCTGGGACTCCTGTATGTCCTTCTTCAGGAATATCGTCGAGAGCGCCTTATATATGTCGGAGACCCTGTCCCGGCCTTCCAATATCGAGAGGTCCTCTTTGACTATTTTTTTCCTTCCGCTGGAAAGCGTTTCCAGATCGTTCACGGCTGCGCGAAAATCGCCTTCGGATTTTTCGGCGATCTCCTTGAGCAATTCCTTATCCGCTTCTATCCCCTCTTTTGCAGCTATAGACTCCAGCAATTTCGCTACCGAGACGGGGCTAGGCCTGCGCATCTGGAATTTTTCGCAGAGCTTCTTTGCGGTCGCGAGGCGTTTTGAATCATAATCCGACGTTATGAGAATAGTCGGGTTTCTTGTTTCCTTCAGTATATCGGAGACTTCTCCTATGTCGTCAATGTTGTCTGCGTTGTCGAATACTACGAGTTTTTTGTTCCCGAACAGGCTGCTGCTCTCGGCTATCGCTTTCCCGTTCTTTATGTTGTCGTCGTTTATCTCAACGATGTCGTAGCCTGATTCGTTCGCCAGCGCCTGCGCAAGGACGCTCTTTCCGCAGCCCGTGGGACCGTATAATATGACAGGAGTCTTCCAATTGTATTTTTTCAGGTCTTCGACTACCTTGAGGTTTCCCAGCACGTCCTCTGCCCGCAATGGCTTGTATTTCTCAGTCCACATAATAGCAGTATCTATTCAGATTACAAAGAAAATAAGACTATTATCATTTGCACTCCTTAACCGATTTATACAGAAAGAATCCGACTATGATAAATGTGATGACCGGCGAAAGCCAGCTCGGTATGCCCATCTCAAAGCTGTCCGCTATCATGATCGCACCCAGGCAGAGGATCGAATACATCGCGCCGTTCTTCAGATACGCGTATTTTTTGATCCTCTCGATATTTCCTATCGTTATCTCCCTGACGACGAATGCCCCCAGGCCGTTTCCGAGGAGTATCAGAGGCACTGACAATGTGAATGCGAACGCGCCTATCACCCCGTCAATGGAGAATGTCGCATCTATCACTTCCAGGTACATTATCTTGCTGATGTCGGACATGTGGCCCCCTATCAGCTTGCGCTCGTTCTCTTCCGCGTTCTGCTTGAACCCGTGAGTTATGAAGAATGCAGTCGAGCCGACTACTGCACCGAGGGCCATCATCGGGTGGCGGTTTATCGCAAAATATACCAGACCAGTGAGAAGTATTGAAACGACAGCGTAGAACCAGACGCCCTGGGACGCTATGAACTTTTCTCCTCTCAGGCCGTAGGATTTCGGTTCGAGGAAAAGCCAGTGGAAGAACAGGAATACCAGGAACGTACCCCCTCCTATCATCAGCATGGGTGCCGATTCTTCAACGGCTGCAAGGACCCTGGGGTCTGAAGAGAACGTGCTCATAAGAGCCCCTACAGGACCCAGGGAAGGCGTTGCTACCCATACGATGAGCCAGGGGAGAAGGCCCCTTACAACGAATACTGCGAAAACAAGCCCCCAGATGAGGAACCACTTGCGCGCTCTCTTGCCCATAGTTGAGAGAACGTCCGCGTTTATGATGGCGTTGTCTATGCTGCTAATAGTCTCGAAAAGGCATAATCCAGTCACGGTTAATACCATTGAAAGTAGGTCCATTTTTATGCTGAAATTATTTATGGTTTCAACCTAAAGAAATAGATAGTCTTATATACTCTCTGTAACAAATGTTCTAACAAATAAAATGAAAACCTCACCCTATTTTCTTACACTGCTGGTTTTTTCGTTGATCGCAGTCTCCGGAGTAACCGCCGCAACGCAGATAATCGTCTTAAACGACACTGAAGAGAAAGCATACGGATTAAATGAAATAACTATAACCGGAGACCTGTCGGAAAACAGGTTGCAATTACGGGGAACAGGCGAAGTGATCAGCGGAGAGAATGTAAAAGTATATCTTGTCGGGCCTTCAGCCGACGTATTGGTCAGTAACCTGCAGATTGATTCAGTGCCGAAGCCCGTATCATTCGATGAAAACGGGTACTTCTTCATCGCAGACAAAGGAACATTCTCATACGCCGGCACGCTGGAAATCCGTACTATCGGACAACTAAGGTTATACATACGAGGCCCTGCAAACATGGTCTCATTCAAACTGGAAAACGGATATTCGATAGACGGCGACCTGTACGGCGCATACGATAAAGAAGTGATAATCCAAAGAGCAAAAGCATCACCCATGCTCGTGGACGGAAGCTTCCATTACATATATGCCGAAAGGGATACTTTCCAATACATTGTAAACTTAAAATCGTTCGGAAGCAGCCTTGGAAACTACGTACTAGACCTGCCAAACAACGAAGTAGTCAGTTCAGTACAGGGGGCAATCAAATGGGAACAGCAGGGAAATACCCTGGTTCTTGACCTCGAATCAGAATCCGCAAATCTGATAATAGACGGGCTATTCAACTCAAACAACATACGCGTACCATTAAAAAACGACCGGCACAACGTGCTGATCGAATCCGACCCGGAAAAAAAGATTACTGTATCTACAAGCGCGCAGGAAACAGACCTGAAGGAATCAAGTATTAGCCCGAGATACTCTAATGCAAGAGCGTTTCTTGCATCCGCAAAAGAGGTTATCAACGTACAGGTACAGAAACTCGGGATAATGCCTTCGCTCGCGGCATCGGTAAGCTATGCGTCTAACCGGATAGCGGTCAGCGAGACCGGGAGCATTCTCGGGGAATTAAACTATCAATACTCAAATACCGGAGTAGACTACATAGAATTAGACGCGCCCGGAACGCCGCTCTACGCGGGAACGGACGGATCGGCGGTTAAACTGACAAAAGACCAGGATAAAGTGTTCCTCACTTTTCCAAAAGGGCAACGCAGAAATCTGGACTACGTATATTTCACAACCCGTGCGCCGATTAAACCGGTCGACTTGATAGAGATACCCCTTGCGAGAAGCGATCTACCCATAACGACTATAACCACATCAATATATTTGCCGCAGGAATACATGGTTCTGTATACGTTCGGCGCCAAAGGAGGAAGCGAACTGCCGGGTGCAGAACTGGTAATAATGTTTTTAATAGTCGTTGGAATAATCGGGTACTCCCTAATAAGGGATAAAAAATTCCTTCTATACTACCTGCTTCTCAGTATCGGCATATTCTCCTTCAACGTGACGTTATTCCTATTTTTCCTCATATTATCCGCTATATGGATACTGAAAAAACATATCATCTCCAAAAACCAGAACCTCCTCGGGATAATCGCGGGCGCGATAATATTAATCCTCGTCGTCGGAGCAGGACTAATCGGGCTATTCATGGTTGGGCAAAGCGGCTCACTGCATCAGAAATCCCTGTCCTACCAGACAGATTCCGCCCGGGTAACAAATGAAGCGGCCCTGCCCCAGATGAAGGGAATGGACGTCATCGGAAGCGAAGAAGGGGCGATAAGCGTTCCAATACGCGAAGGAGTGCTGCCTGTAAAATTCGAACTACCCTCCCTGGGCAAAGAAATAACCGTAACAAACCACCTGGTAACAAAAGAAAAACAGCTAAGCCTGAAGGTACTTGTAATAGCAGACTACTTCAAATATCTTCTATACCTGATAGCCGCCTTAGCTGCGGTGAAGGCGTACAAAATCTACAACAAGAAGTAAAAGAACTGCTGTGTTGCATAATCTTTAGTCTTTGAGGATTATTACATAGGCTCTTTTGCCTATGTATTTTTTTTGGGAGTCTATTTTGGCTGAGTTTCCGACGGGCGTCACTATTTTTTCGTAAATGCAT